>NZ_JAKZJH010000001.1:0-306809 GCF_031142795.1 Streptococcus sp. IsoGale021
ATAACAAAAATGGACAAATGTCCTATGAAACAATGCAACTGACTTCATACAAAAAAACCAGTCCGTAAAGACTGGCTGTCTGTAAAGTTAAATATTCAAGGTTTCAATAAAAGCACCTGCCGCTAACTTTTGCTCCAACTTGTTGATAGTAGATTTGTCTAGGTAAGAGCTTAACTCAGCAAAAGCTTGGCAAATTTTGAAAACCGTATCTGCCTCTTGCTGATGGTAGAATGGTAGATCCTTATGCTTTCTGAGCCACCACTCTGAATCATAGTTGAGATCTTCTCTTTGATAGTAGACAAGGTTCTTCTTGGGTGTCAGATAAATCGTTTGATAGATTATTTTTTTCCTATCTTCAGAAAAACGGCTGTTACTATAAATCTTGATTCCTTTAAATTTTTTATACTCTCTGATTCCATGATCCACTAGCCTGCATTCCACTTCCTTATATTCCATCGTGACACCTCCTTAATTTTTCCACTTCCATTATAGCAGTTTTACGCAGGTTTTCAAGAAATGTTTCATAAGAAATGGATTATTAAGCTAGTTTTCAGCTGTATCGTACTATTTCTGCTTTACAATCATCCTTATTTTAAATACGACGGGCTGTTTGAGTGATGGTTTCTAAGAATTGCTGGCGCTGTTCATCAGAAATTTTTTCAACATTTGTTAATTGTGTTAGCTTAACCGGTGCGACAGCGCAGATTTTTAAAATTTGATTTTTCAGGACTTTACCATAATCCTGAATAAAAGGCAGCACAAAGGCCGGCGTATTATGGGTGGTGATAATCCAAGCAGATTTTCCTTGTAAGTGCCCTTCAAGACCGACTTTTTTATAAGAATAAGCGAAATCAGCTACAAATACTCGGTCAATAAATCCTTTGAGCATAGCCGGCATTCCGCTCCACCAAATCGGGAAAATGAAGATTAGGTGGTCTGCCCAAGTGACAAGATCACGGTATTTTTCCATTTCAGGAACCTTAGCCAAATCGCGGCGTTTTTGATTTTCATCAAATCGTAAGATTGGATTAAACTGTTCAGCATATAAATCTAAGGTTTTGACAGAATGCGCTTCAGAAAGATTGGTTTGGACTTGCTTGAGAATAGCACCGTCAAAACTTTGAGGGTTTGGATGAGTAAAAATAATTAAGATTTTCATGACTGTTCTCCTTTTATATAGATATCAAGCATTTGCTCAATGTTAGTCTGAATGGCTTTGTTGTCAAGGTCACGTCCAATGGGACTGTTCGCCAAAACAGCAAGACCTGAAATAAAACTCCAAAAATGAAACAGTGTTTCAGCTTCGCTGTTGGTAAAGCCTTCCTCCTTACGAAGCTCTAAAACAATCCGTTTAAATGCAGCGAATCCTGGCAAATCAGAATCCAGCGAAATAGTATCCTGAGTGACTTTCATATACTTAAAAGGAAATTTAATGAAGAGGGCTTCAAAGAAATAGGGGTAAGCCTTCGCAAAGATGATAAAGTTAAAGCCCATTTGGGCCAGTTGATTCCGCGCAGAAGCCTTCCAATCGATCTCTTTTTGGATTTCTTGGTTGAGAAAAACAGAAAGGCGCTTTAAAACAACTTTTAAATAGTTTTCCTTACTTTCAAAATGCCGGTAAGGGGTGCCGTGAGTAACACCGCAGGATTTAGCGACAGTCCTCAGTGATAGCTGGTCGATACCATGATCTTCAATCTCTTTAATCCCCGTCTGGATCAATCTTTCCTTTAACTCTGCCGTATTTCGTTTCATTTTTTCCCTCAAAAAGTATACAATGTCTACTTTATTAGTATACATTGTATACTTTTTCTTGTCAATATTTTCTGTTTAGAAAAATTTCAGTAAAAAAGAGGATGGGACAAAAGTCCAACATCAAATATAAAAAGCGAACAAAACTAGTTTTCTGATAATCAGAATTCTGCTTTGTTCGCTTGTCGCATTTAATTATAGATTTGAAGGGCTTAATAATTAAGATTTTTAAAAATTGAAATCTTTTTGTTCCAAACTCTTCTTCTTTATTAAATAAGTAAGCTAATTTGAAAAATAACAAGTCTCTTATCGCTGGATAAACTCTGATTTGAGCACAATGGTTTTTTTCTCTTCAGATAAAACCTGCTTGAAACTTTTCTGACCCAACTGATAGGATTTGTTGTCAATGGTAGAGAGACCCAAGAGCGTCCGGCCAGCATGTTTTCTTGCCCCATGATGAAAGGGAGCTGTTTCCTAGCTTCTTCGTAAGCCCGCATAAATCCAGCTGCCATGTCATCCCCATTTGAAAAAATACAATCTATCTCTGGGTGTTTTCACAATTCAGAAGCTTTCTGATAAGCGTCTTCTTCTATAGCAACCCCTTCGATAATCACCGGAGTATGCTCCAATCCATAGACCTCATCATAAGCTTCTTTGACCATCCGATAGGTAGAACTGCGCTTGTCTTTACGAGTGAAAATAAGGGCTAAATGTTGATAACCTAGTTCTTTCAACCAGCGAAAAGCCTCTCTGCAAGCTGATTTGCGATCCACATAGATACTACTCAGTTGAGAATGGTTTACCTTTTCTAAGCAGACAATATTTCCGTACTTAGCATAGGAAGCAATGGTTTCTAAATCTATGCTTCGTGAGGTGAAAATCAAATGATCAAAAGCCTGACCTCGCAATTGTTCCAGGTACTGAATCTCTAGTTCTTTGTCATACTGAGACGGCAAAAGCAGCAAATTATAGGCACTTCTCTGCGCTTGATCCAACATACCGTTGATGAGCTTGGTAAAATAAGTGTAACGCACATGAGGAATGACTACACCCACTTTATAAGTATTGCCCAAACTCAGTTCTTTTGCGACTAGATTTGGAGTATAGTCCAGTTCTCTGACAATTTGCAGGATTTTCTCCCGTGCCTCGTCTGATACATATGGATGATTGTTAAGCACGCGCGACACACTGGACACCGAATAGCCACTCAACTTCGCTATTTCTCGAATATTGGTCATCGAGTTCCTTTCTGATTTTCAAGATGAACTGACGAGATACCTGTGAATTCCGTAACTAACTCCGTCCTCATCGTTACTTTTGGTAATTTTAAAAGCATGTGCCTTCACATCCTTAAAGGCATTGGCCATAACAATCGGAAAACCAACCATTTCTAGCATCGGAATGTCATTGTGACCGTCACCAAAGGCAGCTGTTTCTTCTTTTTTTAGATTTTCTTTCCGGCTAATGTAATCAATCCCTGATGATTTTCGAGCTTCTTTGCTGGTGATTTCTAAATAAAATCGACCAGAACGCAGAATTGTAACACTAGTTAGTCCTAGACTATTTAGATAAGCCTGCAAATCTTGCATTTCTTCCTCTTCAAAGCTAATCATCATGATTTTAAAAAGATTATCACAAGCTGAAAGAAAACAATCTTCATCATGAACTTGAGTCGGTGCCTGATGAGTCAAGTCGTATTCGTAACGAATTCCTTCATCTATTGTATCACAATACCAATGATTCAAGTCATAATAACTGAGACTGACCTGTGGAAAATGCTGCCGCACAGCCTGTAAAATCGTTGATGCGGTCTGCTTGAAAATAACCTTGGTGTGCAGCGGACGAATTTGATGATTGACAACCTCATAAATTAAACCACCATTAAAGCCCACTTGCGGACCTTGCAAACCCAACAATTCAATAGCCTCACGCATCTCCATTGGCGCACGCGCAGAGACCATCGTAATCGGAATGGCTGCTCTGCGAATGCATCTGGCATTCCTTTCGGAAACTTGCCCCTTTGAATTTAAAAGCGTCCCATCCATATCAGTAAAAATACGTTTAATCGTTCTTGTTTGCATGATTTTTCTCTCCTTTTCTTTATGGATTTGCGCTCCACTCCGAGTTCAAATCTTATTTCTTCGCTAGCTTGACTTCATTGTACAATCTGGAACGCGTTTCATGTCAAGAGGAAAATGAAAAAAAGTGAATTAAATCTTCTAGAGGTAGCAAAATGAAAATGACCTTTAAAAAGGGAAAAGTTCTGACTTATCTTAATCGCTATAGTCCTTTAAGTAGGCTCTTAATTCTCGAATCATGGCTTGGCGGCCTTTGAACCGTTCATCGGCTAGTAAGCGCTCGTACTGCTCCTGTTTCTCTGGGCTCAGTTGAGCTTGATAGCTCTTTAGTTGGTCTCGGAGAATCACCAATTCATCCAAATACAGTTCTTTTAGGCTGAGCTTGTGACCTATCTCGCTCACTTCTTCATAAGCTTGACGGTCTAGTTTGCGCTTTTGGCTTTCTTGTTTGCGGAGGATGTCCTTGATGTGATTGCGGAACTTGGTCTTATAGTAAACATAGAGCTGACTTTCTGTCTCTACCAGCTGCGGATAGCGACTCACCAACTCATATAAGACCAGCATCCCTTCTTGGTCCCAATCACTTAACTCCCACAGGTGGACATAATATTCCCGGCGACACTTCAGTACGATCCCTCTCACTTTGTCGTACAACTCCTTGAACTCCATTTCCTTCTCCTTCCTTGCTCTTACCTTTTAAGGATAGTATGAAGGAGAAACCTTTGGTTTTCTTCTATCTATTTTTTATCTTAGTGCATCTCTTCTGGGTCTCGTGAGCAACATTCCTGTCACTTCAGAGGTTTTCTGAAACTGTTCAGCGAAAAAAATTGAAAAAGAGAGAACGAAATTCGTCCTCTCAATTCTATGTTCATTTCTTCTTAAAAGTTATTCTATAACAAATTTACTCAAAATGCCATTGATAAACTTGCTCGATTTTTCATCTGAGAATTTTTTAGATAGCTCAATTGCTTCATTGATTGCGACTAGTTGAGGTGTATCAAACTCTGTCATCTCAAACAATCCCAAGCGAAGAATATTTTTTTCTACCAATGTAAGACGTTCCAAAGTCCAACCTTCTTTTAGGTACTGGCTAAGCTTGTCATCCAACTCGTTTTTAGACTGTTCAACACCCGTGACGAGGTTCAATAAAAAGGCTGGAATTTCCACATCAGAATCGTTTGTCATATCTTTATCATAGAGATATGCAAAACGACACGCTTCTACAATGTCTTTTTCATATTCCAAACTCATTAATGCTTGAAATGCACGTTCACGTAGTTCTCTTCTTGCTTCCAGTTGTACATCAGTCATTGAGGAAATCCTCATCGAACAAATCTTTTAAATCTGGTTTTGGTGTTTTTTCAGGCACAATACCCGCTACATGGATGTTTACTGCGGATAATTCAACTTCTGCCATATCAGAAACAGCACTTTTAACGGCTTTTTGAATAGCAACAGCTACTGCTGGCACCCCTACACCGTATTCTAAGTATAAATAAATGTCAACAGTTACTTCGCCATCACTGGCGGTATGAAGATAGACGCCACGTCCTAAAGAACGTTTTGCAAGACTGTCAGACATGCTTTTATTTGCGAAAGAGTAAACACCGTCCACTTTAGCCGTTGCAATGGCAATAATTTTTTCTAAGACACGTGGTGCGATAACGATTTCGCCTAATTGTTCAGTTGCCATAACTTGTCCTTTCTTAAGACACAAAGACATTCAAGGAGTCTGCATAATATTTGTCAGGCTCTCAGTCTGAGTTTGATAGTAATTTAAGAACTTCTAGTTCTTAGCATAAATTATGCACGAGAAATGTAAGTTCCTTCTTGCGTATTGATAATCAATTTTTGCCCAACTTCGATAAAGTCCGGTACGTTGACCACAAGACCTGTTTCAAGAGTAGCTGGCTTACCAGAACCTGTTACCGTTGCTCCTTTAATAGAAGGTTGTGTGTCTGTTACGACTAATTCTACAGTCGTTGGAACCGTAACACCGATAACTTCGCTTCCGTAGAATTGAATTTTCACTTCTGAATTTTCAAGGATAAATTTCAATTCTTGCTCTACATTCGCTACTGGGATTTCATATTGCTCAAATGACTCTGTATCCATGAAATAAGCTGTGTCATCCATTTGGTATAAGTATTGTGCTGGGCGCGTTTCAATAATTGCTTGTTCAAATTTTTCTTCAGGACGGTAAGTTGTGTCAAAAGTCGAACCTGTGCGTACATCCCGTAATTTCATACGCATAACAGTATTCCCTTTACCTGGTTTATGGTGGCTTGCTTCAAGGACACGAATCAATTTTCCGTCCGTTGTTTCAAACGTCATACCAGCTTTCAGCTTACTTGCTTCAATCATTATTATTACCTCTTTTAAAATAGATTTCTCTTTATTTTATCATAAACATTGACAATTCTCAAATAACAATTAACTCTTTTGGCGCAAGCGTTAAAAGCTCACAACCTGTGTCTGTGATGAGAATGTCATCTTCGATCCGCACACCGTATTTTCCGTCCAAATAAATACCTGGCTCATCTGTTAAGACCATACCTGCTTCAATCGGCTCAGAGGATTTCCCAAAATAAGGAATCTCATGAATATCAAGACCAATTCCGTGTCCAATTCCATGCGTGAAATATTGTCCGTAACCTGCATCGTTAATCACTTTGCGCGGTACTTGATCAAACTCAATACGACTCATACCAGCTTTCGCCGCTTCAATCAGAGCTTGGTTGCTCCGTAATACAATATCGTAAATCTCGCGCTCCTCATCCGTCACATGACCAACATGAATGGTTCGTGTCATATCGCTAACATAGTGATTATAATAACAACCGAAATCCATTGTCAAGGTTTCACCTGTTTGAATGACCTTCTCGCTAGCTACTCCATGCGGCATAGCAGAGCGATAACCTGATGCAATAATAAAGTCAAAAGAGGCTCCCGACGCGCCCAGTTGCCGCATGCGAGCATCTAAAAAGTTCATAACTTGTAGCTCCGTTGTTTGCCCCGGCTTGATAAAATCCAAGACATCTAGAAAGGCTTGGTCAGAAATTTGACAAGCTTTTCGAATCGTGGCAATTTCTCCTTCATCTTTGATCATGCGTAGATTTTCAATGAAAGCAGTCATTGCTGTCAGCTTATAATCTGAAAAAAGTTCTTCGAGAGTTTTGAAAGAATGATAAGAAATTTCGTCATCAAATCCAATAGTCTTTATTTTATCATCTGCAATGATCTTCGCAATTTCTGACAAAGCATCACGCGTTTCAATAATATCAAATCCTTTGACCACACCTTTGGCAATCAAGGTATAGCGTGAGTCGGTCAGAAAAATTCGGCGATTCTTGCTGATAAAAACAGTTGCTTCAGTTCCGCTAAAACTCGTCAGATAATAGATATTTTTAAGATTGGTCACAAGGACAGCATCACAATCCGTTTGCGCAAGTGCTGCTTCTAATTTATTTACTCTTGATAACATAAAAATTCCTCCGTAAAATGATTCAATTTATTATAGCAAAAAAATACCGAAAATAATACAATCTATATAGTTAGGATTAGATGAAATTGACATTTGAAAGCGCTAAATGTATAATTTTTGTTAAACAAGAAATGATGAGGTAACGATATGAATAAAACAGAATTACTGTTACAAAGACTAGATGAAATTGGTCAGTCTCTAAAAGATTCGAACCAAGCACTAGCTTTGCTAGCACTTGGTTCTTGCGGAACAGAAAGAGAACGATTGGATTAGTACTCAGATTTAGACTTCTTTGTTATTGTAAAAGATGGCTACAAGCAGCTCTATATCCAAGACCTAACCTGGTTAAGTAAGCTAGAACCAATTGCATTTCACTACCAAAATACAGTGGACGGACATAAAGTTCTATTTGAAGATGATGTTTTTTGTGAATTTGCTGTCTTTGAAGCTCATGAACTAGTAAACATTCCCTTCGCTGAAGGCAAGATTATCTGGAAGGAGGTCGGTTTTGATGAAACAATCTGTCAGCCACAAAGACTGCCATCAAAAGAAAACAGAGACCGTGAATGGCTGTTGGGAGAAATTTCATGTAATCTATATTTAGGGCTAGATCGCTATCAGCGAGGCGAAAAATTAGCTGCTTATGATTTCATCCAAAACAGATCCGTCAAGCTTTGGACTGAACTAATCAGTTTGGAAACAACTTCTCAATCTAATTTTATAGATATCTTTAATACCAACAGACGATTTGAAGAAGGTTATCCAAAGGAAGCCAAGCAATTGCCTCACTTTTTGCAAGGTTACGAACGCATTTCTGAGTCTGCTCAAGCACTCCTAGAATATCTGGATAAACACTATTCTTTTAACCCATTTATAAAAGAAAAAATTCGTAATCTATTATAAAAAAGACTCTGCCTAAAAAAGCAGAGTCTTTTAAATCTTATTTTAACTTTCCTTTTAGATACTGGCCAGTATAGCTAGCAGAGTTTGCAGCTACTTCTTCTGGTGTACCAGTAGCAATAATAGTACCTCCGCCAATACCACCTTCTGGTCCAAGGTCAATGATGTGATCAGCCGTCTTAATGACGTCCAGATTGTGCTCAATGACGAGGACTGTATTGCCATCGTCCACAAAGCGTGATAGCACATGAAGGAGCTTGGCAATGTCTTCGGAATGCAGCCCCGTGGTCGGCTCGTCTAGGATATAGAAAGACTTACCTGTTGAGCGCTTGTGAAGTTCGCTGGCTAGTTTCATCCGCTGAGCCTCCCCGCCAGAAAGAGTTGTGGCTGGTTGTCCTAACGTTACATATCCTAGTCCTACGTCTTTAATCGTTTGTAATTTGCGCTCGATTTTCGGAATATGTTTGAAGAATTCGACTGCGTCATTGACTGTCATATCCAAAACTTGTGCGATATTCTTATCCTTATAATGCACTTCCAGAGTTTCACTATTGTAGCGAGTGCCGTGACAAACTTCACAAGGAACGTAGACATCTGGTAGAAAATGCATCTCAATTTTGATAATCCCGTCTCCAGAGCAGGCTTCACAACGTCCACCCTTGACATTGAAACTAAAGCGCCCCTTTTTATAACCGCGAATTTTGGCTTCATTGGTCTTGGCAAAAAGGTCACGAATATCATCAAAAACCCCAGTATAAGTAGCAGGATTGGAGCGAGGAGTCCGTCCAATCGGGCTTTGGTCAATATCAATCAAACGATCGATATGCTCAATGCCTGAAATCTTTTTAAATTTCCCTGGTTTATCTGAATTTCGATTGAGCTTTTGCGCAATCGCCTTTTTCAAAATCGAATTAACCAGAGTAGACTTTCCGGAACCAGAAACCCCCGTCACAGCAATGAATTTTCCTAGAGGGAAACGAGCTGTGATATTTTGCAAATTGTGCTCTTGCGCACCTGTGATTTCAATAAAGCGCCCATTTCCAACTCGGCGTTCTAGCGGAACTTCAATCTTGCGTTTACCTGACAAGTATTGACCTGTAATGGATTTTTTGTTTTTCGCAACTTGATCAGGCGTGCCTGCCGCAACAATTTCGCCACCGAAAACACCTGCTCCAGGTCCAACATCAATCAACCAATCAGCTTCACGCATGGTGTCCTCATCATGTTCAACCACAATGAGGGTATTACCCAAATCACGCATTTTTTTGAGACTGGCAATCAAGCGATTGTTATCCCGCTGATGAAGACCGATAGAAGGCTCATCTAAGATATAAAGAACACCGCTGAGATTAGAGCCGATTTGAGTCGCCAAGCGGATCCGCTGACTCTCCCCACCCGACAATGTTCCCGCAGACCGAGACAGAGTTAGATAATTAAGTCCGACATTATGAAGAAAAGTCAAGCGATCGCGGATTTCTTTGATAATCGGTGTTGCAATGGCCACTTCATTTTCAGTCAAAGTCAGATGAGAAAGTAATTCTAAATGATCTGTAATAGACAAATCAGACACTTGACCAATATTGAGACCACCTTCACCCCCCACTTTAACAGACAAGGCCTGTGGATTCAGTCGATAACCATGGCAGCTTGCACACGTCAGCTCATTCATATAAAGCCGCATCTGGGTACGGGTGAAATCACTATTGGTCTCATGGTAGCGACGGTTTATATTGGTTACCACTCCTTCAAAAGGAATGTCGATATCTCGCACGCCACCGAATTCATTTTCATAATGAAAATGAAATTCTCGTCCTTCAGAGCCAAAGAAAATCAGCTGCCGCTCGTCTTCTGTCAGGTCCTCAAATGGCTTATCCATATCAATACCAAATTCCGTCATTGCCTGTTCTAGCATTTGAGGATAATAATTTGAAGAAATAGGATTCCATGGAGCTAAGGCGCCTTCCCGCAAGGTTTTACTACTGTCAGGAACCACCATATCCAAGTCTACTTCCAGTTTCACACCCAGACCGTCACAATCAGGACAAGAGCCAAATGGGGCATTAAAAGAAAAGAGACGAGGCTCCAACTCAGGTACCGTAAAGCCACAGACTGGACAAGCATAATGCTCGGAAAAGAGTAATTCCTTGCCATCCATCGTGTCAATTACCACATAACCGTCTGCAATTCTTAAGGCTGCTTCAATCGAATCAAATAACCGACTGCGTACACCGTCCTTAATAACAATCCGGTCTACCACTACTTCGATATCGTGCTTTTTTGTTTTAGAAAGCTCTGGAACTTCTGTGACATCATAAATATCTCCGTCCACGCGCATACGTACGTATCCGTCTTTTTGAATTTTCTCAAAAATTGTCTTGTGTTGCCCTTTTTTCTTACGGATAACTGGCGCTAGAATTTGCAACCGCTGACGTTCGGGTAATTCCAAAACTTGATTGACGATTTGTTCTACAGAAGAAGCTTTAATGGCTCCATGCCCATTGATACAATATGGAGTTCCCACACGCGCATAGAGCAAACGGAGGTAATCATTGATTTCTGTAGCTGTTCCGACTGTTGACCGCGGATTCTTGCTGGTCGTTTTTTGATCAATAGAAATGGCTGGACTAAGTCCGTCAATTGAGTCCACGTCTGGTTTTTCCATATTGCCCAAAAATTGGCGGGCATAGGCAGACAAACTTTCTACATAGCGACGTTGCCCCTCTGCATAGAGAGTGTCAAAAGCTAAGCTAGATTTGCCTGAACCAGACAAACCAGTCACGACAACCAGCTTGTCTCGCGGAATTGTGACATCAATATTTTTTAAATTATGAGCTCGTGCTCCATGAATGATAATTTTATCCTGCATTCTTACCACACTTTATTTTAAACTTCTTTTTATTATAACAAAATTTTCTACAATCTTTTACCCAAAAACTCGGAATTTTATAGTATAATAGTACGGTGTGCAAATAACTGAAGGAGGAAAACATGAAACAAGTCTTTCTATCAACAACAACTGAACTTAAAGAAATTGATACGCTTGAGTCGGGGACTTGGATCAATTTAGTCAACCCTTCTCAAAGTGAGTCTACTGAGATTGCCAACGCCTTTGACATTGATATTACGGACTTACGAGCACCCCTTGACGCAGAGGAAATGTCTCGTGTTACCATCGAAGATGAATATACCTTGATTATTGTGGATGTTCCAATTACAGAGGAGCGAAATAATCAGACTTACTATGTAACCATCCCTCTAGGGATTATTATTACCGAAGATGCGATTATTACTACCTGTTTGGAAAAACTTCCTTTATTGGATATTTTTATCAATCGACGGTTACGTAATTTCTATACATTTATGCGTTCTCGCTTTATTTTCCAAATTCTATACCGCAATGCCGAGCTTTATCTGACAGCGTTGCGCTCTATTGACCGCAAGAGTGAGCAGATTGAAAGTCAACTGCACAAGTCCACTCGCAATGAAGAATTGATTGAACTCATGGAGCTTGAAAAAACGATTGTCTATTTCAAAGCTTCCTTGAAAACCAATGAGCGCGTGATTAAAAAATTGACCAGCGCTACAAGCAATATTAAGAAATATTTGGAAGATGAGGACTTGCTGGAAGATACACTCATCGAGACCCAGCAGGCGATTGAGATGGCAGATATTTATGGAAATATCTTGCACAGCATGACCGATACATTTGCTTCTATCATTTCAAATAATCAAAATAACATCATGAAAGCTCTGGCTTTGGTGACGATTGTCATGTCCATTCCAACTATGATTTTCTCAGCCTATGGAATGAACTTCAAAAACAATGACTTACCGCTCAACGGGGAACCTCACGCTTTTTGGATTATTATTTTTATCGCCTTTGCGATAAGTGTTTCCCTGACTGTTTACCTTATTCACAAAAAATTATTCTAATTAAAAGGAGATCTTATGACACAAGTTTCTTTGGATAAATTAAGCAAAAAGAATCAAGAATTTGTCCGTATCGCAACTCACCAACTCATCAAAGACGGAAAAACAGACGAAGAAATCAAAGCCTTGCTAGAGGAGATTATCCCAACAATCCTTGAAAATCAAGCAAAAGGCATCACCGCTCGCGGACTTTATGGAGCACCAACTGTTTGGGCAGCAAATTTCTCAGAAGCAAAACAAAAAGAAGCTCAGACCGTCCAAGAAAATACCAACCCTTATCTTATGATTATGGATGCTTTCTTATTTGTCTTTAGTTTGTTTGCTATTTTAAATAGTAGTGTTAACTTATTCTCCAAAAATCCTAGCAATTATGGCGTTGTGACGATTGTACTTGGTAGCGCGGTGGGGGCACTCGTATTTTACGGAATGTACTACTTTATTTACCGTTTTTATTATGCTGACCAAGACCAAAGTCAAAAACCACCATTTTTCAAATCGCTTCTTATCATTTCAGCTGCTACGATTTTGTGGGCTGTTGTTCTTTACGGAACAACCTTCCTGTTGCCAGCAGTTTTAAATCCAAAACTACCAAATTTATTTATCCTAGTATTCGGCGGAGGAACCTTAGCACTTCGTTTCTATCTCAAAAAGAAATTCAATATCCGCAGTGCTTTAACCGCACCAAGACAACTTTAGTCATATTTTTATTTGAGCATCCACTTTGTTTCAACAGGTGGATGTTTTGAATAAGATCTGATAAATATTTTTAGTAACCGTTTCAAACAATTTTGAGCATAAGAAAAGCAACCTATTTAGTTGCTGATTGAGTTTTAAAAAATGAGCATGATTTTATGAAATTCATGCTCATTTTTATATTTTAGTCTTCGTTTACGAAAGGCATCAAAGCCATTACGCGAGCGCGTTTGATAGCTGTTGTTACTTTACGTTGGTTTTTAGCTGAAGTTCCTGTTACACGACGAGGAAGGATTTTCCCACGTTCTGAAACGAAACGGCTAAGAAGCTCAGTATCTTTGTAATCAACATATTCAATCTTGTTTGCTGCGATGTAATCAACTTTTTTACGGCGTTTAAATCCGCCACGACGTTGTTGAGCCATGTTCTTTCTCCTTTATATATTTATTCTGTTTGTCCATTAAAATGGTAGATCGTCATCTGAGATATCCATTGGATTGGTATTGCCAAATGGATTTTCATCACGAGAAAAGTTAGGTACTTGGTTAACAGAAGTTGAGTTCCCAAAATTGGAAGATGAATTTCCGAAGTTATTAGAAGTATAGCTACCAGAAGATTGACCTTCACGGCTGGCACGGCTTTCTAACAATTGGAAATTATCAGCTACCACTTCTGTCACATAGACACGTTGACCTTGCTGATTTTCGTAGTTACGTGTCTGAATACGACCAGTAATTCCGATGAGTGCTCCTTTTTTAGCCCAATTTGCAAGATTTTCTGCCTGCTGACGCCAAATCACAACGTTGATAAAATCTGCTTCTCTCTCGCCACTTTGATTTTTAAAGTTGCGATTGACAGCAAGAGTAAAAGTTGCGACCGCTTGATTTTGCGGAGTATAGCGAAGTTCGGCATCTCGGGTCATACGACCCACAAGTACAACGTTATTTATCATAGTAACCCTTCTTATGCGTCAAGTTTGACGATCATGTGACGAAGAATGTCAGCGTTGATTTTTGAAAGACGGTCAAATTCATTCAAAGCGACAGCATCTTCAGCTTCAACGTTCACGATGTGGTAAAGTCCTTCACGGAAATCTTGGATTTCGTATGCAAGACGACGTTTTTCCCAGTCTTTTGATTCAACAACAGTTGCACCGTTGTCAGTCAGGATAGAGTCAAAGCGTGCTACCAAAGCGTTTTTTGCTTCTTCTTCAATGTTTGGACGAATAATATAAAGAATTTCGTATTTAGCCATTGATTTTTCCTCCTTTTGGTCTAATGACCCCCAGACATTGCAAGGGGTAAGTGAGGTTTTCTCACGAATAACTATTATACTAAACATTCTGGGAAATAGCAAGAAAAATTCGATTTTTGTTTTTGTAAAAAGCACAGTTTTTTCCTATACTCCATTACCCATTCCACTTCAAAACCTTAAAAAAAGCTGATATCAGTTAGTTTTAAGCTATGCTCTATATACTGTTGTGTAAATTTCCTATCACTTTTCTAAGAAAGGAGTAAACGCATGAACTATTTAGTCATTCCCGCATACAGACCTGACCTTCATCTTATTCATTTGTTGCAAAAGGTGAAGGAAAAGAGCTCGCTGCAAATCATCGTGGTAAATGACGGCAGTCCAGCTAACGATGATTCCATTTTTCGAGAAGCACAGAAATATGCTACTATTCTATGCCATACAACAAATCAAGGGAAAGGGCAAGCGCTGAAAACAGCTTTTTCTTATATTGATTCCTTAGGTCAATATGGGGCAGTGGTCACAGCTGATGCAGACGGTCAACACAAACTTTGGGATATTTTCCGAGTGAGCAAAAAGGCTCAAGAAAACCCTAATCGGTTGATTTTGGGAACTCGATCTTTTTCTGGCAACATTCCTTTACGTTCGGCTTTTGGAAATAAATTAACACGATTTCTGTTTAAGCAACAGACTGGTGTTTCCGTGACAGACACCCAAACAGGACTTCGCGGATTTACAACCAACATAATTCCATTTATGTTGAAGGTTGAAGGGCAGCGTTATGAATATGAAATGAATATGTTACTAGCTGCTTCCAAAGAATACCCTATCATTGAAGTTCCAATTGAGACGGTTTATATCAATGACAATCAAGCTTCTCACTTTAGACCGGTACGAGATGGGCTTATGATTTATAAAGATATGTTTAAATTTGCTCTTTCTTCAATTAGTAGTTTTTTGGTTGACTATATCGTCTATGCGCTAGCCCTTTTGGTGCTTGCTGCGGTACCAACTAGTCTCAAAATTTTACTGGCAAACGGAGTGGCTCGTGTCACGAGCTCGATTTTCAATTATTCCGCAAATAAAAAACTGGTCTTTAAAAATAAAGACAGTGTCGCCAAAACAGGGACTGGTTATTTCGGTTTAGCCTTGGGCCTGTTTATCCTTGACACCCTTTTGATTAGACTCTTTTATGCCATCTTCGGTCTCAATTTGCTGATTGTTAAAATCATTGTCGGAGCGTTGCTCTTTTGCCTATCTTGGCTCGTGCAAAAAAAAATTATTTTCAAGGAAAGGACTCATACCTTATTATGAAATTATTTAAAAAATCCTATGCTTATGCTAGTCTCTTTGGTATTTTGCTAACAGGATCATTTACCTATTCAATGCTAAAAACCTTTGTCTTGTCAGAGTCTATTACAACTGTAAAATCTTCTTCAAGCTCGACAAGTACAACTGCTGCTAAAGCCACAACAAATGCTACAACGACTGATACGAGCTATAAAGACGATAATATTTCAGTAAAGATTACTACAAAAACCGTCAGCAACACGAAAGTGTACATTGCAGATATTACGGTCAGCTCGCCTGAATATCTCAAAACCGCTCTAGCGCAAAATACTTATGGAAATAACGTGACTGCTAAGACTTCTGTCACAGCAGCCAATAACAATGCCATTCTTGCTATCAACGGAGATTACTACGGAGCCAACACGACTGGCTATGTCATCCGTAACAGTGTTGTCTATCGAAATACCGTACGAGAAGATGCTAGCAACAGTGACTTAGCAATTTATAAAGATGGGAGCTTCGGAATTGTTTACGAAAATGATGTTTCTGCTGATGACTTGGTTAAAAAAGGTGTTGTAAACCTTCTCGCTTTTGGTCCAACTTTGGTTGAAAACGGTAAGATTGCTGTTTCAAGCAATTCGGAAGTGGGGCAATCCATGTCTTCCAATCCGCGTACAGCTATTGGAATGATTAAAAAAAATCACTATATTATCATTGTATCAGACGGTCGAACTTCAGAAAGCGCGGGACTTTCTCTCTATGAACTCGCAGAAGTTATGAAATCTTACGGGGTGAAAACAGCTTATAACCTTGACGGAGGAGGATCGTCTACTCTTTACTTCAATGGTAAGGTCATCAATAAACCAACAACAAACGGAACAATTTCAGAAAGGGCGGTGAGTGACATTGTCTACATCGGTTACTAAAGCAAGCAAGAAACGGTTCAAAAAGACAGCCGTTGTCTATGCCTTAATCACAATATTTTTCTTCATTTTTAGTCGTATTTACGAGCACTTCAGCTTTGGTGAGACTTCAGTTTATATGCATTATCTCTTTGGAGTGCCACTAATAGGAGGAGTGGTGCTTCTGATTTTCCAAAAAATGATTCCTAATCTTTCACGGCTCAGTCTCAATCTTTGGAATTCTGCGGTTGCAACCATTGCTACTGGCGTTCTCTTTCGTGGCATTGTCAACCTGTCTGGACGCTCCACCACAATGGACCTCCCCTACTGGTACGTAGGAGTAGGACTTGCTGGATTAGCCCTACTCTCCATGATCTTCACCAGAAGCGTGTGGGTGACAGAAGAATAGCTTTTATAATATTGCAGATCTCGAAAAATTCTTCGAGATTTTTCGTAAAATACTTGAGCTCAGGATAGTTTACTAATGCAATCACCTACAGAAAAAGGAAATTTGAAAATTACATATAAAAAGAAAGAAAATGATGGTTTTGGTCATCATTTTCTTTCTTTTATTCAACTATTAAACAGTCACTCTATGCTATTTTCTCTATAAGAGATTAAGCGATAATAAGTAAGTTGCCGTTACAAGTCATAGACCGTTTTAGCCAATGGGTCAATAACTTTTCGAAGCAGAAACTGGTCATTTTCATATTGGTAATGACAAATGGCACAGTTACTGAAATAAATATTAGGATCAGGCAAATAGCCTACTTTTAGATAAAAAGCCCACATAGCGCCACCGTGACTGACGACCAATGTTGGATTCTCAACAGCAGGCGTTTTTTTCATGACTTCTGTCAGAGAGGTCAGCATGCGTTCTCCTACTTGAGCCACATCTTCACCCCCATAAGGCACGTATAAATCTTCAAAAGACACCGCACCAGCTCGAAACTTGGGCTGCAATCTTTCTGGCTGAGCTTCAAAAAGTCCAAAATTCCACTCTTTCACCCCCTTGAGACGGGTGTAATCTGTTCGACCAGTCACAATTTCCAAGGTATCAGAAGCCCTCTCTTGAGTGGAAGAGTAGATACCGCCAAATTCAATGCCATTTTTCTCGAAAAAAGCTCGCGCTTGCTTGGCTTGCTCTATACCTAAATCAGTCAGCGGTGAATCACACACTCCTTGCACCAGCCCTTCTTGATTGAAAAAAGTCTGTCCATGCCGCATCAAATATAAATCTTTCATTTACGCTTCCTCCCAGCCGCTAAAGTCATGACCAACCGCCTCTTCCAGGTAAAATTGGTCATCTTCAAAAGAAAACTTCAAAATACCACAGTTGGTCATGTGTCCTAGATTATCCAGCTGCCAGTTGTCTTCCCAAGCACGTGCAAAGTTGGCCATAGCACCACCGTGAGATACCATGAGAACAGACTTGCCTTTCGTTTCTTGCATGAGCTGTAGGATGGTTGCAGCCGTGCGCTCTCGAACTTGGTCTTGAGATTCGCCACCATAGGTCACAAAAAAATCTTCATATGGCAAAGGAGGATTGAGGTCTTCACTTTCTCCTTCAAAGGTTCCAAAATTCCATTCCTTGAGGCCTTTAACTCGCTGATAAGGAAGACTACCATTTGTAACAATTTCTAAAGTATCGCAAGCTCGCTCAGATGTTGAGCTGTAAGCCGCATCAAACGTAATTCCTGCATTTTTAAAATATTGCCTAGCCACCTGAGCCTGATACACTCCTAAGTCCGTCAAAGGGGCGTCACACCAGCCTTGAATCCGATGCCGCTTATTGAATAAAGTTTGTCCGTGTCGCATCAAATAAAGTGTTTTTGTCATAAAATATTCCTCTAAAGAAGTTCTAATTTTTCAAAGGCATTGTAGAGACCGTCCTCGGCCACATCATCTGTCACCATATCCGCCATGGCTAATATTGCTGGGCCGCCATTGCCCATAGAAACCCCAATTTGACAATATTCCAACATCGGAATGTCAATCTTGGCATCTCCAAAAGCAATTGTATCTTCTTTTTTTGCCCCCAAATGCTCTAGCAGTACATCAATCGCATGTGCCTTCGTAATATCCTTAACTCCTAGATCGCCAAAGAGAGCTTCCTCTCCACGACCACCCCATGTACCAGCCTTGAGCTCTGGAAAAGCTTCCTTAGAGTCCAAGTGATCCTGATAAGAAGTGAGAATAAAGCTGATTTTATTCAGATCATCTCGGTAAAGCTCGCCACCAAAGACCATGCCGTGCATCACATCTTCAACCTCTTGATGTTCAACTTCCGCATCTGTTTTGCCTTTTTTCTTGGCATAAAGTTTCATGACCGGACGTGCTGCGTCACGAAAATGTTCACTAGCAAAGAGACCGTTGTTACTTTCTAAATAAAATTCCAATCCTCTCTCATGCAACCAGTCTACAACTCTCTTTTCCACTTCTAAAGGAATCAGCTGATGCATAATAACCTGGCCTTCATGCTCCACATAAGAACCATTCCCGCCAATCATACCGTCCAGACCAATATCCCAGATTTCCTGAGGCATTTCCACCTTACTACGTCCCGTACAGACATAGATCAGATGCCCATTTTCCCGCGCCTGACGAATAGCCTGAATAGCAGATTCTGGAATGCGATTGTCATAATCCACCAAAGTTCCGTCTACATCTAAAAAGATAATTTTTCTGCTCATCTGTTGACCTTTCTATTCTTCTAAGGCTGCTGCCCCGTTTGTTTCAATCACTTTCTGGTACCAGAAGAAGGAATCCTTGCGGGAGCGGTCATAACTTCCATTTCCTTCATCATCTGCATCCACATAGATAAATCCATAGCGCTTGCTCATCTCAGAAGTAGAAGCAGACACCAAGTCAATACAGCCCCAAGGCGTGTAACCCATAAGCTCCACTCCGTCCTCAATCGCTTCGTACATTTGCTTAATATGCGCCTTGAGATAATCGATTCGATAGTTGTCATGAATAGCACCATCTGCTTCTACCTTATCCAACGCTCCCAGACCATTTTCCACGATGAAAAGTGGCACTTGATAGCGGTCATAGAGCTTATTGAGGGTAATGCGCAGACCCACCAGGTCAATTTGCCAACCCCAATCAGATGCTTCTAGATAAGGATTTTTCTCTCCCATTGAGAAATTACCGGCAGTCTTTTCACCAGATACTTCCTCTTGAGCGCGTACCATAGAGGACATATAATAACTAAAGGACATGAAATCAACTGGGTATTGTGCTAGAAGCTCCAAGTCACCATCTTCTATCTGCAATTCAATACCATTTTGTTTGAAAAAGCGTTGAGCATAACTTGGGTATTTCCCTCTGACTTGTACATCCGAGAAGAAAAGATTTTCATGATCTTTCTGAATCTCCTCCATGACATCCAAAGGATTGCAGGTAGCCGCATAAGCTTGCATACGAGCAAGCATCATACCGACTTTGAAGTCTGGGTTGATTTCTCGCGCTGCTTTGACTGCTAAACTGCTAGCTACAAACTGGTGATGTGCTGCTTGATACAAGTCTTGGAAATTTTGTTTCCCGTCTTCAAAAAGCAGTCCGCCGCCAACATAGCCAGAAATGCCCATAATATTGATTTCATTAAACGTCAGCCAATATTTCACCTTATTTTTATAACGTTCAAAAACTGTCCGCACATAGCGCTCGAAAAAGCCAATAACTCGGCGATCCTTCCAGCCACCGTACTCTAATGCCAAATGAATCGGTGTCTCATAGTGTGACAACGTCACCAAAGGTTCAATGCCATATTTATTGAGTTCATCAAAAACTGCGTCATAGAAAGCCAAGCCTTCTTCATTAGGCTGGGTTTCATCTCCCTTGGGAAAAATCCGGCTCCAAGCAATAGACAGACGGAAAGTCTTGAAGCCCATTTCCGCAAAGAGGGCGATGTCTTCCTTGTAACGATGATAAAAGTCAGAGCCCCAGCGCTTAGGGTAGAGTCCTTCCTTGTCATTAAGAGCAGCTTCTACTTTTGCTTTGGTCATGGGCGCAGAGAAACCTTCTAAATTTTGACGTTCTTCAGGTCGCACTGCTTTAGCTGTACCAGATGTAGCCGGACCACGCCCACCTAAATTTCAGCCACCTTCATACTGATTGGCAGCAGTCGCACCACCCCATAAAAAGCCCTTCGGAAACCGTTTTTCTGTCATTTCATTCACCTCATTCTTTGATCACTTCTATTATACTATTTTTTGAAACCCTTTTCTTGTAGAATAGTCAGAGATAATGATACTATTCTTCCATTATTTAATATTTCCTATCTATCAGAAAACCAAAAAGAGCGCATTTTCAGCACTCTTTCAAGGTTTCTAGCTGCAACTGCAGAACAACAAAGGTCAGAACATCCTGTTCCCAAAACAAATCAGGACATGCTTACTTATCAAAAAATGTATGCGTCGCTTGATAAATTCGATGAGCAGTATCGGAATTGTTCATCGTATATAAATGAACGCCTGCCACATCTTGAGTGACTAAGTCAACAATTTGGTCAATCGCATAAGCTAATCCTGCTGCTCTGAGCGACTCTGGATCGTGTTCATATTTATCTAGAATAGAGCAAAATTTTCGTGGTAAATAAATGTTTTCACAGGTTTTGAGCAAACGAAGAACCTGATTTCTGTTTAAAATCGGCATAATCCCTGCATGGATGGGCACTTCAATCCCTGCTAAGATACATTTATCTTGAAAATCGTAAAAGCTCTCATTATCAAAGAAAAGTTGTGTTAAAAGACTGGAACAGCCGGCATCCACCTTCTTTTTGAGATTTTGGATATCTGAGATTTGATTGGGCGAGTCCGGATGCCCTTCTGGATAGCAAGCACCAATAATTTCAAAATGCGGTGCCTGTTCCTTAATATACTCAATCAAATCCGTCGCATAGGTAAAATCTTTCTTTGGCTCCATATTTGGAAAAATATCTCCTCGAAGCGCCAATACTTTATGAACACCTACCTTATCAAGTGCTGTCAGAGTTTCTGTAACCATTTCCTTAGTCAGATAAACCGCAGGCAGGTGAGCAATGGTCGGGATGTGCAGGTCATTGCGGATAAAGTCCGCCAGACGCACCGTCGTTTCTTCAATATTGAACTTATTATTACTCGCTGTAACACTGATGAAATGAGGCACCAGATCCTGCATTTCCTTCAGGGCCACCATAATCTTTTCATTGCCTACTGCTGGATTGGGAGGAAATACTTCAAAAGAGAGAGACGGACTTGGGCTAGACATGTTTTACAATTCCTTTACTAATACTCAATGAAAATCAAAATTAGACGCGAAAGCGAGGCGAGGTTGCAGATAAAGCAAACCTAGTTTGCATCAAAAGTACTGGAGTTACATAAGAGAAAAGCTTCGCTTTCTCTATTTGCAACCTCTCACAGTCTCCCAGACAGTTTTTGACAGGAACTGCATTCCTTTTATCCGCAACTTTCAACAGTCCACTGGACTGTTGAAACTGGCAAAGTATCATGTTGATTTTCGACGAGTATAAGACAGCAAGGGCAGGGGCAGGTCCACCCTTCTGTCAGCTCTTATTTTTTGATTAAAGTTTTTCACGCGCTGCCTTGGCTGCCTCTACCAGGCGGACCAGGCTGGCCTTGGTTTCAGTAATACCACGCGTTTTCAGGCCGCAGTCAGGATTGATCCAGAGCTTGCGGCTCGGCACCTTGGTCAGGATGGCTTCGATGGTGTGGTCGATTTCCTCTTCATTTGGTACACGAGGAGAGTGGATATCGTAAACTCCAGGTCCCACTTCTGTCTGGAAGTTCTTGGCCTTGAGCTCATCCAGGATTTCCAGGTTGGAGCGGCTGGCCTCAAAGGAGATAACATCCGCATCCATGTTGTCAATGGCCGGGATGATATCGGTAAACTCTGAGTAGCACATGTGGGTATGGATCTGCGTATCCGGTGCAACGGTAGAGTGGACCAGACGGAAGGCCGGAATAGCCCAGTCCAGATAATCTTCATACCAGTCGCTGCGACGGAGCGGCAGCTTTTCACGCAGGGCAGCTTCATCGATTTGGATAATCTTAACGCCGGCAGCTTCCAGGTCCAGAACTTCGTCCTTGATGGCCAGAGCAATCTGCAGGGTAGAGTCCTTGATGGAAATATCTTCCCGTGGGAAGGACCAGTTGAGGATAGTTACAGGTCCCGTCAGCATTCCCTTAACCGGCTTGTCAGTCCGGCTTTGAGCATAGCTGGACCATTTAACAGTAATCGGGTTGAGGCGGGTTACATCGCCCCAGATAATCGGCGGTTTCACCCCACGCATACCGTAGGACTGCACCCAACCGTTCTTGGAGAAGAGGTAGCCGGACAGGTTTTGACCGAAGTATTCTACCATGTCATTACGCTCAAATTCCCCGTGAACCAGAACATCAAAACCAACTTCTTCCTGCCACTTGATCCATTCGTCAACCTGCTCAGCCAGGAACTTGTCATAGTCTTCCTGGGACAGTTCTCCCTTGCGGAAGGCCAGGCGCTTGGCCCGAACTTCCTTGGTCTGAGGGAAGGAACCGATGGTTGTCGTCGGAAGGGCCGGCAGTTTGAAGGCTTCTTTCTGAATGGCTTCGCGTTCTGCGAAGGTCGGCAGACGAGTATAGTCTGCATCTGTCAATCCAGCGATACGAGTTGCCAATTCAGCATTTTGACCGACACGCTCTGTCGCAAAGAGTTCCTTATTGGCAGCCAGGGCTTCTGCTCCGCCACCATTGCGGATGGCATCTAGGTCCCGAAGCTCATTCAACTTCTCAGCCGCAAAGGCAAAGTGCTTGAGGATAGCTTCTTCAAAGTCTTCATTGGCTGTGGTGAAAGGTACATGCAGGAGGGAGCAAGAGCTGGTCAGCACAAGCTTTTCAGCCGGAACCTGCTCCAGGACAGCCAGGCTCTTTTCATAATTATTGCACCAGATATTCTTACCGTTGACAATCCCGACATAGAGGGTCTTGTCGGCCGGGAAGCCGGACTTGACCAGCTCCAGGTTTTTCTTGCCTTCGACGAAGTCCAGACCGATAGCGTCTACCGGCAGTTCGATCAAATCAGAGTAGATATCCCGAACATCGCCGAAGTAGGTCTGAATCAGGACTTCCAGTCCCTTCTTGTCAGCCAGGATTTTCCTGTAGAGATCAAGGAAGAGGTCCCTCTCTTCGGCGGACAGGTCCTTGACCAGGCTTGGCTCATCCAGCTGGATGCGCTCAGCTCCTAGGTCGGCCAATTTGGCAAAGACTTCCTGATAGACCTTGGCCATGGCAGCCACAAACTGGGCAGCCTCTACCCCTTCTTCAAAGTCGGACAGCTGCAGAAGGGTAAAGGGACCTACCAGGACCGGACGGGTATCCAGGCCCAGTTCCTTGGCTTCCTGGTATTCGTCAAAAATCTTGTGACCGGCCAGTTTGACCTGGGTGTCTTTTTCAAACTTTGGAACGATGTAATGGTAGTTGGTGTTAAACCATTTTTTCATGGGCAGGGCACGGACGTCCCCTTTTTTCCCTTGGTAGCCGCGGGCCAGGGAAAAATAACGCTCCAAATCAGACAGGTCCAAGCCCTGAACAGAGGACGGCACTACGTTAAAGAGGAAGGCAGCATCCAAAACGTTATCATAGTGAGAAAAATCGTTGGACGGCACTTCAGTAATCCCGTGCTCTTTGACGATATTCCAGTGCTTGGCGCGCAGGTCCTTGGCAGCAGCCAGGAGCTCTTGAGCTGAAATTTCATTCCTAAAGTATTTTTCAGTAGTGAATTTTAATTCGCGGAATTCTCCCAAACGCGGGAAGCCAATAATCGTAGTTGACATAGTCATCCTCCAAAATTTCTTGTTGACACTATCTTAACAGAAAATCTAAGCTCTGTATAATTGGAATTTCTAGGAGTTTGCTATAGTTAAAAACTATGGCAAGATTCTAAATATATATTAAACGTTGATTTCATCGCGTGTCGTTTAACATTTTATGATTTGATATAGTTTAAGGCTATGGCAGCCGCATACATCAAAATTTTTGAAAATCCTTTGCTTGCTATTTTTTAAAATAGATGTTAGAATAGCAACATAATAAAAAGCAAAGAACATTTGGGGTGCTGAGGCTGAGATTATACCCATGGAACCTGATGCAGTTAATGCTGCCGCAGGGAAATGTATAAGAAAGACCAAACCGTTCTAATCATTTATGTGATTAGATTTTATTTTGTCGCGCTAAAACTCCTCATCTGCTTTGTTAGAAGGAGTTTTTTTATGTTTGAAAAATGGAGTTTACGAGATGTTATCCTCTTAGCTCTTTTAGCTATTCTTTTCGGTGGGATTTTTGTCGGTTCAGGTTTTCTTTACAATATTTTGACAGCTATTTTAGCGCCAGCAGGTTTGGAGCCTTTCGCCAATGAAGTCTTGTTCGGACTTTGGTGCATGGCAGCTCCTATGTCAGCTATACTCATTCGCAAAACTGGTAGCGCCACGATTGGAGAAGTGCTTGCAGCCCTCGCAGAGGTACTATATGGTAGCCAATTTGGCACGAGCACCTTGATTTCTGGCTTCATACAAGGATTTGGTAGCGAGCTTGGGTTTGCTGCGACCAGATACAAACGCTATGATTGGTTGTCACTTACTTACAGCGCAATTGGTACGACCCTTTTGAGCTTTGCCTATGAATATTTCAAAATTGGTTACTATGCTTTTAACCCCGGTTTTGTCTTAGCATTGCTTGTTGTCCGCTTCCTTTCTGTATTCTTTTTCTGCGCCGTTCTAGTCAAAATTATTATGAATCTTTACGACAAGATTAACCAAGCTGCTGGTAAATAAGATGAAACTAACATTAGAGCACATTTATTTTAGAGATGTCTTTAAAGATTTAACCTTCGCCTTTGAAACAGGAAAAATGACGCTCCTGATTGGTGATACCGGTGCTGGCAAATCAACTCTTTTTCGGATTTTAACGAATTTCAACGAACTAGACTTCTCTGGAGAGGTAAAACTAGGTGATACACTATTATCTCATTTATCTATTCATGAACGAGTCACCTACCTCAGTATGATGTTTCAAAATCCAAGCCGTCAATTCACCATGCCAACTCTCTATGAAGAATTGATTTTTACGTTGGAAAATCTCCAGATACCTGCTGACCAGATTGATGGAAAAATCCAGCATGCGATTGCTCTTGGCAAAGTAGATCACTTGCTTCATCGGGACTTTCTGACCCTATCTGGTGGAGAAAAGCAACAAGTCTCTCTGGCGGTTCTGTTGGCTATGGACTCGCAGATTATTCTATTGGACGAGCCCTTTGCTTCTGTCGATCAAGAGGCACGCAAGCGCTTGATTCATCTGTTAGCGGATTTGACAAAAATGGGGAAGACTGTTATTTTATGTGACCATGATCGTAGCCTCTATGCTGACTGCGTTGACCACCTTGTTGAGTTAAAAAATGGGGAACTTTTTGAACGAGATGTAGCTCTTTTAAAAAAGGAACTCCCAAGCTATCAGCTGGCATGCGAAAATACCCAGCGAAATCCTCTCTTACAATTACAGCACGTTTCCTGTCAATTTGACTCAAAAATACTTTTTGCGATTGAGGATTTTACTTTTCAGCAAGGTGTTACGACTCTCATCGGGTCTAACGGTGCCGGCAAGTCCACTCTCTTTCGTGCCATTTTGCAATTGCAAAAATACAAAGGCAGCATGCGTTATCAGGGCCGAAAAATTAAGAAGAACAAGAAGTTATATCGCCATATTACTGCTGTTGTTCAAGATGCTGAAAAGCAATTCATTCGGACGACCCCTGCAGAGGAATTAAACCTGCCCTCTCTTTCCAATGAAAACCAAGCAAAGGTACAAGAAGCCCTGGATTTATTTGGCTTAGAGGACAAAATGGATTCTGGTCTTTTCCACTTGAGCGGCGGACAGAAAAAAATCATTCAGTTACTGGCTATCCTGTCCTTGGAAACTCCTGTCATACTCATGGACGAACCCTTTACTGGCTTAGATAAAAAAGCCTGTGATTTTTTTGCTAATTGGATCAGAGAAAAAGCTGCACAACAGAGCTTTATTATCATTTCTCATCGCTTAGAGCCATTAGACGGTATTAGTGATTATTTGGTAGAGTTGACGTCTCACGGGTTGACAGAAAGGAGAGCGCTATGAAAAAAGAAGAAACAAATGTCCTAGCACTCTTGCTCCTTCTCATTGCCTTGACGTTAGAAATCTCCTTTGTCCGCTCAACATGGCTCAACTGCGCTATTGTCGCAGGAACACTCATCTACCTTATTTATATTAGGAAATGGTGGGGTATTCTCTGGGTGTTCCTTCTGCCATTACTTCCGGCGTTAGCAAATTTCTGGGCTATTCAGCTTCACGGTGACAAAAGTCAAGCGATTGTTCTTTTTACACGTTCTTTTGCTTTAGCAGCTCTGGGAATGACCTTTTTATACGGCGTCAATCTCAATCAACTCTTGCGCTACTGGCATCAAAAAGGACTTCCGGGTCATTTTACCTACGGGCTGCTCGTTGTCTTAAACGCTATTCCAGTTATTCAAAAAGAAATCCAAGCTGTTCGCGAAGCCAGTCTTTTGCGAGGCAAAACCTTACATTTCTGGTCGCCAATCTTTTATATCAAAGCAATTTTTATCGCTTTCAACTGGCGAGATTCCTATGTAGAAGCTATGTATGCACACGGCTTTGATGAGACTGTCAAACGAAGCTATTACCGACATTTAGAAACACCAAAAAGCACTACCCTTGCTTGCTTCTTGATTTTCCTCCTTATCAATCTAACCCTTTTTATCCCAAAGTAGGAATTTGATACAAAAAACACTACAATCAATTTTATTTTTTAGAAGGTCTTTTTATCCACTTAAAGTCGGTCATCGTCTAATTCTATCGCAACACAAGCACCTTCTTTATGCTATAATGATATCAAGTAATCCAATTTATGATAGATTTTAATAGGTTTACTCTTACAATCGTTCCCATTTCTTTTGTTGAAAATAAAAAGGAATCACTCATGAAAATCATTTTTTTACACGGTCTTGGACAGGATAAACACTCTTGGGATAAAGTCCGTGAACTTCTGCCACAATATGACACCGAGGCTTTAGACCTCTTTTACACAAATAACAACATCATTACAGTCTCTCAGCTAGAACAACACCTTTGTCAGGAACTTCAAGCCATCAACGAACCATTTGTTCTAGTTGGATTGTCCCTCGGTGGAACTCTTGCCTTAAAGGTGGGGCAACAATTTCCTCAGCTCCAAGCACTCGTTTTATCAGGAACTCAATATAAACTAAGCTCCAATCTACTCTATAAACTCCAGCTGGTTATCTTCTCTTGCCTACCAGACTCCCTATTCAAAAAAGAGGGGCTTCATAAAAAATCTTTTGTTGGCCTGTTAAAAGACTTGAAAAATTTAGATTTATCAAGTCAATTAAGTGCAATACAACTTCCCAGCCTCATCATCTGTGGCAGCAAAGATTGGCCTAACCTGCCTTCCTCTAAAAAATTAGCTGCAGCTTTACCCCAAGCAGATTTTGTGACACTTTCAGGTGGAAATCATACACTTAACACAGACCATCCTCAAGAAATGGCCACTATGATTGAAAGATTTATCCTACAAAATTGTGAAATCTGAGGTTTTCTCAGATTTTTTAAATTTTAGAAATATTTGAGAATTGCTTGAGACTTATTTGACAAGCATTTTGTATACTAAATAGTGAAAAGAGGGAGAACTCTACGATAGAAAAAATGGAGGTCATGTTATGGAAACTGTTGTAAATGTGAAACACATCAGCAAGAGATTTGGACAACAACTCGCTTTGGATGATGTCAGTCTCACTGTGAAGCAAGGAGAAATTTACGGGCTAATTGGGAAAAATGGAGCTGGTAAGACAACGCTTATCAAAGTGATTACCCAGCTGATTCAGCCCAATAGCGGTACGGTCGCTCTCTTTGGCTCTTCTAATAACTCCGAATGGACGCACGCTCTCAAGCGAGTTGGTTCTGTCATTGAAGCACCCGCTGCTTACAATCACTTGACGGCCTATGAAAACTTAAACTATTGTTGCAAGATACGGCATATCCCAAATGCGGATAAGGTTATCCAAGAAACTCTCTCTTACGTGGGCTTGACCAATACTGGCAAGAAAAAATTCCGAGATTTTTCTCTTGGAATGAAACAGCGCTTGGGCATTGCCATTGCTCTTCTGTCAAAACCAGATTTGATGATTTTGGATGAACCGATTAACGGGCTTGACCCTGTCGGAATCAAAGAATTCCGCCAGTTGGTGCAACGTCTCAATGAAGAATTAAATATGACCTTCATCATTTCCAGTCATATTTTAAGCGAGCTATACCTAGTTGCTACAAAATTCGGCATTATCGAAAACGGTCAACTTATCAAAGAAATCACGAAAGCAGAATTTGAAGAAGAAAATGAAGATTATATCGTTTTGAAAACAAATAATCTTGCTGAAGCAAGCAAAATTCTTCACGATCAACTAGGCTACCGCCTCAAAGTTGTAAATGCAACAGACGAGCTGCATATTTTTACTCATTCGCATGAAATCAACAAGATTATTCAAGAGCTAGGAAAGGCGAATATTGCTATCAATGAAATCTACTATGCTCGTCAAGATTTAGAAAAATACTTTACAGATCTAGTAGAATAGAGGGAGGTTTATCATGTTTCATATTATTCAAGCAGACTTTTATCGTCTTTTTCGTTCAAAAGGTTTTTGGATTACAGAAATCCTTTTTATCATCACACTCTTATTAGGTGTGCTCTACGGTGTTGTGGGAAGTATCGGAGTTCATACAGATACAAAAGCTTTTGAAAAACTGGGTGATAACGGAGGCTGGACTGGCTTTGAGGCTATCACTAAAACCTCTGATAATCTTAGTAATACCATTATTTTTATTATTATCCTTGTTGTTTTATTGATTGGAATTGATCTCACTCAGAAATTATATAAAAATTCTATTACTAGTGGTATTTCACGGCCAGAATTCTATTTATCTAAATTCCTTGTTCTGGCAACTCTCATCGTACTTCAATTGATTCTAACCTATTCCTCATTTATTCCAGCTACGCTCATCAATGGTATGGGAACCGCACCCAAACATTTTCTTTCTAATTTTCTCATTACGATAGGAGTTCAATTTATTTGTACCCTAGCTTGGGTCAGCCTTGTTTCTTTCGTACTGTATGCTACCAACTCTATTATAGCTGCTATTTTCACTTATTTGATCGGTGTTTCCCTGCTAAGTCTGCCAACTGCCTTTTATCCAGATATTGACTGGTTAAAATACTTGAACATGCAATTCTATTTTGACATGGTTTCTAAACAGGATATGGTCTTCAAAACCATAACCATCGCTCTTCTCATCACACTTCTTTTTGCATTTAGTGGTTTGCAAGTGTTTAAAAGAAAAGATTTATAACAAAAGAAAACAGCTAGTCAAATGATTAGCTGTTTTTTTGTATAAAATATTCACAAACGGATAAGCAATCCAAACCATTCTCCTTCAGCTTTCATGGTTAAATCACCGCCAAGAATATCTACCAGTTGTTGAGTGATATAAAGTCCTAAACCAGAGGATTCTTCCGTGCTAGAGAGATTTTCAGAATAAAAGCGATTGGTTAATTTTTCCAAATGCTGAATTGGCTGACGGACTATATTTTTTACACTTAAAAGAATAGCCGCATCTTTTCGGATTAAAGATAGCTGGGCAGTTTCCTTTCCATGCTTGAGGACATTGCTCAACATATTTTGGACAATTCGCTCCAAAATTTCTGGATCTGTCTTTATTACTAACCCCTCCTGCAAATTTACTTGCAATTCAATTCCTTGCTTTTGAAAGGCATCATAAAAAGGAAGCATTTGCTTTGCAACCAGTTTGGAAATATCTATTTGTCGAAACTGCGGCCGAACAGCCCCTTCCATAAGACGACGATATTCCATGAGCGCTTCCAAACGATTGGAAACAACGGACAGATTGGTCGCAATTTTCAACAGCTGTTTATTTTCTTCTTTTTCCTTTATAAGCTGTTGGGTATAACCGCTAGCGATGGTCAAGGGTGTGCGAATATCGTGAGCAATATTGCTAATAGCCATATCCAAAGTTTTCTTCTCCTGGCGAGCAATAAAACGTGTTTGTTCTACTTCTTGAAAGAGTTTTTCCACTTCATTTGCCACCTCAATAATTGTTTGACCATGATATTGAGGTGTTAAGCGTATCTGACTACCAGTTTCCCGTTTCTCACGAATCTGCTGTGAAAAATTACGAACCGCAACATGATAACGCACGAGCAAGACCCCGAGCAGACCGATGAACATAATTAGTATAAATTCAAGCATTCTCAGTCCTCCTTAAGCCGTACACCCAGTCCCCAAATCGTTTCGATATATTCTTCCGAATCATCTACTTGTGCCAATTTCTTACGAAGATTGCTTAGATGAGTGTTGAGCGTATTATCTCCCGGAAAATATGCCTCTTCCCAAATCAACTCAAACAGTTCTTCTTTTGTGTAAATTTTCTTCGGATGATGAAGCAAGGTTTGAAGTATCTGATACTCTTTCTTGCCTAAACGAACTCGCTTTTCTCCATTGACCACTTCAAATGTGTCTGGTGAAAGACGGATATTTTTTATCCCTTGAATTTCTGTTGCTTGCTCTTGTAAAAGGTGGTTACGAAGCTGCACGGTCACACGTGCAAAAACCTCATCCAGATCGAACGGTTTGACAATATAGTCATTGGCACCATCCAACAAATATTGACTGACCAGCGATTTCTCACCCAAAGCTGTCAGCATGACCACCGGAATCTGACTGCTTTTGCGAATTTCTGCCAAGACCTGATCACCGTTTTTCCCTGGCAGCATAATATCCAACAGCACCAAATCAATCTTTTCCTGCGCAAAAACAAGAAGTCCTTCCGTTCCAGAATATGCTGAAAAAACTCTATGTTCAGCTTGAAACAAATCTTTTAAAATATCATGAATATCGTTATTATCTTCGATGATTAAAATAGTAGCCATATTACATCCATTTCCAGCAAAATCTCTTATCCATAGTGTAACAAGGAAAAAGACGGAAGTCAACGGAAAGCAAAAAAGAGAGTGGAATGACGAAATCAAGTTTCTACGAAGCTACTGATTTCTGCCCCACTTTCACCGAATTCTTGAAATAAGAGAGCCGATTAAAATGATTTTAAATTTTGTCTCACGCCCCAATTGCTCTATTTCACACTTGCCCCATTAGTCGCAATGACTTCTTTATACCAGTCAAAGGATTTCTTCCTGGAACGTTTAAGTGTGCCGTTTCCATCGTTGTCACGGTCAACATAGATGAAGCCATAACGTTTTTTCATCTCGCCAGTACCGGCTGACACTAGGTCGATACAGCCCCAAGTGGTGTATCCTAGAAGTTCTACGCCGTCTACATTGATTGCATCACGCATCGCCTTGATATGGGCAGCTAGGTAGTCAATGCGGTAGTCATCTTCGACATAGCCATTTTCATCCGGTGTATCAACTGCTCCCAGACCGTTTTCCACGATAAACATGGGTTTTTGATAGCGATCCCAGATGACGTTAAGAGTAATTCGCAAGCCCAGCGGGTCAATCTGCCAGCCCCACTCAGAAGCTTCTAGGTAAGGATTCTTAAGCGAGGCAAAGATATTTCCGGCAGTTTTTTCATTGACCTTTGGATCACCAGAAGCCACCCGGCTGGAATAATAAGAGAAGGAAATGAAATCCACCGTATAGGTCTTGAGCAAGTCTAGGTCTTCTTTTGTCATTTCAACTTCAATACCCAGACGCTCCCATTTCTTCTTAGCATAGTTTGGATATTCTCCTCTGGACTGGACATCAATGAAGAAATAGCTTTCTCGATCTTCCTGCAAAGCTGCCCAGTAATCTGCTGGATTGGCTGTATTTGGATAATACTGACCAGCTGCCAGCATGCAGCCAACCTTATTTTCAGGGTCAATCTCATGTGCCAACTTGGTCGCAATAGCTGACGCTACCAATTCATGATGAGCTGCTTGGTATTTGACCTGCTCTTCATTTTCCCCTTCTTCAAAGTAAAGTCCTGCTCCCATAAACGGTGCATGGAGAATCATATTGATTTCATTGAAAGTCAACCAGTATTTGACTAGCCCCTTGTAGCGGGTAAAAAGAGTGCGGCAGAGACGCTCGTAAAATTCCAGCATTTTGCGGCTGCGCCAGCCTCCGTATTCCTCAATCAAGTGCATAGGACAGTCAAAGTGGGTGATGGTCACCAGAGGCTCGATGCCATACTTGTGGCATTCCTTAAAGAGATCTTCGTAAAATTTCAAGCCTGCTTCGTTAGGTTCTAGCTCATCTCCCTTTGGAAAAATCCGAGACCAAGCAATGGAGATCCGATAAGTCTTAAAGCCCATTTCGCCAAAAAGCGCAATATCTTCTTTAAAATGGTGGTACATATCAATGGACTCTTTTGCCGGATAGAAATAGCCATCCTCAAAGTCAAACATCTTTTTCTTACCAGCAATAATCGGGAAACGATCCGCACCAATCGGCACCACATCGACATTTGCAAGACCTCTACCATCAACATCATAGGCACCTTCACATTGGTTCGCAGCGGTCGCTCCGCCCCATAAAAATCCATCTGGAAAAGTCAATTTTTCTGTCATATCTCTACTCACTTTCTTATTTTACTACTTCATTTACTTATATTATACTCCAATATCCAGACCTTTACTTGTGAAATACTGCGGAATAATGATACTATTCTACTATTTTAGTTAATCAGATAGTTTTTTTAAAAATTATCCTCTCGAAAAAAGCAAATAGCCTCCCCTGAAACAGAAAAAGAAGACTGAAAACCAGTCCCCTCTGTTCCTTTTAAATCAAAGCCGTGATGGCCGTCACCAGACCGAAAATGATTCCCGGTGCATTTGCTGCTGCAAGCGGAATATCTCTTTCTTTTTTGAACAAGCCGTAGTAGACCCAAAGGCTACAGTTAATGGCTGCAACCAAGGGTTGGATAAAATTCCCTTTTTGACCCGCTAGGTTGTTCATGATTTGTGGAATGTAGGACACATACATCATAACAGACATAAAAGTTGCAATCCAACCCAGCGTTTTCATTTGTCTTTCATTCATTTTCAAAACCTCTTTCATTTTTAGGTTTATATTTTATACTGAGTGAGCAAAACAATCAAGCCCTTTTATCCCTTTGTTATAAAGATGTAAACTATCACAATCTTGTGATAAGTAAGAAGACAAAGAAAAAGACCGGATTGCTCCGATCTTAAAATATAATTAAAAGGATACTTATAGTTCCTCTATAATACTAGATACCTTTCGCTTTTTGGTTTTCAAGTTCTTTGTAGTTGCATAAATATTATTAATAAACTCAACTTGATTTGAAAGCCAAGAAAACATATTCGCAAATTTTTCTTCACCAAATAGCTCTATCCCTGAATCTATCGTCATATAAGGAATACCATCTCCTATTTTAGAATTAAAAGTCTCATAATCTTCTTTTGAAACAAAATCCTTTCTATCGCTCTGATATTTATTCAATAGAATTAACAGTCTCAGACCATTACATAAATACATATCTTTAATATACAAAGCGCTATGATATTGTTCATTTTCTTCCTGATTTTTAATAGAAAATTTATCAAATAATGTTTTTAAAAAAGAGAGTATACCTTCTTTTTCATAGAGGCTAATAATATTTTCCATAACAGGTTTTAGAATAATGGAGTTCACTTTCTCACTTTGTAAATCAAACAACATATAAAAATATGAGTCTGTTTGAATTGTTGATGATTCTCTAAGCCATCCATCTAAAAGTTTTTCTTGGGTAGTATCAGGTAATTTACAAGTATACCATGCTGAAAAATATTCTTGAAAAGATCGATGAGAGAATCTATACTCTAGTCCTTCTTTTACAAGCATACAGACAGAATGGACTAAATCTTCCTGAAAATCATCTACATTAAAACTAAATTTATCTTTGAATTTTTCTTTCGCACTATTTATTAGTTCATGTAGTCTTGTTTCGGAAAATTCATATTCTCCTTTAAAGTACGATTTAAAGCAAATGTAGGAGAATACAAGTTTAAAATCCTCACAACTTAAACCACTTCGTATATCTCTTACAAATGAATCTTTCGTAGCATCATGTACATTAAATAGAGTTACAAATGCCTCCTCGTAAAAATCATTTAAACGCTCAGGAATTGAAGCATGTTTTTGGAATGTTAATAACATAATTGTCAATAATAAAGGATTAGAAGCAAATGATTTATATTTTTCATATAATTTCTTCTCTAATTCCTCAGAAAATATTGATTTTGCCGTTTCATCAAAATCAATCTTATTAATTAGACTCAACGCTTGTTCTTTAGTTAATGGTAATGACTCAAACTCACTAAAATCTGACCATCCTATAAATTCTGTTGATGGTCTAGAGGAAACAAAAACTTGGTTTGAGGCATACATTTCACAGAACACCTTAATTTCTTCAGTAATAGAAGATTTCTTATCATGGTGAATTTCATCAAATCCATCTAAAAAAATTATGTAAGCACCTTGTTCTAAGCTATCGTCAAAATACTTTCTTTCCAACCTAAATCCATTTGATACCAAAGTTTTAAATATTAAATTTGAAATATTTAATTCTTTATTCTCTAAAGTATTCAAACTTCTTAATTCGATAAATACTGGAATAAAATTTGTAACTTCCATCGAATTTAAAAAAAGATGTTTAAACAATATTGACTTACCAATTCCACCAGTTCCTGTAACTAAAATTTTACTATCAATTTCTAATAAATTATTAATATTAGAAGAAGAGAGTGTTTGACCTGCATAAGATATACCTGTAGCTTCATAAAAAGAGTATAGATCTTTTCTTTCTCTCCTATAAATAATAGTTTTTATTTTACCATATCTGTCCTTTGTATTTTTTAGATAATCTTCATATGCTGTTCTATATTCAATATCTGCACTAGCATCAAGATCTTTAAAATAAGTTTTAATTTTCTCCCAACCTAAAGTAATTCCACTCTTTACTATATCAGTTGCTACACTAGTTACTATCGCTTTCCCGTCCATATCCATGTTAATCTCCTTTTTAATTTCACTATTGACCTTATTTTACCATAAATAAAATTTTCCAGGCAAATTTTTAATATACCATAAGTCTATTATATCACTATTCTAAAAACATATGAATATATGTTGTCTCGAGAGCTTAATACGCAATTTAAAAGAGGCTGGGACAAAAGTCCGACCTCAAATATAAAAAGCGAACAAAACTAGTTTTCTGATAATCAGAATTCTGCTTTGTTCGCTTTTCGCATTTAATTATAGATTAGAAGGGCTTAATAATTAAGATTTTTAAAAATTAAAATCTTTTTGTCCCAAACTCTTTTAAATAACAATTTTTTCTTAGAGGGATTATTTAATCGCGCGTGATTGCAATCCTTCTTCTTCCAAGAAGAGGCGGAATGGCACCAGTTCTTGAGCTTCGTATTTTTCTTTGAATGCTTTTATTGCTTCTTCAGAGTGTTGTTTTGGATCCAATTCCAATACCTCTACTGGCAATGGACGATCTTGTGTGATACGAGCATCAATAACAACTGTTTTACCTTCTTTATTAAGTTTCACAGCTTCTGCGACAACAGCATCGATGTCTTCGATACGGTCTACTGTAAAGCCAACTGCACCTTGTGCTTCTGCAATTTTCGCATAGTCAGGATTAGTAAAGTCCACACCAAACAAGTGTTTGTTAGTATCTTCATATTTGTTCTTGATGAAGGCGTACTCAGCATTTGAGAAGACAACATTGATGACTGGAAGGTCGTATTGAACGTTGGTGATCACATCTGGGTAGCACATGTTGAAGGCACCGTCGCCCATGATGTTCCATACTTGGCGATCTGGGTTATCTTTCTTAGCAGCGATTCCACCAGGCAAGGCAATTCCCATGGTCGCAAAGAGTGGAGATGTCCGCCACATGTTCTTAGGTGTCATGTGGAGGTGACGAGTTGATGTTTGAGTAGAGTTACCGACATCGATAGAGTAGATAGCATTCTCATCAGCGTACTTGTTGATAGCATTATAGACTTGGTACAATTGCAATTCGCCGTCAGTTTTACCTTCAAGCTTGTTCATGTAATCACGCCAGTTTTGGTTGTTCTTGACGTTAGCACGCCACCATGGAGTAGACTCAACTGGGTTTACCTTGTCAAGGATAGCTTTAGCGGCTTGACCAGCATCACCAAGGATAGAAGCATCAAGAGCATGGCGTTTGCCCAGCTTGTAAGGATCGATGTCCACTTGGATGAATTTTTCAGTGTTCTTGAAAGCTTCATAAACTTCTGCAAATGGGAAGTTTGATCCAAGGAAGAGAACTGTGTCTGCTTCAAAGACTACTTCGTTGGCTGGTTTCCAACCAACACGGTAAGCAGAACCAGTCAATCCTTCGTAGTTCCATTCAAAGGCTTCAAAGTTTTTACCAGTTGTGATGATTGGTGCTTTGATCTTACGAGACAATTCTGTGATGACATCACCAGCACCGACACCACCGAAACCAGCATAAATGACTGGGCGTTCAGCATTGTTGAGGATTTCAACAGCCTTGTCAATCTCAGTTTGGTTGAGGGTTGGCGCGATAAATTTGCGCTCGTAGGAGCCTGATCCATAGTAAGAGTCCGCATCGATTTCTTCAAAACCAAAGTTTACAGGGATTTCCACTACAGCTGGACCTTTTTTAGAAACAGCAGCACGGCAGGCTTCGTCGATGACTTTTGGCAATTGCGCTGCGTAAGCCACGCGCTTGTTGTAGACCGCAATACCATTGTACATTGGATTTTGGTTGAGCTCTTGGAAGGCATCCATATTGAGCTCATTGACTGGACGAGAGCCCAGAATCGCCAGAAATGGCGTATTGTCCATAGCTGCATCGTAAACACCGTTGATCAAGTGAGTGGCACCTGGTCCGCCTGAGCCGACAGCTACCCCGATAGAACCGCCCCATTTTGCTTGCATAACCGCAGCCAGAGCACCGGTTTCTTCGTGACGCACCTGCAGAAAGCGGATGTCTTTGTCTTCAGCCAAAGCATCCATGAGTGAGCTGAGGGTTCCAGAAGGGATACCGTAGATGGTATCCACACCCCATGTTTTCAAAACGTTGAGCATTGCTGCAGAAGCAGTGATTTTCCCTTGAGTCATCATAACTCTCCTTCAATATATGTTTTCTTGTTCAGTAAAACAATTTTCAGACAATATCATGAAAACGTTTTAATAAACTTTACTCTACCAATTTATCACGTTTTTCTGAACTTGTATAAGGATATGCTCATAGATCTTTGATAACTATTACATAACAAAATATCTAAATTTTTCAAAATTCTGCAATGTATTTTATAATAGATTTCAGAAAAGGCTTGAAATAAAGTTTATTGGGCAGAAAAATTTCAACTATATTTTCATATTGTTTGCATTTTCACAAAATTGGAATCTATTTATCCAGAGGCGTATAAATTTCAAAAGACAATCATCATGAATTTTTTAAGAAATTGTTTTTGTTATCGCATTGTCGTAAATCTTGCTGACGAGAAAATCACTTTTTATATTTGCATCGTGATTTCAAATTCCATAAAGAAACTACAGCTCTGCATTTTGGTAGAAAATGAACTAACACATCAATGCTTTAGAGGAAGAGGACATGCTACAGAATACCTTACGTTGTTAAGAAAATAGCTAAAAAGTTTATGAAACTACTACTTAATCTATCCAATTATTAGCATTTGCTTGCACTAGTTTCTTAGTAAATAGAAAAAAACGAGTCTGGCAATAAAGCCAAACTCGCTTTATAGATTGCTGAATCAGCTGATAGCAATATATCGTCTGTTGCCACTAAAAGCAATGTAAGAAATCCATGTCGCGCCATCTGCATTCAAAACCTTATCATAAGTGACCGATTGCCCGGCATCATAATAAGCCAATTCAGGGGCTGACATTCTAGCTTCTGCTTTGATAGAGGAGCGTTTTGTAAAACGATATACACCTTGAGCAGGGATAGAGGGTGTTTGGGGAGACGGAGTTGTTGGTTTTGACGGGGTTACTGATGAAGCGTAATCTCCACCTTCAAAGCCATAATATTCCTCTAAACTCAAACCAGAATGATAAACTTCATCAGCTTCCTTACCGATGTAACGAATATGCCATGCTTCTGGCATGTATCCTGTCGAAGCTTCTTTCCCTGGTTGGTAACGGACTACAAAACCGTAGTGATGTGCATTGTTCTTCAACCAATTACTTGCAGCAGTATCCTCTAAAAGATTGCCCGCTTTATCCGTTAAATCAAAGACAAGACCTGTTTGGTGCTCACTATAACCGGGACGTGCAGAGTAACGATCCGCAGCAGCTTGTCCATCTTTATTCACATAATTTTGATACAAAACTTTTTGATAATCATAAGTTCTGAAGCCACTATAAGCATATCCAACATTATAGCCTTTCGCAATCATATCATTTCTTAATCGAAGGAAAGCAGCTTTTGCAGTTAGATTTTCACCAGGATTGTAGTTAGCAGCCATCGGATGCTTTTTATTTGCTACTACAATTTCATCATATTTACCTTGGATAAAGTAGTAAGAGCCATTATATTGTACTTCTTTTGCACCCGTTTGAGAGCCTTCCACCTTGGTCGTTGTACCCGTTACACCTTGCAAGCTACCGTCTGACTGAATGTAATACATGTGAATGTTGTACTCGCCACGATTGTTTTTATGGCGGCGAATATCCACACTCAACTTGTAAGTGCCGTCTGTTTGCTTGGCTGCATCGTACCAGATCACATCATCTTGACCGCCTTGACTAGACCAAACAGGCAACTTCACTGTCTTTACACCCTTGGTGGAGCTGACATTTGTCACTACCACATCAAAACCTTGCAAAGTTTTATTCTCAATGTGAATCGTGCCAGTCACACTATATTTTGGCTCTTCTACCTTAGTCGTGGTACCCGTCACACCTTGCAAGCTGCCGTCTGACTGAACGTAATACATGTGCACGTTGTAGTCACCATAGTTATTTTTATGGCGACGAATGTCTACACTCAACTTGTAGGTGCCGTCATTTTGCTTAGCAGCGTCGTACCAGATGATGTCATCTTGACCGCCTTGGCTGGACCAAATAGGCAACTTCACTGTCTTCACACCCTTGGTCGAGCTGACATTTGTCACCACCACATCAAAACCTTGCGAAGTTTTATTCTCAATGTGAATCGTACCAGTCACCTGAACAGGTTTGGAAGCTTCTTCATTTGTTAAGGTTGCAATTGGGATATAACGACGTGTACCACTGTAGCTAACATAACTAATCCATTGATGATGATCTGCGTCTAATACCTTATCATAGCGAATCCGTTCTCCTTTTGCAAAGGTAAATTCAGTCTTAGCTGCCATTGCGGGACTATTTTTGACTTCAACCTCTTTTTTAAAAGTATAAACTCCTTGAGACGGAATGATTTCTCTCGCAGAACTTGGCTCAGCTACACTTGTCTTAGTGCCGCTAACACCTCTTACTTTACCGTTTGATTCAATGTAGTAAAGATGAATATTATAGGTGCCACGTTCACCCTTGTGCTTGTCAACATTGACAGAAACTTTATAATTTCCATCACTTTGCTTAGTGGCATCATACCAAATAATATCGTCTTGACCATCCTTATCTGTCCAGATAGGAACTTTCACTCTAGAAATTCCATTGCTGTCTGACACATTTGTAATCAGGACATCAAAGCCTTGAGATGTCTTATTTTGAATGTTAATAGTACCTGTTACGCTGTATTTGGGTTCTTCCACCTTGGTCGTTGTACCCGTTACACCTTGCAAGCTGCCATCTGACTGAACGTAATACATGTGCACGTTGTAGTCACCATAGTTGTTTTTATGGCGACGAATGTCCACACTCAACTTGTAGGTGCCGTCATTTTGCTTAGCGGCATCGTACCAAATGATGTCATCTTGACCGCCTTGACTGGACCAAATAGGCAACTTCACTGTCTTCACACCCTTGGTCGAGCTGACATTTGTCACCACCACATCAAAGCCTTGCGAGGTCTTATTTTCAATGTGAATCGTACCTGTCACCTTATTTTGAGCTGGTTTTTTAGACTCTGACTGAGCTAATTTTGTCACAGCCGCATAACGACGAACACCGCTATATGAAACATAGCTAATCCATTGATAGCCATCATTTTCCAGCACTTTATCATAGTAGACACTGTCGCCTCTATTAAAAGTAAATTGTGTCGGAGCTGACCATTTGGCTTCATTCTTAACCTCTGCCGTTCCAGAGAAAGTATATCTTCCTCTAGAAGGGAGTGTTCCTGTTGAAGAAGGTGTTGGCTTTGCAGGTTGAACTAGTTCTGTTACCAACTTATTAATAGCCGCATAGCGACGAGCTCCACTATAAGAGCGGTAACTTAGCCATTGGTATCCATCTGCAATCAAAACTTGGTCGTAAAAAACGCGATCCCCCGCATTCACATAAAATTGCAATGCTGCACTTGCTTTTGGTTCATTCTTCACTTCCGTACGTTTCGTATAAGTGTAATAGCCCTGACTTGGTAAAGAAGGTACACTTTGCGCTACTTTGGATTCTGCCAGACGTGCTTCGTGCGCTGTTTGCGTTTTATCCATCAATTTCGCAACATCAATTTCTTCTTTTCCTGCTTCTTTTTCGACAGGACTCTTTTCAATTTTTGCAGTTGTTGAAGGGGTAGCTGTGTCTGTTGTTGCATCAACAGATGAATTTGTTGTTTCGTCTTCTGTCTGTGTCGCCGCATCAACAGTCGTTGTTTGAGAAAGTGTCGTCTCTGTAGCTACAGAAACAGCTTTATCCGCTGAAGAACTAGTTGGCGCAGTTGTTGTTACAGCAGTTTCTTTTTGAGTTGCTGCTGATTGAGAAGACACATCAGTTGATTCAATTGTGTTTTGAGTCTTATTTACTGTGCCAACTTGAGCCGCTTCTGGTACTGTTCCAGTCGTGGCTTGTTCATCAGCTAACACGGTTTGACCGCCCATAAAGAGGACACATCCAATCAAAACAGAAGCCGCACCGCACGAATATTTACGAATGGAAAAACGTTGTTCTTCGTGATCAAACATTCTTTTTTTCATCACTTGTCCTACTTTCTAATTTATGTTTATCATCTTAATTTCTATAAAAGGGATGTGCATTGGCATTTTCATCTTGCCCAATCAAAATACGATCTGTATTAGAGACATTTCCTGTAATAGGATCAGCTATGCCTGCAGGAATCTTTAAATTCCAAGATCATTATACAGTTTTATTTTGTAAAAATAGACATATTATAGAAACACTTGTGGTTTATTTGTAATATTTCTATTACCTGAGGAGGAAAAGTCAACAATATCCTTAGTGTTTTACATCTGAATAGGCTATGTAGTAACGCTTAGGCTCTGTTCCATTAGAAACTACAAAACTATACCAATTTTCACCGTTTTCAAAAACATACTGATCCCAATCAACATTTCCTTTAGGATAAGTATAGGCAACTTCGCTTGATTTATCTGGTGAAGCATAAACTGGCGTGTCTTGGTACAGTTCAAGAGTCCCAGAGGTCACTTGAGTACCTCCTCCTTGAGATTGAACAATTGAAGGAGTCGAAGATTGCTGACTACTTGCACTATTTTGGCTATTTGAATTACTAATCTCTGATGATTGAGCATTTGTAACCGAATTGTCTTGCTCTTTATCAGTTATTTTATTATCATTAGTAGACGTTTTGTTATTTTGAGAAGCTTTTGTCTTTTTAGAGCTACTACTTTTTGTTGTTTTCGTTGTTTTTACTGAATGTCCATTTGTCCCACTTTTGACTTCGTTTTTATGACAAGCACCAAGTAAGAGCATAGAGCACAACATGGTTACACTTGCTAATTTATATGATTTTTTCATTGTATTTCCTTTCTTTTTCAGGAATCTTTAAATTCCAAAGTCATTATATAACTTTGTTTTGTAAAAATCAACATATTTTAGAAATATTTGTAATTTATTTGTAACAATTTCTTTATTCTCATATTCCTGATAGAAACAAAAAATTTTTGATAACATTCTTCATATTTTTAACAGAATTAAATCTCCTTTCTAGGTACACATTATATACCTTTGAATAAACTATTTCAATAGATTTTTATAAAAATAGTCATTTTTTTTATAATTATAACTATAATTATCTTCTGCGCTTGGATATATTCCCTTAGTTTTAAGGTAGCAGTTTCAAAAATAAAACACGAATAAAATTATCCCCATAATTAACTGGACATAAGATTATTCGTGTTTTTCTACAATTTATCTTTAACTTACACTTTTTGAAAATTATCACGAAGATACTTTTCAAGCGTCAATGCCATTTTTTCATTGCCGCTTAGTTTATATAATACTTGCGAAAGCGTAAAATATTGTTTTACAATACTTTGACTAGAAAAATCCTCGCTAATATTTGCTAATATACAGTATAAATCTGCTAATAAATAACTACAACTGTATTCATTACATTTTTCAATAACATCAAGCGTTTCCTCTATTCCCTTTTCAATCTGAGAGCTTTTCCAAAGATAGCGACAAAAATTATATCTAATTTTAATATAAATTTTCAACTCTATTATATGAGTAAAGTCAATACTTTGAAATTTAGGTAGTACTGCTTGATAACATTTTTCAAATTCATCATTATTTTTTTCTTCTAAAAAGAAATTAAGCAAGGTATTAGAGATACGAAGGTACATTAACTCATCTTTATTTAATCGCACAAGCATTTGTTCTAATTTTTTAATAGCCTCTTCTCTTTTATTATCACAATGAAATGAAACAATTGCCCCTATCCATTCAAGATAATTTTGGTCTGATAATGGCAATCTATGTTGTTTATCAACTTCTAAACTGTATAAATATTTTAATGAATCATACTCACGCTTTACTAGAAAGGATTCTACCAGCTCTTTGAATTGTACCAACTTAGATGTCTCACCAAGTACACTATCATCAAAAAAATAGTTCATTGTTACATTCATTTTTTTTGATAATGAATATAAAAGATCCGAACCAGGCATATACTTGCCTTTTTCCATTCTACTAATCTGACCTTGCTCACATACCCCTTCTGCTAATTCTTTTTGAGATAACCCTAATTCCAATCGCTTACTTTTTAATCTTGTAGCTAATAATGTACTCATACTATTCCTTCAACATTTTATAATTATTTTTCATTATATCATATGAGTTAAAGTATATAACATTAAATTTTTATGACAATAATAATTTTTTGGTATTATATCTATTGAAACGAGTTCAAAATTGCTAATCTATAGTTGACTCAAAGATTATAACTGTTCTGCTATTCGCTCTGCCAACACTTGGTATCCCGCAACGGTCAAATGCAGTCCATCAGTGGTGAATGCTTCTTTTAATTGTCCTGCTTCATTCAGCAGATTGTCATAGACATTCACAAAGGTCACACTCATATAAGCAGAAGCTAACTCTTGATAGACATGGTTGAGACTTTGAATTTTTCGATTGCTTCTTCGATGAACGCGCTTTTTGTAAGTAGCAGTTTCATTGACTGGTAGGACAGATAAAAGACAAACTTCTGCAAGAGGATAATTCCTAGTAATCGTTTGGATGATATTTTCCACATTTTTTACTGTTTCTTGCTGCGGGATTTCCTTGCCAATATCATTGGTGCCGATGAGGAGAAAGACCTTATCAACTGCCTGTCCAAATAAAAGAGATTCTAAATGCTCTAGCAACAAATCGGATTGATACCCTCGAATTCCACGGTTTATTAGTGTTTTTGACGTTTTTAACAACTCATGTAATGGAAAATACTCTACGATAGAATCTCCCAGAAAAAGTACATCGGGATCTTTGACGGATATACGATTCAAATCTTGGTACTTTTGTCTGACCTGCTCTTGCTCATTCAAAAGCCATTCATCTAATAATTGGACAGCCATTAACTCTCTCCTTTGCTCAAATAGCTCTCTAATACTGTCAGGACACCCGCCTCTGTATTTGCTGGTGCAAGGTGATTGGCAACTGCCTTGGTTTTAGGATCTGCATTCTCCATAGCATAGGAAATCCCTGCTAATTGCAGCATTTCAATGTCATTTTCACTATCTCCAAAGGCCATGATTTCTTGCTCTTGAATTTCCCATTTTTGCATCAATTGCTCCAACCCCCAAGCTTTATGGATTCCTTTTTGCAAAATGTCAATCGCTCCATAGCCGCTTGTGACTGCGTTTAATGTGTCTGCAAAATCCTGATTGAGCTGTCGAGTAGCCTGAACTGCTACTTGCTCGTTTACCACCATGCTCATTTTCAAAACTTGTGGGAAATCGTCTGGACGCAATGTTTCAACAAAGTTTATCTTTCGGTAAAATTCTTGCGCCATTTCTGCTGTCATGACTTTTTCAATCATAGGGAAAACCGTACCCGTTTTGACAAAGGCACCATTTTCAGCTGTGACAACGAGGTGCACATCACGTTCTCTCCCTTCAAAGTAAGACAAGACTTGTACAACTAAGTCTTGAGACCAACATGTGCCTAGCAGTATCTCATTTTTATCAAAAATCCGCGCACCGTTTGCGGCAATCAAGGTCACGCGCTCCAGCAAATCCACAAATAGCAAGCGCATTCGGTGAATTTCATTGCCCGTTGCCACCACAAACCGAATCTCCCGCTTGTCCAGCTCATCCAATATATTTTTCAACCGACCTCGATCGAATTCCCCTTTTTCATCTAAGAGCGTGCCATCCATATCAGTCACAATCATCTTAATTGGCATGTTATCACCTTTAACAATCATTCATTTCAAATTCAAATCCCATCGTTCATTTATTTCATGATGTACAACTATCCTTTTACCATTTCTGTAATTCCACTTGGATAACGCAGGACAGGATTGGCTACATTTACATCCTATTTCAAAAAGATTATAGCACATTTAAAAAATAGCAAAATAGCAAACAAAGTTTTTTCTTTTATTTTACCAAAAAGAGGGGTGAAGAGGAAACAATTGTATTCAAGCAAGGACTGGTCTTTTCGGGTATAGTTTTAAACTATATCCCTTCCTCTAAATTAACTATTTTTCAAAAGTGCTTAGCTTGTGTACAATAAAAAGTAAGAAATTTAGAAAGAGGCTTTTGACATGACACAATCAAAATTCCAGCTCGTTGGCTCTCTTCTTCGCCCAGCCAACCTCCTTGCCTACAAAAATAAAATCGAACATCGTGATGATATTCGCTATCCATTTTACGATAATTTTCCTGGTTATCATGAGACAGAGATAGCAGCGATAAAAAAAGTGATTGCTGATGAAAAGGCAAATGGTATTGATATTTTGACAGATGGTGAATATTCTAAGTCCATGTGGCATTTAGATTTTATTTGGGGACTTAAAGGTATTGAACGTTACATTGCAGACCACGGTTACACTTTCCAAGATCATGATGGCGGGCAGTACGAAACACGTAAAGACATCGGTATTCGCATTAGCCAGCCACTTTCAGGTAAAAATCACCATTTTTTAGATATTTACAAACTGCTCAAGGAAGAAGCTGGTGATACGCAAACAAAATTAACCATTTGGGGTCCTGCTCATGCTTATACAGAACTGGCTATCTTTGACGGGCTGGCTGGCGATGATCAAGTTTACAAAACAAATGAAGAATTAAAGACCGGTCTCATCAAGGCTTACAAAGAATTCTTGGCAGAATATAAGGAAGATGGCGGTGAAATCATTCAATTTGACGACTGCCTCTGGGAACTTTTCGACGAATCAAATCCTGCTTCGTTTTTTGCTGATGGCAATGCTGCGCTGGCTGATTTAGCTGATGAATTCATTGCAATCAATAACGAAGTGGCTGATTATGGACATCAGCTAGGACTGAAAGTTTGGACACACAACTGCCGTGGAAATTATGAAAGCCGTTCGGCATCAGGCGGAACTTATGAAGCCATTGCGGAAAAATTCTTGCGTGATCAACACTATGACCGCTTTTTCTTAGAATGGGACAGTGATGTATCTGGTGATTTGAAGGCTCTTGCTTCTCTTAAAGATAAAGATGCTGAAGTTGTTCTTGGACTTCTTTCTAGTAAGACAACTGATCTAGATGATGAAGAACGTGTACTTCGTTTATTAGAACAAGCCAGCACTATCCTTCCTAAGGATCGTCTCCTGCTGTCACATCAATGCGGTTTTGCTTCCTGCGATTCAGGCAATGAACTAGCTATTCCACAACAATGGGCCAAAATCAAACAAGGTCAAGAAATCGCTAAAAAGTTTTGGGATTAAGTTGTACGTGACGACATCTTATGACTGTTTAGTGAATCCTTATAAAACGCGAGACAAACTTCTTTTTGAGGTTTGTCTTTTTTGACCTTTGGCAATAAATACGACTGAAAAAGAGTAAAGTCAAAATGATTTCTCTATTTGGCAAATTTTTAAGGTAAAAACAACAGAGAGCGGCACTGAGATATTTTTCGCCTGATATCTATGTTACAACTTTCAGTTCATTTGTTTAACACAAAAAAGGAGGTTGGGACAAAAATTTCCAACCTCATGTATTTATCGTTTAGCTTGCAAAATGCAGTGGTTAATTGGATAACCTTATCCCTAGCTGTACCGGCGATAGTGGCTATCCTAACCAACTTGTGCGGAGGTGGGATAAAACGGTCCAGTAGGCTGTTTTAGGTCAGCAACTAGAAACTAGGACTTGCTGAAAAATCAAATTCTTCGAATGATTGATTTCTGTCCCACTCTCTATTTATAAGGAGCAAATTTATCAATTATACGGTCAGCTCAATCAGATTGCCTTCTAAACCCAGAATGCAGCTTTCATAGTAACCATCACCTGTCAGGCGTGGACCGCTTAAAAGTTGATAACCATCTGCTTGGAGCCTAGCTGTCAATTCATCTACCTTTTCTCTGCTTCCTAGACTAAAAGCCAAATGATGATAGCCCAAAAAGAGAAGTTCTTGGTTGTTCTCTGCTAAACCTTCCTTTCGGGTCATGATTTCCAATCTTGCTCCTTCGTCAAAGCTGAGGAAGTAAGACTGAAAACCTGTTTTCTGATTATAGTAGAGCTGATTACTTTTTGCTTCAAAATATGTTTCAAAGAAGCATTTCGCCCCTTCTAAATCTCGAACATAAAGGGCTGCATGCTCAATCTTCATAGAGTTTTTCTCCGTTCGTTGCAATGACTTCTTTGTACCAGTCAAATGATTTCTTCTTGTAGCGAGCCAAAGTCCCTGTTCCATCGTCGTTTCGGTCAACATAGATAAATCCGTAACGCTTGCTCATCTGAGCTGTTGAAGCAGACACGAGGTCAATACAGCCCCAAGTGGTATAGCCCCAGAGCTCAACACCATCTTCAATCGCTTCGCCGACCTGTTGCAAATGTTGTTTAAGATAATCAATACGATAATCATCTTCAACAGTTGGACCATTAGGACCATCTACCAAGACATCTTTAGCACCGAGACCATTTTCTACGATAAAGAGTGGCAACTGGTAGCGGTCATAGAAAGCATTGAGAACTAGACGCAGACCAATTGGGTCAACTTGCCAACCCCATTCAGAACTTGCCAGATAAGGGTTTTGCAGACCACCTAGAACATTTCCACGACCAGAAGAATAACTTTCTGGGTCATGAGCTTGAACCACACTCATATAATAAGAGAAGGAGATGAAGTCCACGGTATGTTCTGCCATCAATTTCTTATCACCCGGTGCAAATTGAATCTCAATTCCATTTTCCTTGAAGAAACGGTTCATATATGCTGGATATTTACCACGCGCATGAATATCTGAAAAGAGATAGTTTTGATTTTCAAACTCACGGGCAGCCAGTACATCCTCTGGTTTTGGCGTCATCGGATAAGCTGGCATGGCTAGCACCATACAACCAATCTTAAAGTCTGGATTGATTTCATGCCCAATCTTCGTTGCAAGAGCTGATGCCACTAGTTCGTGATGAACTGCTTGATAAAGGTCTTGCTTGGACAATTCTTCTACTGGTGTTGCAATCCCTCCACTCATAAATGGTGCATGAAGAACGGAGTTGATTTCATTAAAGGTCAACCAATATTTCACCTTGTCTTTGTAGCGAGTAAAGACAGTGCGAACATAGCGCTCATAAAAACCAATCAAATCACGATTTGCCCAACCATTGTACTTGCGTGCCAAGTATAGCGGTGTTTCATAGTGCGACAAAGTCACTAAAGGCTCAATACCATATTTTGCCAATTCATCAAAGAGGTCATCATAAAACTTTAGACCTGCTTCATTTGGCTCCGTTTCATCACCATTTGGGAAAATCCGCGACCAAGCAATGGAAGTACGATAGACCTTGAAGCCCATTTCTGCAAAAAGGGCAATGTCTTCTTTGTAACGATGATAAAAGTCAATCCCTTCTAATTTGAGATTGTCTGCTGTTGGCTCATCTGTAATCAAAGGATTGAGATCACCTGCTTTAGCTGGCATGCCGCCTTTTGGTGTCACATCTTGAACCGAAAGACCTTTCCCGTCCACATTGTAAGCTCCTTCGTATTGATTGGCAGCTGTTGCACCGCCCCAAAGAAAATCTGCCGGAAATTTACTCATGACTTTTACCTCTTTTATTTTTCACTTAATTATATTATAATCTTAGACAAGAGTATTTTCTAACACAATTCTCTTATAAATTGGTATTATTCTACGAAAGAGGCAACACTTATGGATCTGGGAACATTACACAAAGATATCGTTTACAAAAATCAAGGCACTCCTTATTCTCTCACACGAACTATTACAAAAAACGGTCAGCCGGACATTCTCTTTCATTGGCATACGGATGTTGAGCTGGTTTATGTTCATGAAGGAACTGCGCAGTTCCACATTGATTATGATTACTTTAATAGTGAGGCAGGTGATATTATCCTGATTCGTCCCAATGCTCTTCACTCCATTCACCCGATTGAAAATCAACGCCACTATATGGATGCGATTAACTTTCATTTAGACTTAATGGGCTATTCTGCGATGGATCAAGCTAGTATTGAATATTTGCAGCCACTTTATAATGGTCAGCTGGATTTTGTTCGTGTCATCAAGCCCAATCAGCCAGCCTATGCAGACATTCGGCAGTGTTTACTTGATGCCATGAAAACAGGCTATTATCGTACAGAGTATTTTGAATTTCAGCTCAAAGCCCAGCTCAACCAACTCTTTTTTCTCTTATTTGAAAATGGCTATGTGATTTCAAAAGAGCAATCTTTAGAAGGCTATCGCAAGGAAGAAAAAATCCGTACCATTATTGACTACATCGGTAGTCATTATCAAGAGGAGCTCACGATTGATCAGCTTGCTCAAATTTGTGGTTATAGCGATACCCATTTTATGAATTTCTTTAAGAAACATCTGGGGGTATCTTGCATGGAATACGTGATTCAATTTCGCTTGCGAAAAGCGGCTGAACTCTTGCAACACTCTACCTTGCCCGTCCTAGAAATTGCTACACAGTCTGGCTTTAACAATCTCTCTAACTTCAATCGTCAGTTTAAAAAGTATTACCAAATAACTCCTAGTCAATATCGGAAAAAATAACAAGGAGACATTCAATGAAAGATACTATCTGGTTGTTTCCGCTACTATTCATTTTTCATTATTTGGAAGAAATCATCGGCTTCATGCCGTGGATAGAGCGAAACGAAAAACTGCTAGCGAAAAAAGCTGCTTTCATTCTAAATACCCACAAAGGCTTATCTACAGAAGGTTTCGCGCTAGCTGTGGCAGAGGAATTTGTCGTGGTGCTCCTCGTCTCGTTCTTTGCTCTTATTTGCCACACTCGCCTACTTTACCTCATCTGGCTGGGCGGATTTGTCGCTTTCGCTCTTCATCTGGTGGTTCATATCCTGCAAGCTATCTGGCTTAGACGCTATATCCCAGCTCTTGCGACCTCTATCCTGTGCTTACCAGTTAGCAGTATCATCATTTGGAAAGCAAGCACTTTACTTCATGTCAACACAGTTGAACTCCTCTTTTTCAGTCTCATTGGTATTCTCATTCTCATCAGTAATCTCTTTTTTGCACTCTGGTTAGGGAGGCAGTTTTCTGGGTGGCTGAATAAGATTTTTTACAACTCGGAAAAAATTGAAAAACTTTAACATAAATGGTACACTAAAAATGTAAACGAATTCACAAAAATTAGAAATACGGCATTATAGTTTTGAGAAATAAGGGGGGAAGAATTATGAAAAAAGTCATATACTCGTCAATTGTTTTCTTATTAGCCTTCATTGTGATTACTGCGTGTGTTCATGGAAACACAGCACCAGCAAAACCATCAGATACTGTTAAAGCCAAGCAAACACAACGTTCTCATTTTTCTGCCTCTCAACAAAATTCTTCTAGTTCAAGCCAGACAAGTTCTTCTCAAACCTCAACTGCTGGAGAAAACAATTCTTCAGCTACTAATAAAACAGTCCCCTCTGAATCCATAGATAGTACCGACCCAAAAAGTCATGTAGGAGGGGAAAAGGTTCAACTAAATATCTCTACAATTGTCCAACGACGGTGGAATTACTGCGCACCAGCAACCGTATCTATGATACTGGCAAGTCAAGATCTTCAGGTTGACCAAGCCCAGCTAGCCAATGAAATGGGAACAGATGAAACTTTTGGAACTCATAATAGCAATGCTATAAAAGTTTTAAATCGCCATTTGTTTGGCTACGATGTACCATCAGGAAATCAAGCAGGATATCGTTTAGCAACTGTAACCAATCCTAATTCTGATTCAGAAGATATGAGATTATTCAAAAAACGCCTGATTCAAAATATCAATGGCGGCTATCCAATGTACTACACTTTCAATAATAGCAAAATATATCCCGGCAAAAGTGGAGAGCATAATGTTATCGGTGTAGGATATGTCTTAACAGAAGATGGTTCAGATGTTGCTTATGTCTATTATTTAGATCCATCTTATTTAGTCCAAGATTCTGTTTATGGAGGGTTAAAAATTGTGAGTCCAGAAGAATTGCTAAATGCAATGGTAAGTTGTACTGAACCAAATTATGCATGGTAAAAATCCTCTATACTATTGAATTTTACCAAAAACAAAAAGCCAGAAATTCTCAACGCAAGAATCTCTGGTCTTTTTTCTAAAGGAATAAACTTATTCGTTCCATTTCAAATTTACATGCTCATTCATTTCCTGATAAGCTGTGTCAATTCGTTCTTTGGTGGCTTGGTCTAATTGATTACGGTATTTTCCACCTTCAATGAAATCTTCTAAAATATAGGTCTGGTAGGTGTAGAGAGGATAGCCTTCCGGTGAATACGTCCCTTTCGCCACACGACTCACCCAACTCGGATGTGCCTGTACATCCTTGATAATCGTCCCTTTCTTTGATTTTTCAACCGTCACGTCCATGAGCACGCCGCGTTCTGTCCATTTCTTATTTTCCACACCGTCCATTGTCTCGATTCGCTGATTGGAGATAAAATTTCCCATAGAATAGATAATGAATTTCTTTTGCCCATTTTGTTTGACGACCTCTGATGGTTCAACGACATGCGGATGCCCGCCAAAGATAATATCCGCTCCCCACTCAATCATCTTATGATAAAGAGTTTTTTGCTCCTGTGTCGGTTCCAATTGATATTCAACCCCCATCTGAGGCATGACAACGGTTATATCAGCTTCTTTTTCGGCTCGCTCAATTTCTTTTTTCATCTTTTCTTCATTTAAATCCGACAAATGATGATTATAGTCTGCCTGAGAGAGATTTCCCTCTAAGCCATTAAATCCATAAGAATAAGCTAGGAGCGCAATTTTAATCCCATTTACTTTTTTAATGACAAGTGACGATTTATTCCGACTTTCATGAGTGTAAACTCCAATTGGTGTAATGCCTTGTTTTTCAAAAGCCTCTGCTGTTGTGGTAACACCTTCTAATTGGGAATCTAAAATGTGATTGTGTGCCAAATCCACGACTTGATAACCAGCGTCTTTGATAGCAGATACCACCGACTCTGGCGCATTGAACAGCGGGTAGCCCGCCAAAGGATAATTTGGTCGAATCGTCCCTTCAAAGTCTCCTAATACCAAGTCCGCTTTTTTCAACCAAGGTTTGACATATTGATAATTCTCTGTGAAATCATATGTCCCGTCTGACTGTAAGGCACTCATATATAGAAGGTCATGATACAGCAAATCTCCATTTGCCATGATACGAGCCATCTGTACACCATTTGAGGAAGAAGACATTTTTTTCTTTTGTACAATACTTGTTTTTGTAGGCCTTGTCTTCATCTTCATGCTATCGTTTATTTTCTCAGCTAATAAAATCACACTTGCTACTAAAAACACTACGCAAAGCAAGCCTAAAATAAACTGCCAATTAGTTGCTGACTGTATTTTCCGTTCTGATCTTTTCATCTCCTGTTCTCCTATACCTCTATTGTAGCACAAAGAAGCAGACATGACGCAGGAAATGATAAATAATAAAAAGGACGAAGCATGTTTGTAGTAGCTCTAGTTGATTTTTTCGACCAACTGTTTAGAACTCTACAAGTTTTGCTTGTCCTTTTCTTAGATTATTTACTTACTTTCAGCAAATCATCGCCTAGTTTCACATCGCCGCCAGCTAATGCTTCAACTGTCTTATAATCAGCTGTATTGGTTACAATGATTGGAGTTGTAACAGGATAACCTGCTTTCTTGATAGCATCTATATCAAAGCTTAGCAATAATTGACCCGCCTTGACCTTTGAGCCTTGAGTAACATGTGCCATAAAGCCTTCTCCTTCAAGAGCGACTGTATCCATGCCCACGTGAATCAAGATTTCAGCGCCATCATCAGTCGCTAAGCCAATCGCATGGTTGGTTGGGAAAAGCAGACGAATCACACCGTCAGCAGGAGCGACAACTTCGCCAACGCTAGGCTCAATTGCTACACCTTGACCCATTGCGCCACTTGCAAAAACAGCATCAGGCGTATCTTCGAGTGCGACCACTTTCCCGCTAAGCGGAGCTGTGATGACTTGCTCAGGAGCAATCTCTTCAACTGGCTGACTGATTTCTTCAGCAGCGACTTCTTGTGCCCCACCATAAAGAGTTGGAATCTTTGTAAATTGGGTCAATACAAATCCAAGAACAAAGCTGATTGCAATTGCTACAAGGAAGTGAATGAGTAATAGTGAGTCTTTTGGATCAATGAAAGACGGAATCGCAAAGAGTCCCATTCCACCCATTACTTGCATTTTGGCATTAAAGAAAGCGAGATAGGCCCCTTGAACTGCACCAGCAATACAAGTCATAATAAATGGTGTTCGCATTGGCAAGGTAATCCCGTAAATAGCTGGTTCTGTTACCCCAAACAAAGCCGAGATAAAAGCTGGAATAGCCAACTGTTTGACTTTTTCTTCTTTTGTACGCAAGAAGATATTGAGCAATGCTCCTGCTTGCGCAAAGCAAATAGCAATAGAAGCTACAAGAATGACACCTGGTCCTTTTTGTAATTCCAAAATTGCAAGCGGCACCAATCCCCAGTGGAGACCGAACATAACCAACACTTGCCACAAAGCACCCAGAATAATTCCATAAATAATTGGGCTGAAGCTATAAATACCTGTGAAAATAGCACCGACTATATCAGAAGCCCATGTCATGACTGGTCCAATGACAAGAAATGATAACGGTACCGTGATTAAGATAACAAAGAATGGAACAACAAAGACTTTGACAACATCTGGAATAATTCGTTTAAAGAATTTTTCAATTTTTGAGCCGACCCAAATTGCTAGAATGATTGGCAATACAGTTGATAGATAACTAGAAGCAGGAAAGATAATCGGCAAACCTAAGAAAGTTGCGTAGATTTTTGACTCAATAAAAGTTCCTGCAAATAGCGTGTAGAGTGGTTTAGCAGCTGTAAAGCTAGCTGCGATATTTGGATAGACCAAGGCAAAGCCAATCGCAAGCGCTGTGAATTTTTCCATTTTAAACCGCTTAGCAGCAGTCAAAGCCAGAATCAATGGTAAGAATTGGAAGAATCCGTCACCAGCGGCATTTAAGATGACATAAGCACCGTCTGTCGACTTAACACCACAAGCTGCCATAATGGCAACTACACCTTTGATCATACCAGCTGCAGAAAGAGCTCCCAGCATTGGTTGGAAAAGTCCTGACACCAAAGCGATAAATCGGTCAAATAGATTTCCTTGCGGAACATCTCCCTCATCCACATCAATACTTCCCTCACTAGAAATGCCTGCTTCCTTAATGACCGCCGCATACACATCTGGCACATGGTTCCCAATCACCACTTGGTATTGTCCACCAGCTTTTACAACCGTTACAATACCGTCTCTATTTTTCAAGTATTCCGTGTCTGCCTTGCTCTCATCTTTCAGAGAAAAACGCAAACGCGTCACACAGTGCACTAACTTGATGATATTTTCCTTGCCACCAACGTGAGCAACAATATCCTGAGCTAAGTCAGTATAATCTTTTGCCATAATGGACCTCCTTTATTTTTTAGGTCAGCTGTGTTGTTGCACATATAAATATAGAACAACGATAACAAAAAAACCTAAACACATACCAAATAGAAAGTAGTTCCCCTACTTCATATCTCGTATTTGTCTAGGTTTTGCCTGCATGACCAGTAACAATCCATGAATTAAGTATAACACAAGTTTCTAAAAATGCAAGCGGTTTCTAAAAGTTTTTTTAAATTTGAAAAAATCGTTATCAAACTAGAGATAGAGCTGCCATTCAATAACGAAGTAAGACAATTAAAAAACTTTGATTGGATTATCACCAACCAAAGTTTTGATTTATAAGAATGTGTAAAATCGTTTTTTTACTTCATCTCATTTGTCAGCCGCTCGTATACATCAACGACTTCTTTTGCCAAGTCAATGAAAGTCAAACTTGTCATCAAATGATCCTGAGCATGCACCATCAAAAGACTGAGCTCAATTTTTTCACCTTGAGCTTCCTGTGTCAGCATCACTGTCTGTGACTTGTGTGCTAAAACTAATGCCTCATCTGCTGCTTTTAACTTTTCATGTGCTTCTTCAAAACAGCCTTTTTTAGCTTTTTGAATCGCTTCAAAAGCATTGCTCTTCGCCTCGCCACCATACATAATGAGGGACATGATACTTTCTAAATTTGAATTTTCCATATCAATCTTCTAGCCTCCGATCAGTCCCTCAGCTAACGCTAGCACCTTTGAACCATTCATCATGCCATAATCCACCATTGGGATAACTCCAATTGGAATGTTTTTATACTTCAATTTTTCCGTAAATTGCTCTAATAGATACCGAACTTGCGGTCCTAATAGCAAAACATCTACTTTTTTCTCCAAAATGATGTCGTCCACTTCCTGAGCTGGGACTGCAAAAATCTCTGCATCTAATCCTTTTTCATCTGCTGCAGCTTGCATTTTTGTGACAAGCAAGCTGGTACTCATGCCCGCAGCACATGCTAGCATAATGGTCGTTTTAGCCATGTTTACTCCTTCTATTTTATCAAATGATTACTGTCTACCGATTAACGGATCTTGCTAAACGTGACACAGTATGCCGAATGCCACGAATTGTATTGCTCAGTGCATAAATATTATCCACTACTGCCAAACCACCATAGCCTGCATCTCCAATATGTTGAATATCCACACCACAAATTTTATTGCGAAGCGCGATTTGTTTAATCGTATCCACATCTGATGTCTCTTGGCTAGTGCCAATAGCGCTTAAGACTAAACCTCTTTTACTATGTACTAGATCTACGACAGCTCTCATTTCTTCATCGTTGAAAGCAGGAACCGTTCCAACGGCTGGCACCAAAATCACATCTGCACCCGCTTCTAATAATTGTTCAGCTGTCTGAAGATCTGCAACCGGCTCAGACACTCCTGCACCGTGCATTTTCCCAGCTATAATCAAACCTGAGAAATATTGTTTAGCCAATTTCACCGCAGCAACAATTTCTTTATTGCTAACTCCTGTACCGGGATTTCCTGTCAAACAGACAAAATCAAAACCTAATTTTTCGATTTGCTCAAAAGAAGCTTGACTGGCTTGTCGACCAGCAGCGATCACTTGTACTTCTTCCAACATATCTGCTTGCAAATCAACAGGTTCTAGATTGACCCCGATTGGTGCTCCGACTAAGCGATGGAGCTCTCGAACCACTTGACTGTCTTCACAGTCCAATCCAAAGATCTTTGGATTAAAAACATCTAAACAATTCAGCAAAATCATATCTGCACCAAAAGCTCTTGCAATTTCAGCATTGGTAATATCTCCGACAAAGGTTTCACGAATGACAACATTTTCGGATAAAACAACTCGCCCTTCACTCGCTTGAATGCTTTGTTTCAATTCTTGGGCTGTCATATTCAAAATTTCCGAAGGATTTGCACTAATTAATCGTTTCATATTCTCATCTCCCTACTGATTTTCTTCTGCTTTAAAGCGTTTTTCAATAGTAATTACAAATGGAATATAGATTAAAATATCAATCACAATAAGAACAGCTTGTAAAATAGACGCTTTAAAACTTCCCGTTGCCAGCAAGCCACTAATAATCGGAGGAGTTGTCCAACCTGGATCAGTATATGTTAACGGTACCAGACCACTTGCCATAGATGACCACGCAACGATAAGATTCGCAATCGGTGCCAAAATGAATGGAAACAGAAGCAAGATATTTAAGACAATTGGCACACCAAACATGGTTGGCTCATTGATATTGAACAAGCCTGGAACTACTGTAATAGGTGCTAGTGTTTTGATCTGCTTACTTGATTTTTTCTTTTTCGCTAAATAACCAATCGCTAATACCAAGCCAATAGTTGCGCCACCACCGCCAATGAAGACGAAATTATCCATGAAAACACTAGTAAAGATATGTGGTAATTTTTCCCCTGCTTGATAAGCAACTTTATTGGCATCAAGGTTCGAAAGCCACAATGGTTTCATAACCGCATTGACAACATTGCCTCCATGAAGTCCAACAAACCAGAATGAACTATTTAAAGCGACTAGAATCATCAAACCAAATAAATTATTACCTAGTAGGCCTAGCGGTTTTCCTAAAACAGTTTGAGCTACCGCATGCAAATTTGGTAGTTTTAAACTTGCTAAAAGGGCATAAACCAACAACCAGCCTGTGATAATCACTGCACCTGGAATAATGGCGCTGAAACTTTTTGAAACTGCCGGCGGAACACCATCAGGCATTTTAATTTGAACATTATGATTGATAAACCATTGATAGATGTAACCATTTACCAAGCCAAGAATGATTGCTACAAAAAGACCTTGTGAAGCTAAAAATGCTGTAGGAACACCGTTTCCTGTTTTAGTAGCAAGGAATGGTGTCACTGTGATAAAGGCAGCAAGCGAGATAATCCCAGAAGGAATCCCATCCACTTTGTATTGGCGGCTCATATAGTAGGCAATCCCAAAACTGGCTACCAAACCAATCAGACCAAAACTACTATCCACGCCTTTCCATAGATAGGCAGAAACCCCAATTTTGGTCAAATAAGCTTCCCATCCTGGAACAGGAAAACTAGCAATAACCATAAACAAAGAACCAATCAACAGTAATGGTACTGCAAGCGTAATTCCATCCCGAATTGCCACTAAGCCTTTATTATTTCCCAGCTTAATGGCAATGGGCATTAACTTCTCTTGTAAAAATTTGTCCATCTTTACAATCTCCTTTGGTTATAATATATTATTAAATAGTAGACAAAACCAACTTTATCTCGCCTTTTAATTATATTTTAGAATTATTACCTACAAAAGTCAAGCGCTTTCACTTATATTTGATAATTTTTTATAATCAATATATAATAGATGCAGGGAAGGATGGTAGTTAATGAATCAAACGAAAAAACAAGCTGAGTTACGAACAATTATTTTAGATAAAATTTACGCCAAGGGGCCAATTTCTCGCATTGATATTTCAAAAGAGACGGGTATTACTCCTGCCACAGTCAGTGCAATTACAGGAGATTTTATTCAAGAAAAACTGCTATATGAACTAGGAGAAGACGAGGAGCATGCAAAGGTCGGACGCAAAAAGATCCTCTTGAATATCAAAAGACAACACTCCTATTTCATCGGCTGTGAACTGTCAGAAAAGTATTTTTCTTTTGTTTTGAGTGATAATACAGGAAATGTGATTAATAAAGATAAAGCAACCGTCACCTCGGAAAAAATTCTAGCAGAAGGCGCTGATTTGTTTTGTCATTTACTTGAACAATTCATTTTTCGGAACAATTCCTATACAATTCAAGCTGTAGGAGTAGCTATCCCTGGACGCTATTTGCACAATGATTTGATTACAACAAACAATCAAACATGGAAACAATTTGATCTAGCGAAGATTAAAAACGAGTTCTCTTTTCCAATTTACTTTTCTAATAATGTCAATTGCATGGCACTAGCAAAGCGCCTTTTTTCTGCTTACCAACTGGATGAGAATTTTATCTATTTTCATTTTGCACGGGGTATGCACTGCTCTTATATGTACAATGGCAAAATCTACGGCAAAAGCAATATTGTCATCGGCGAAATTGGTCATACCGTCGTTTGTCCTGACGGAGAAGTCTGTGGTTGTGGACGCAGAGGCTGTTTGCAGACTTACGCTAGTGAAAGCTGGCTGATAAAAAAAGCAAAAATCATCTTTGAAACTGCCGAGTTGACACATTTAAAATCACTTGTCACAGATAAAGAAGAGATCACGATTCAAACTATCCTCACAGCATATAACTTAGGAGACCAAGCTATTCTCAATCTCCTGCATTTGGCATTTAAGTATTTGGCACAATCCCTGCTAAACCTTAGCATGATGATTGATGCAAAGAAAATTTATCTGCACAGTCCCATCTTGACTGATGACAAAGTCATTGCAGCTTTCTATCAAGAAATCTCACTACAACCAAAACTACTCTTCAAAGACTTGCCTGAACTCATTATCGAGCCTTATAGTGATTTTACTGGCGCAGTCGCTGGCGTTGCTCTTTGTTTGCAAAAGGAGTTTTTATCCATTTAGCTTCATTATGGCTCATAAACTTGTTATACTTATTACAAAAATTAGAGGTCAGAACAATTGTCACGAACCTCTAATTTTTACTATACAATACAAGATGGACTTACTAACTTGTCTGAAATATTTATAAAGAAAGAACCTCTATTGTGTCAAAGAGGTTCTTCAAAGATTCCTTTAGAACTTTCATTTTTACATAACTACATCCATCGTCAGGACTTGTCCGTCTTTTACAACTTGCTCACCTGCTATATAGACATCTTTAACATCATTTCCCTTGACAGCATAGACAAGGTGGGAGAGCATATTTTCCTCTGGGTACAAGTGCACTTTTCCTTTTGGCTGAATGATTAAAAAATCTGCTTGTTTGCCAACTTCTAGGCTGCCGATTTGATCATCCATGCCGAGTGCTTTGGCACCTTCAATTGTCATTGTTTTCAAAGCCTGCTCAATGGTAAATTGAGTGGCGTCACCTGTGCGCATTTTTTGTAAAAGAGCAGCGGTACGACTTTCTTCAAACATATCCAAATTATTATTAGAAGCGACCGAGTCCGTTGCAAGTCCGACTGTCACGCCAGCTTGAATCAAGTCTGTTATGGGAGCAATGCCAGATGCTAATTTGAGATTGCTGATGGGATTGTGGGCGATATGAATCTTAGAGGCTGTTAGTTCTGCAATTTCTCGCTCATTTAATTCCACACCGTGGGCAAAAATCCCCTCATGCTCCAGATAACCTAATTCTTTCAAGAAAGCAAGTGGGCGTTTTCCATAACGCTCTAAAATTATGCCATTTTCTGCTTGTGTTTCTGCCACATGGATATGCAATTTCAGCTGTAATTCACGCGCCAGCTCCAAGCTTCCTTTTAGCAACTCCTTACTGCAACTATATGGCGCATGTGGTGCTACCATTACTTTAAAGCGGTCATCGTTGTAGGACAAAATTTCCTCAATAATGGTCCGAGTACGCGCCAAGGTTTCTTCCGTCGTCTCCATATCGGAGCTAAACAAAGTCGGTGAAAAATAACAACGCATTTTAGAGCGTTCCACCACTTCATGAATCTGCCCAATTTCAACACCGTTGGGATTGTACATATCATTAAAAGTCGTCGTCCCAGTCTGAAGCATTTCTGTAAGTGCCAGCTTGACAGCTCTTGTTGTGACCTCTGGTGTAAACTCGCTTTCTGCCGGCCAGATATAATCTTCTAGCCATTCGTGGAGATTGCTGTCGTCTCGAATGCCACGAAGTGTGGTCATAGCAGAGTGAGTATGGCAATTGACTAGACCAGGCATAAGCCAAGCTCCCTCACAATCTACCGTCTCATCTGCCCGCGCTTCCCAAGTGGCATCCTCACTCCCACAATAAACAATCTTGTCCTCGTTTACCACCAGCAGCCCATTTCGATAGACATGAAAATCTGCGTCACATGTCACCAAATTCACTTGTTTAAATGCTTTCATTGCTTCTCCTTTAAACAAGAGCCATAAGATGATGTTCAATTACTGTGCATCGTTAGCAGCAATCGCAAAAACAAAAGCCGTATGGATACTCATTTCACATTCACCTTATGCTCTATTTGTATCTGACAACATAACTAAGGACAAAGCCACGCTTATTTACGGTAAGACGGTAGAAGCTCTCCAACCCTATTATGGAGATTATATGTTTTCATTGAATTTTTTAGTTATTGTAGCAAAATCCACACCAAATAGCAAGCTTTAAAAAATAGGAAAAACATTGAAATTTACTCCGCAAATCCTATCTGCAATACTTTGAGCAATCAATCACTACAACATTTGTTTAGTCTGTAATTAGCTTTGAAACTGCTAGTCGCTCTATCCACACATTTATGAGTAGTTGCGAAATAAGCAGAGCCATCTAGCTCAGGCCCTGTTTACTCTTCTGATCTTACTTCATATATGAAAGCAAGTAGCCATATCCTGCAGCTTCCATGTCTTCTTTTTTAATAAAGCGCAATGCCGCGGAATTGATACAGTAGCGAAGTCCACCTTGATCCTGTGGACCATCTGTGAAAACATGACCTAAGTGTGCATTTCCTGAACGCGACCGCACCTCAATCCGCTCCATGCCGTGACTTTTATCTTGATAATACTTAATCACATCTTTGGCAATCGGTCTTGTAAAACTCGGCCAGCCACAACCAGCATCAAACTTATCACTGGCAAAGAAAAGCGGTTCTCCCGTTGTCACATCTACATAGATGCCTTCTTCAAACATTGCAAAATATTCGTTATGAAATGGTTGTTCGGTTGCGGCATGTTGAGTAACTTGGTAGGATTCTTCAGACAAATCTGCCTTTAAAGCTGCTTCGTTCGGTTTCTCATATTGTCCTGGATCTACTAGAGGCTGGTAGGCATCATTGACATTGATATGGCAATAACCACCAGGATTTTTCTTGAGGTAATCTTGATGATAATCCTCTGCCAATACATAATGGCGCAGCGGTTCTACCTCCACCGCAATCTTCTGGCCAAATTGCCGTTCTTGCTCTTTTACGACTTCACTAATAACTGACACATCCATATCGTTTATGTAATAAATCCCTGTGCGGTACTGACGTCCGACATCATTTCCTTGCTTATTGACAGACAACGGATCAATCACCCGAAAATAATAGAGCAGAATTTCTCGCAAACTAACTAAATTTTCATTATAAGTCACATGAACTGTTTCAGCATGGTCGGTTTGATGAATCAACTGGTAATTGGTAGATTCCACCTGCCCATTGGCATAGCCGACAGTTGTATCAGTCACACCTGTGATACGGGAAAAATATTCTTCCAAGCCCCAAAAGCAGCCACCTGCTAGATAAATTTTAGCCATAAAAACACCTCATTTCTTTGTTCTTATTTTCTCACAAATTCCTAAAATGTTATAAGAATTTGATTAGAACTTTCTTGAGAATGATATGGCAATGAACTGTTAAATACCACTCTGGTTTAATCCAGATAGTTCAACTTCCCACGAAAATCTTCTATGCTTTCATAGCCTTTTTCTAACATGATTGCTTTCAGCTCCTCAGTAATACGCTCAAAAGCTCCTACACCTTCTTTGTGCAGCGTTGTTCCGACTTGCACCATACTAGCTCCACAGAGAATATGCTCAAAAGCATCTCGACCCGTCAACACACCACCTGTACCGATGATTTGGATTGTAGGATTGAGTCGTTGATAAAAAGCATGAACATTAGCAAGTGCAGTCGGTTTGATATATTCACCACCAATTCCGCCAAAGCCATGTTTCGGACGAATAACAACTGTTTCATCGTCAATATAAAGACCATTTCCAATTGAGTTAACACAGTTGACAAAAGAAAGAGGAAATTTGTTAAAAATTGCTGCCGCTTGATCAAAATGTGCCATATCAAAATATGGTGGCAATTTAATACCCAGCGGTTTAGTGAAATAGGCAAATACTTCACTCAAAATCTTCTCTGTCGCCTCAAAATCATAAGCGATTTGTGGCTTTCCAGGAACATTTGGACAAGATAGATTGAGCTCAGTCAAGCCTTCAAAGTTACTATCCTGCACCTTTTTCAAAAGGATGTGGGTTTCTTCTAGCGACAGACCTACCAGCGACAAAAAGAAGGTTCGATTGGACTCTGTTTTTTGTAGGTCTAACAAATACTCCAAATAATAATCCAATCCATGATTGGGTAGTCCCATTGAATTGATTGAACCTAGTGGTACATCTTGGTAACGAGGTTCAGGATTTCCTGCTCGCGCTTGCAAGGTTGCTGTCTTAGTCACAAAAGTTCCCGCAGCTGAGTTTTTAACTTCTTCTAGTTCTTCAATCGTCATGCAGGCAACGCCAGCCGCATTCATCAGGCAGTTGTCAAAAGAAAAACCAGCAATTTGTGTTTGAGTTGATAGCATGAAATGCTCCTTTCATTTTTTCTATTGTACCACTAAAAGCAGAAATCTGACTCTTTTAACGGAATAGAAAGAAGAAACGTTCGGGATAAACAACTGAATCTTTGTTGAGCAAGAGTTTGATGTAAAATTATATGTTTGAATTTTCAGAAAATTCAACTTTTTTCTTTACAGCTCTTTTGTTTTCTGTTATAATGGCACATGTAACAAAAGATAACACACACAGAACTAGGACGAAAGTCTGGCATGTTCAGCGTAATTGAACTCAACCTAAAAATTTCAGAAAAAAGATAAATATTCCTTGAAGCATCGCTTCTTCGTTATATTTCCTATTTTTCTTTTATTTTTTACGGTCTTAGTATCTTATTGCAACTGAACTAGGATGGAAAGTCTAGCAAAAAAGATAGGTTTCCTTGTGTTTATCAAACACGGCGTTAGCCTCCTATTTTTGTACGACTTTTACTCGTCCTCGTATCTTATTTAAGGAGAAATCTATGACAACTGCTAAAGAATATATCCAAAGCACTTTTGAAGCTGTGAAAGCTCGCAATGCTCACGAAGCAGAATTTCTGCAAGCTGTAGAAGAATTTTTAAACACGCTTGAACCAGTTTTTGAAAAACATCCTGAATACATTGAAGAAAACATTTTGGCGCGCATTACCGAGCCAGAACGTGTGATTAGTTTCCGTGTTCCTTGGGTTGATCGCGACGGCAAGGTTCAAGTCAATCGCGGTTACCGCGTACAATTTAATTCCGCAGTTGGCCCATATAAGGGCGGTCTTCGTTTCCACCCAACGGTTAATCAAGGGATTTTGAAATTTCTTGGATTTGAACAAATCTTTAAAAATGTTTTGACTGGACTGCCAATCGGCGGTGGTAAAGGTGGATCTGACTTTGATCCGAAAGGCAAGACAGATGCTGAAGTGATGCGTTTCTGCCAAAGCTTCATGACAGAATTGCAAAAATACATCGGTCCTTCTCTTGACGTTCCCGCTGGTGACATTGGGGTTGGCGGACGCGAGATTGGCTATCTTTACGGTCAGTACAAACGCCTACGCCAATTTGATGCTGGTGTCTTGACTGGTAAACCACTTGGATTTGGAGGTTCTCTGATTCGCCCAGAAGCAACTGGTTACGGCCTTGTTTACTATACGCAAGAAATGCTTAAAGCAAACGGTGAAAGTTTTGACGGAAAGACCGTTGTCGTATCCGGTGCTGGAAATGTAGCTCAGTATGCTGTGCAAAAAGCAACTGCCCTCGGTGCTAAAGTCATTTCTGTGTCTGATTCAAATGGTTATATCATTGACAAGGACGGAATTGACTTTGATCTTTTGGTAGATGTGAAAGAAAAACGTCGTGCTCGTCTGACAGAATACGCTGCTGACAGAGCCAGTGCTACTTATCACGAAGGCTCTGTCTGGACTTACGAAGGTGCATTTGACATTGCCCTGCCATGTGCCACTCAAAATGAAATCGATGGTGAAGCAGCAAAACGCTTGGTAGCGCAAGGCGTATTCTGTGTATCAGAAGGTGCTAACATGCCAAGTAATCTTGACGCCATTGCCGTTTACAAAGAAAATGGTCTCCTTTATGGTCCTGCCAAGGCTGCCAATGCCGGTGGGGTGGCTGTATCTGCTCTTGAAATGAGCCAAAATAGTCTCCGTCTCTCATGGACGCGTGAAGAAGTAGACACTCGTCTGAAAGACATCATGACCAACATCTTCAACACTGCTAAGACAACTTCTGAAAACTACAATCTTGGCAAAGATTATCTAGCAGGAGCGAACATTGCTGCTTTTGAAAATGTCGCCAATGCTATGATTGCCCAAGGAATTGTTTAAACGAATATACAGGATAAAAGGCTGTGGACGAATTTGTCCACAGCCTTTTACTGTTCTTCTGCTGAAAATTTCTAAAACTTCACGCTTTTGGCTTCTCCCCACTTGACATTGTCATAAGTGAGAGTGTAAGGCTGCTGCGCGCCGTCCTCACCGTCATACATCAGCTTCCATTCTACCTTTTCACCCGCTACGAGTTCCTCTTTGATTTTGTTGACCTCAAAAATATCATCATCCATTACATAGGATTCGCCCATTTCGTCTTGTAAATCAAAGTCATAAACATTGAGTGGGAGCTTTTCGCTAGAGGTATTTTCGATAATAACCTTAGCCGTAATCATCGCACCTGTTGCTTGACCTTCCATTCGCTCTTTAGAATCCACGTGAATGTACTGGACAGTAACTTTCAGACCATTTTCAAAACGAACGCTATCTCCCAGACGATGATGTTTGTAATTATCTTGATAAATTTCAGTTCGAGTGCCATGCCCTAGAAAAGCAAGGTTGACAATACTTAAACCAGCCACCATGAGGGTGATGCAAAAGAGCATGACACAGCTAATGATTGTCGTCCAAAACAAAGGCTGTTTATACAAAGGCTGTTTCAAGCGATAGACATGACCGTCAGGGGTCGTTATTTCATGCGGTACTTGTTCTTCCATAATAATCTCCTTTCTGCTTACGCTGGTGCATAAATCGTTGGCAAATCAATTTCTCCCTTTAATAGAGCGTCATGATACAGTCTGTAAAATTGATGATAAACGGTGCTTTGGCTACCGCTTTGGACGGTGATACTAATACGAAAATAAAATTGACCATTGTCTGCGAGTTGAGGACCTAGAATCACTGGTTCCTGCAAAATTTCTACTTGATCGCCCGCGTATTCCTCATTGACCTGCTGGATAATCTGAGTGACCTTCTCCAAATCCGTCTGAGCGTATAATGGAATATCAATGAGCGCTCGCATATTGCCGCGTGAGAGATTGCTGACGACGGTAATGTTGCGATTAGGAACGTAATGCAAAGTGCCATCTGCATCGCGCACTTGTGTCGTCCGAATTCCGACACTCACGACTGTTCCTGCGATTTTAATCGAGCCATTAGTCAGACGAACGCTGTCTCCGACATCCAACTGCCGCTCCAACAAAATAAAGAAACCATTGACTAAATCAGACAAGAAGCCTTGCGCTCCCATCCCGATTGCCACCCCAGCAATCCCAGCTCCTGCCAGTAAACTTGACACCGGCAAGCCTAAAATCGCTAATATCCAATAAATCAAGAGAAAGTAAAGGGTGTAATTCAGCAAATTTTCAATCAAACGAGTGAGGGTCTTTTGCCGCCCTTCGTCTTGACTGGAAAGTTTCAAAGAGGGTGAGATAATCTTTCTTACGAGTACATGTACCAGCTTTTTAGCAAGGTAAAAGAGAGCTAGCAAGAGCAAAAGTGAAACGAGCTTGCTAAAGACATCATCTACCAAATGAGACCAGTTGAGTTTTTCAAAGTAGCGATAGAATACATTCTTGTTTACTGAGAGCATACTTCACCTCCTCGTATTTATCTCTATTATACCATATCTGAGCCTAATTGAATCAGGGGAATGCTAACTCCCCCCAGTGTATTCTATCTAAAACAGATTGATTTTTCAGAATATTTATACTATAATGGGAGACATTATGATTATGAAGGGATCATATGATATGAAAAGAATAGTTTTAGCTTGGAAAAAATCTAGTTTGATTAAGCGTATTGCTATCGGGATTGCATTAGGAGCTGTCCTTGGCTTGACCTTTCCTAAGCTATCAGCAATTGGGTTATTAGGAGATATATTTGTTGGTGGCTTAAAGGGCATTGCTCCACTGTTGGTTTTTGCTTTGGTGACCAATGCTCTATCACAACATCGGAAAGGGCAAGAAACCAACATGAAAACTATCATTATCTTGTATCTTTTGGGAACATTCTCAGCAGCTTTAGTCGCAGTGCTAGCTAACTACCTTTTCCCTCTACACATCACACTCACAGCGTCAAAGACCAAGATTACACCACCAGATGGGATTGGGCAAGTCCTCAGTAATTTATTGCTCAAAGTAGTGGACAATCCAGTCAATGCTCTCATCACCGCAAACTATATTGGAATATTATCTTGGGCTGTGGTATTTGGACTTGCCATGCGTGAAGCCAGCAAAAGCAGTAAAGAGCTTTTGCAAACTATGGCAAGTGTAACCTCTAAGGTCGTTGAATGGATTATCAATTTGGCTCCTTTTGGAATTCTTGGTTTAGTCTTTAAAACGATTTCTGACAAAGGGTTGGCAGTGTTGGCTAACTATGGCAGCTTGTTAGCAGTTTTAATCGCTATCATGCTTTTTGTAGCTCTGGTCGTCAACCCTTTCATTGCCTTTGTTCTGATGAGAAAAAATCCCTACCCACTTGTTTGGCGGTGTTTAAAAGTCAGTGGTGTGACAGCTTTCTTCACACGTAGTTCAGCTGCTAATATTCCTGTCAACATGAAACTTTGTGAAGAACTAGGACTCAACAAAGATACCTATTCCGTTTCTATCCCACTTGGTGCCACTATTAACATGGCTGGAGCAGCTATTACCATCAATGTGCTCACCCTTGCTGCAGTCAATACATTAGGCATTTCGATTGACTTTGCGACAGCATTAATCCTCAGCATTGTCGCCGCTATCTCTGCTTGTGGCGCTTCCGGGGTGGCAGGTGGCTCTCTTTTGCTCATTCCTGTTGCTTGTAGTCTCTTCGGGATTTCAAATGATGTTGCCATGCAAGTCGTTGGGGTAGGATTCATCATTGGAGTTATCCAAGATTCCTGTGAAACGGCGCTCAATTCCTCAACGGATGCCCTCTTTACCGCAGTTGCAGAAAAAAGTGTTTGGGGAAAAAGGAAAAAAGCGTAATACAATGAGATTGGAAATGTCCCAGCCTCATTTTTTAATTAACCCAATTCTGCTTTAGACTCCTTGCCCTTGCAACGGGCAAGGATATCCGCATAGTGCTTGCGGCTGTTATTGAGCACGGAAAGGAAGATTACTAATTTTAAGTCCAATGAGCTTTTCTTGCTTCATAAATTTCTTCTTTCCTTTTTTACTTATCACTTAAAGCGACCGTTTCAATGACTTCTCCTTTTTCCGTCAGCGCGGCGGATGACCTCAACTACTTTTTGTTTGCTCCGTCCGCCCGGCGGAAAGTTTTCCTTACTTTTGGTTCACTCCATCCGCCCGGCGGACAGCATGAATCAAAAGAAGTTTATCTCGTCCGCCGAGCGGACGGAGTGAACGACAATCAGTTTGCCTTGTCAGCTGCGCGGACGAAATGAAATTGTCTTGTTTGTAATTATTTCCTACTTAACTTCTAACTTTATTTTTTGAAGATAACTCTGAAAAGAAGGTAGATACAAATGAATAAGGGTACAACAATGACGAATACAGTTACTATTCCAAATGTTCCCATAATTTGACCGCCCCTTCTGATTGAAACAATCTTTCTTCATTTTCATTATAGCATCGATTTGTGCATTTTTCTATTGGCAAAAGGGTGTGGATGACGAAAGCGAATTTACGTCAAAAATACTCTTCTAATCTTAAAAAGAGAAAAGACTTGAAACTTTCGTTCAAGCCTTTTCTTTTTTAGCTTAATTCGGCTACAATAGCTTTTAATTGTTCTTTGGTATGAACACCGACAACTTGCTTCACCACTTGCCCATCTTTTTTGAAGATGAGGGTCGGGATTGACATGATTCCAAATTCACTTGGTGTATTTGGATTAGCGTCCACGTCCATTTTGAAAATCTTCAATTCGTCTTCATGTACTTCTTCGGCTAAATTTTCCAAAATTGGTGCCTGCATGCGGCAAGGACCACACCATGCTGCCCAAAAGTCAATGAGGACAAGTCCGTCTTTTGTTTTTTCTGCAAAGTTTGCATCTGTAACTGCTGCTACCATATTGTTCTCCTCTGACGATGACCGATGTCATCGCTCTATTTCATTTCTTGACATCATTCTACACTAAAAGTAAGCATTTGCAAAATATTTGCTACGGAGCGAAGAGCTCCTCCGCAGATTAGCGTTCAATCATTCCAAAAATAAACTTCTATCCGTTGGAAATTGCTTGATACAAATCTTTTGTAGGAGCAGAATTTACTACGAAGCAAAAGTTCTTCTGCGGAGTTAGTCGCTCAAAGAAAAATGATTGGTCATCAGATTGCTGGCGTCTAGCAAGATTTTATTCAGAAGTTGGTCCGTTGCTTCTTGAATCTTATCGCTTAGGGCTTGATTTTCTGCTTCAAAGTCAACTATTTCTCCCTTTTCCAAGGCACAATCCACGCGCCCCAGCATTTCATGTCCCAAAGCCATAGTTGTTTCTTGATAATCATCCAAATCTCCCAGATGACTAGAAAAATGCGCGTCAGCCAAAACAGCGATTAAGCGATTTGTCCAATAAAACGAATCCGTAGAGACTTTCTCACCTGTATTCGCAAAATAAGTCGGCGTCATAGAAATTTGAGTAAAGAAAGGCACGGCTGTATTGTAAGGCATAGAGCCATAGGACAACCATTGAATGCCCGTCGTTTCCTGCGGTTTATTGGGTCTCAACTGCAAGATAGATGTTTGACTTGTGCGGTTAATCCCAATCGTGCGGAAGGTCCGCTGGCTGTGAGTTGTGCCTTCTAAGCCATAAGGGTCATAAGGAGAGTCTTGGTAATGGCTGCTAAGGACATACTTGACATCTTCAATCGTGATTTTGCGGTAGGGTTTTTGACACCAAGGAAGGAAAAAGGAGCGCGGGTCTTGCTCGATTTCTGGATTGAGAAAACGCTGAATATCCCAAGCACGCGGTGTATTGTAATGACGGTCTTTGTCACGCTGGCTGCCAAAAGCATAGCGCGGATTGAAAGATTCCCCGTCATAGTTGAGATTCAAATGATTGCGACGAATAAAGTCTTTCAAATCAGAATCACAGAGGAAATATTCTGGATTGTCAAACTCAAAATAATCCATTCCCAGCTGGTTTGGATTGGTCACATAGGCGTCATCTGGCACACGGCGAGCTATCCAATGATGTCCGCCGATTGTCTCCAACCACCAAATTTCATCCACGTCAGAAAAGGCAATCCCGTTTGACTCATAGGTGCCGTATTCTTCAAGAATCTTCCCTAAGCGCAACACGCCCTCACGCGCCGTTTTGATATAAGGCAGCACCAAGGTCAGCATATCTTCTTCTCCGATACCAGTCGCCACCAAAGGATCGGCTCCCAATATTCGACTATTCGTGGTAATCGTCTCTGTCTCGCTCATGGCTACATTGTAAACATTGATACCAGCTTCACCCCAAATCCCGTCTTTTGCAAGAGCGTCCGGTACACTGGTGTAGCGAACTGGATTGTCCGGCAAATCTATCTCAAAACTTGACAGCACTGATTTATAATGCCGCGGCTGATCTTCTGGGTTAACAACAATAAATTTCTTGGGCGTAAACACACCATTTTGCGAATCCTCTGTACGTGCAATCATAGTTGAACCATCATAACTCGCTTTTTTCCCAACCAGAATCGTTGTACAAGAATCTTGTATTCCTTTTTGTCTCATAAATGTTTCCTCTTTTCAATCTTTCTTCTTTACCATGAACAGTTTTGTTCACCAACTCTGCATTACTTAAACACCACAATCGTCGCTCCGCTGCCACCAGCATTTTGCGGTGCATAGCCAAAACTCTTGACATGCTTATTGCGGCGGAGATATTTGGTGACGCCTTCGCGAATGACGCCAGTCCCAATCCCGTGAATAATGTCCACCTGCGCCATATTGTTGAGCAAGGCTTGGTCAATAAAAGCGTCCAACTCTTGCATAGCTTCTTCGTAGCGCTTGCCTCGCAAATCCAGTCTGGCTCTTGGCCCACTTGTTGTCGTTCGTTTCACCACATTGACCTGCTTTTTCTTAGGCTGTTCTTTTTCAGCTTTGAGCAGGTTAAATTCTGCTTCCTCTAAGGTCATCTTGATGAGACCAACTTGTGCTTCCCAGCGACCGTCTTTGAGCTGATTGACAAGCGTGCCTCTCTGACCATAACTAATTACCAGAATATCGTCTCCCACCTTTGGTTTTCGTGCTTTTTTAGCTTGTTTCAACACTTTATTCTGTGACAGATCCACCGTTTCAGGAGCCAATTTTTTCAGCTGGCTTTTGGCTTCAATAATTTCGTGCGGTTTGAGACTGGATTTAGCATGTAGATTTTTGAGAATCGTATCACTCTCCGTCAGCGCCACATCAATGATTTCCTGCGCTTCTAGCCTTGCCTTATTCAGCTCGGCTTCTTTTTCCCGATTAAACTCATTGTAGAGCTTTTTAAGAGCGCGGTTAAATTTAAGATTTTCTTGCTCCACTTCTCGGATATTATCCAACCGCTTGCGGCTTTCCAAGGTTTGTTTTTCCAAGCGCTCAATAACACGATTGACATCGCTGTCCGTGTCAGTCAATTCTTGAGCATCTTTAACCACTCTATCAGACAGACCTAAACGCCTTGCGATCTCAAAAGCATTGGAACGCCCCGGTACTCCCTGCATAAAACGATAAGTCGGTCTTAGGCTCTCTGTATCAAATTCCATGCTGGCATTTTGTACGCCTGCCGTTTCAATCCCATAAGCTTTGAGCTCTGGATAGTGGGTTGTTGCCATTGTCTTGACTTGTCGTAGCCGCAAGTCTTCAAGAATTGCCATAGCAAGAGCTGCTCCTTCCTGAGGGTCAGTTCCTGCTCCCAGCTCGTCCAAAAGCACCAAAGCATTCTCATCAGCCTGCTCTAAAATAGAGACAATGTTCGTCATGTGGCTGGAGAAAGTCGACAAACTTTGCTCAATAGACTGCTCATCTCCAATGTCCGCAAAGATTTGGTCAAAAATCCCCACTCGACTCCCTACATCTGCCAAAATAGGCAGACCAGACTGTGCCATAAGCTGAGCCAAACCTAGAGTTTTGAGCATAATGGTCTTCCCGCCTGTATTCGGGCCCGTAATGACAATCTCTGTCAAATCCGCCGCAAAGTACAGGTCATTAGCTACTGCATTTTCTATCAGAGGATGAGCAACATGGAGCAGCCGAATATCCTGACGGTCAGACAGCTTGGGCACTACCGCGCCTCTCTCCTGCATAAAACACACTTTTGCCCGAACTAGATCCAAATGCCCAATAATCCAAGCATTATTGGCAATTTCAGCAGCATGCGGACGAATGCGTTCTGATAACTCTTGCAGAATCCGCAAAATCTCATAGCGCTCGTCTGCACGTGCATTGGTGATTTCTTCATTGAGATTGACCACTGCCCGCGGCTCAATATACACCGTGTTTCCACTGGCAGAAATATCGTGCACTACGCCTGAGATACGATTGCGGAATGTATTTTTGACCGGCAAAACATTGCGACCGTTTCGACTGGCTACTACTTGATCTACCAACATATCGCCCTTCGTTTTGAGAATATCTTGCAAAATATCTCTCACTTGAACTTCATTTTCTTGAATTTTCCGGCGAATGCGAGCCAAATTATCACTAGCAAAACTTTCAACAAATCCGCCTTCATTGATAGCTTGCAGCGCTCCTTGCAAGCTCGGAAAAGGAACCAGATTTTCAAAAAGCCGGTTCAATCTTTGTGACTCAACATTTTCCAAATCCTCATAAAAATCAGTCAATTCTTGCGTGACAGCCAGAACCCGCTTCAGAGCGAGAAATTCTTCAATGTTTAAGTCGCCTTCCAGCTCCAAGCGCTTGGTCAAGCCCGTAATGTCTTGGGTCGCAGCTAGACTAAAATGCGGATGCTGTACAAAAATCTGCTGCATGTCCGTCATTTCTAAGAATGCTGTCTCCAGCCTTTCCTGTTTATCGGATGGGAACAGCTGCTGCAATTCCAAGCATCCTTGTTCTGTCAGAAGATAGGGTTCAAAGAGCGCCTTGATTTTCCCAAATTCTAATGTTTCTAAAATTTTTCTATTCATATTCTTATCTTTCCTGATGAAAAAGAAACTCAGCTAGCACCACCAACTGAGTCTTTGTATTTATCCGATGATTTTGGTCACCCAGAGTTGTTTCAACATTCCTGAAGTAATTGGTGTGTGACTGATGATAAAACGAGCTAAACCACTGGCATTGAGATGATTTTGAACAAGTGGTAAGGGAATCGTTGCTAAAACGGTCAGCAGCATTTGAATTCCAAATAAAGTGACGCAAACAGCTAAAGCACCACTAGCAACATTGTACCAACGCTCATTGGCTTTCTTGTTTGGCACCAAGTGAATAAAAATCCCAATAAAACGGGCTATGCTATAAACAATCGTATAAACGGCTAAATAAGCCAGACCGGCATAAAAAACCTTATCCAACTGGAACAATTGGCTGCTGGGAAAGAAATAGGTAAATGTTCCTTCCTGTGCACTGGCGTAGGGAACTAAAAGGTTGATTTGTTCACCCAGAGATTGGTACAGTTGCCCTGCAATAATTGCTGAAATAACCGCCGAAACAGTATAATAAGCCTGCAAAACAATCCCACGCGAATAGCCAATGTAAAAACTCCAAGCTAAAATCAGCAAAATTACTAATGAAATCATAGGGTGCCCTCTTGCTCACTTACCTTTTGCTTGTTGGCTTCTAACACTTTTTTACGAAGCTCTTCCAGCTCTTGCTCCTTGTCATCGAACTCAATCTCACGTGACAATTGCGTCGCTAAACTATTGACTGCCAGCAAAATAGCTAATGTTTCATCATCTGCCGCAGGCATCTTCTCTTTAATTGCGTGATATTTTTCTGTCGCAACCTTTTCAACTTCTTCCATGAATAAATTATCGTGTTCTGTTGTTAAGGTTACACTCTTCTTTCCGAAAGTAAATTTGTATCGATTTAAGTTTGCCATAAAATCACCTCAAAATATTATACCAAAAGGAAGCGATTTTGTCAGTTTTTAAAGAAATTTATAACTTTTATGGTACAATAACAATATGGAAAGTATTACCTTGCAACCAAGCGAGAGACAAATTCAAGATTTTGTCACACAATATCAGACACAGCTTGTCGCTAGCAAAAATCCCTACATTCGCTATCTTTTTAAGCTTGATAAGGCAACTGTCTCCATCTATACTTCAGGAAAAGTCCTCTTTCAAGGGGAAACAGCCGGACAGGCAGCAGAATTTTTTGGCTATCAAGCATCCAAAGAAAAAACGACAGCTCATCGGCAGAATTATCCTCTGATTGGAACAGATGAGGTGGGAAATGGTTCTTATTTTGGCGGACTCGCTGTTGTGGCATCTTTTGTCACACCAGAACAGCATAGGTTTCTACGAAAGCTGGGAGTTGATGACTCTAAAAGCCTGACAGACCAGAAAATCAGGCAAATCGTTCCTCTGTTGAAAGAAAAAATCCAGCACCAAGCTCTGCTATTGTCCCCGAAAAAATACAACCAAGTTATCGCTTCTGGCTACAATGCGGTGTCTGTCAAGGTTGCCCTTCACAATCAAGCCATTTATCTGCTCTTGCAAACGGGAGTGCAGCCAGAAAAGATTGTCATTGATGCCTTCACAAGTGACAAAAATTATCAGAAATACCTCCAGCAGGAAAGCAATCGCTTTTCAAATCCTATTACATTAGAGGAAAAAGCAGAAGGGAAATACTTAGCCGTAGCAGTCAGTTCCATGATTGCACGCGACCTCTTTTTAGAAAATCTTGAAAATTTAAGCCAAGAGCTCGGCTACGAATTGCCTAGCGGAGCAGGAGCAAAGTCCGATAAAGTCGCAAGTCAGCTTCTTCAAGCCTATGGTATGAAGAGTTTAGAAGCTAGTGCGAAACTACATTTTAAAAATACTAAAAAAGCCAAAAAACTTCTAGAAAGGTAAGTTATGCAAGCAAAATCAACTACTTTTTCAAAATTTATGAAAGAATGGGGATTTTTTATCCTCTTTATGGCAATCCTATTCTTATCACGCGCCTTTCTTTGGGTTCCTGTCAAGGTAGACGGGCATTCAATGGATCCAACCTTAGCTAATGGAGAGTATTTATTTGTTGTCAAACACCTGCCTGTCAATCGCTTTGATATTGTCGTTGCAAGTGAAAAAGACGAAGATGGAAAAACCAAGCAAATTGTCAAGCGGGTGATCGGTCTTCCTGGAGACACTATCCGCTACGAAAACGACCAATTGTATGTAAATGGCAAAAAGACCAACGAATCTTATCTTAAAAATTACCTCACGAAGTTTAAAGATGATAAATTGCAGAAAACCTATTCCTACAATAGTTTCTTCCAATCTTTAGCAGACAAAGCTCAAGCCTTTACGCAGGACGCAAACGGCAACACTAGTTTCACTATTGAAGTTCCAAAAGGCGAATACCTGCTCTTAGGAGACGACCGTCTTGTTTCAAAAGACAGCCGTCAGGTAGGAACCTTTAAAGCCAGTCAATTACAGGGCGAAGCAAAATTCCGCTTCTGGCCTTTGAATAGAATTGGCACTTTTTAATCCCAAACAAGTCTATTTTGATTCGTTGGAGGTGGACAAAAAGTGTTCCAGCTTCTATCAGATTTAGGAATAAACGAATAACGCAGCTTCAACAATCTAGTGAATTGTTGACGGTTGGAAATCAGACTTGCGAAGCAAGCCACCGTGATTGCTCAAAGCACTGCTTTGAGGTGGCAGATAAAACTTGCGAAGCAAGTATCAAAGTTGTTCGCTTTTCAAGCTTGGAAGAGCACCTTTGACGAAAACTTCGTTTTCTTCATCTGCAACCTTAAACAGCTTGACAACTGTTTAAGCACCCTTGCGGGGGTGGGACTACGAACTAAAAATTTTCGATTTTTAGTTCTGTTCCACTCCCATTCTTTTAACATTGATACAGGAAGATGATGGAATTTTACTTTTCAGGCACTATTGAACGCATTATTTTTGAAAATCCCAGCAGTTTCTTTCGGATTCTACTGTTAGATATTGACGACACCGATGCAGATTTTGATGATTTTGAGATTATTGTCACGGGCACCATGGCGGATATTATGGAGGGCGAAGACTATACTTTTTGGGGAAACCTCGTGCAACACCCTAAATATGGGGAACAGCTCAAAATAACACGCTATGAGCGGGCAAAGCCAACCAGCAAAGGCTTAGTCAAATATTTTTCAAGCGATCATTTTAAAGGGATTGGTGTAAAAACAGCGCAAAAAATCGTGGATCTCTATGGCGATAACACGATTGACAAAGTTTTAGCAGAGCCAGAAAAATTAAAGGATATTGCAGGTCTTTCTGCCAAAAATCGCGAAGCCTTTCTCACGAAACTAAGACAAAATTACGGTACCGAGAGAATCCTTGCCAAGCTATCTGAATACAGTATCCCCAACAAACTAGCTTTTCAAGTGCAAGATTTCTACAAGGAAGAAACCTTAGAAATCGTGGAACACTATCCTTACCAATTGGTAGAAGACATTCAAGGAATTGGTTTTAAAATTGCCGACCAACTGGCACAAAGCTTAGGAATTGAAAGTACCGCTCCAGAGCGTTTTCGTGCTGGGTTGCTTCACACGCTCCTCACTCAATCTATGGAAAAAGGCGACACCTATCTTGAAGCCAAAGAACTTCTGGAACATACGATTGAACTCCTCGAAAGTTCCCGTCAGATTGAGTTAGACCCAAGTTCTGTTGCGGATGAGCTGGCACATTTGATTGAAGAAGATAAAGTTCAAAATATTGATACAAAGATTTTTGAAAACAGTCTCTTTTTTGCCGAAGAAGGGATTCGTAGCAATCTCTTGCGCATTTTAGAAAAAGGGAAGCAAAATAAATTTGAACCAAAAAAGATCGAAGCTGCTATTGCTCAAATCGAAAATGAGTTTGCCATTTCCTATGATGTGACTCAAAAACAAGCAATTTGTGACGCTATCAATCACAAAATTTTTATCCTAACGGGTGGCCCCGGAACAGGAAAAACGACCGTCATCAATGGAATCATTGCTGTTTATGCTCTGCTGCATGGGTTGGATTTGCGCAAATATCAGGATTTGCCTATCCTGCTAGCAGCTCCTACTGGGCGTGCTGCCAGACGCATGAATGAATTAACAGGGCTTCCAAGCGCTACAATTCATCGGCATTTAGGCATGACAGGAGACGACGACACCAGCCATTTAGACGATTATTTGGACGCAGACTTTATTATTGTGGACGAATTTTCAATGGTAGATACTTGGTTAGCCAATCAACTCCTCAGCAACATTTCATCAAACACCAAACTCCTAATCGTCGGAGATGCCGACCAACTACCCTCTGTCAGTCCTGGACAAGTGTTAGCAGATTTGCTGAAAATCCCTCTTCTTCCGCAGACCAAATTAGAAAAAATTTATCGACAAAGCAAAGACTCCACTATCGTCACCTTAGCCAGTCAGATTCAAAAAGGCATCCTCCCAACTGATTTCACTGAGAAAAAAGCCGACCGCTCTTATTTTGAAGCGCGCAACGAGCATATTCCACAGATGATTGAGCGCATCGTAGAGGCTGCTCTCCGCAGCGGCATTCCAGCTCAAGATGTGCAGGTGCTTGCGCCTATGTACCGCGGACAGGCTGGGATTGACCACATCAATCAACTCATGCAAAATCTAATCAATCCTGTCGAAACAGAACAAATCATTTTTGAAGCAACTGATTGTCAATATCGACAAGGCGACAAGGTGATTCATCTGGTCAATGATGCGGAAAGCAATGTCTTTAACGGCGATTTGGGTTATATCACTGATTTGCTGCCAGCAAAATATACGGACTCTAAACAGGACGAGTTGACTATCAACTTTGATGGCAATGAAGTCATTTACCCACGCAGCGAATGGTATAAGATTCGTCTGGCATACGCTATGAGTATCCACAAATCGCAAGGCAGTGAATTTCCTGTGGTCATTTTACCGATTACGTCCAGCAGCCACCGCATGCTGCAACGTAATCTCATCTATACCGCTATCACTCGTGCTAAAAGCAAGCTCATCCTTCTTGGGGAAAAGTCTGCCTTTGACTTTGCTGTCAAAAATACTGGTACAGCTCGCAATACCTATCTAATCCAACGCTTTTCAGACCTCCTAACTGATGAAAAAGTTATACACACTTCTGTGAATAATTTGGAAACAACTGTGGAAAAATATATCTTGACTGAGGAAAATTTCTTGAAAATCAACCCTATGATTGGAATAACGGATGAGGATATTCAAAATGTTTTTGGAGAATGATAGAAAAAAGTAGCTCTTTGTCAACTGTAGTGGGTTGATGAAAAGCTAAGATTGAGAGAGGACGAGATTCGTTCTCTCCATCTCTGGTATCGCTGAAACAACAGCCACATCTATCATAGGCGAATTAGGAGATATCCATCGCTTTCAGTCTCCCAATCAAATCAACGCCTTTATTGGAATTGATCTCAGACACTACGAATCTGGAAACTTTCTGGCTCAAGAACACATCACCAAACAGGGCAATCCTTATGCCAGAAAGATTCTCTTCAAGATGATTCACAACATTGCTTCGGCCAGTCATACCAATCCTTGCCACATTGTGGACTTTTATGAGAAACGAAAAAGACAATCGCAGACGACTTCAACTAAGCCTCATACGATTGCCTCAATGCATCGCCTCATAAGGACAATGTATTACCTCATTACGCATAACAAACTTTACGATTACACTTTAACCCAAAATCATTAAAGCCGTCTATGCTCTATCATTGTAACACCTTATGAAAAAAATAGCTAGATAAGGTGTTGATTTTGTGTACTCTTTTTCCAATCAAAAGAGCCGAAAAGGGCTAGGATAAACTATTAAAATCAAATCAATCATCAATTCTTTGACTGAAAAACATTGAATTGCTTGACAAATGGTAGAAAAAAGACCACCTCTTGGTGGCCCTTATAGGGAGATTATTATGAAAAAGTTTAGGATTTCTATCAAATAAAGTTAGGAGGTCTTCATTTGATGATGTTATTATAAAATGATTTTCTTAAATGAAGCTTAAGCTGCATTTTAAATTTACAATTTCTGCAAAAGATACTGGAAAAGTTCTAGATTTCCTTTTTCTTCATTGACTAAAAACTCTGGGTGCCATTGAAGCCCGATGATCCGACTATCATCTAGCGACTCAATCGCTTCAATGGTTTTATCCCTAGGATCAAAAGCTGTTGCGCGAAAATTCGGCGCCAAATCTTTAATACTTTGTCGGTGGACAGAGTTAATCTGACTAGCACGACCGAATAGTTCTTCAACAATGCTGCCTTTCTCAGTTTGAATAGAGTGAGAAGTTCCAAAAGGTAAGCCCTGCCAATGGTTGTCAATATGCTGATTCAGCGTTCCACCAAAAGCAACATTGACTAGCTGCAAGCCTCGGCAAATCGCCATAATTGGTTTTTCTTGCCGAATAGTTTCTACTAACAGAGCCAGCTCAAATTCGTCTCGCACCATATTGTAATCATCACTCTCAATCGTCTGCTTTTCTCCGTAAAAAGTGGGGTGCACATGTTGTCCGCCAGACAAAATCAATTTATCAATACTTTCAATATAATCCCTCACCAAACTTTTGTCACCAACAGGGATAATCATAGGCAATCCACCAGCAATTCTGATACTCTCAGCAAATTTACTAGAAACGGACGAATGGATATTTTTACCTTCCTTATCGACAGGACAAAGATTAGCGGTCACTCCAACAATCGGTCTGCTCATACGATTCCCTCCTCATTGATATACACAATCTTACCACTTCCTCTACCTGCCGTCCAATTGATTTTTTTAAAGGTCGTGATAAATAGTTTTTATACTAGCCACAACTCCTGCCTCATTACACTCTTTTTATGCACTTTAATCAGCCTTTATTCTTATAAAATAATAACTTATAAAAACAAGCTACTACTAAACAAGAAATTTATCGCTTTCTATGGTAAAATGAAATTAGAAAACTCTATAAGGAGAAGAACATGGAAAAACAAACAGTTGCTGTTTTAGGCCCTGGTTCATGGGGTACTGCCTTGGCACAAGTATTAAATGACAACGGACATGAAGTTCGTATTTGGGGCAATATTGCCGAACAAATTACTGAAATCAACGAGCACCACACTAACAAACGGTATTTTAAAGATATTGTTCTTGATGAAAAGATCACAGCGTATTACGACTTAAAAGAAACCCTTGATGGCGTGGATGCTATCCTTTTCGTCGTTCCAACCAAGGTCACACGTCTTGTAGCCAAACAAGTAGCCGAGGTGCTGGATCATCCAGTTAAAGTGATGCATGCTTCAAAAGGTCTGGAGCCCGACACTCACAAACGACTTTCCATGATTTTAGAGGAAGAATTGCCTGAACAATTCCGTAGCGAAATCGTCGTTGTCTCTGGTCCCAGCCACGCTGAGGAGACTATCGTTCGCGACATTACTCTCATCACAGCAGCTTCAAAAGACTTAGAAACAGCTAAATACGTCCAAAACCTTTTCAGCAATCACTACTTCCGTCTCTACACCAATACAGATGTCATCGGTGTGGAAACAGCGGGTGCACTCAAAAACATCATTGCGGTCGGAGCAGGGGCTCTTCACGGTCTTGGCTATGGTGACAATGCAAAAGCCGCTATTATCACGCGTGGCTTAGCAGAAATCACCCGTCTCGGCGTCAAACTTGGTGCCAGCCCCTTGACATATAGCGGGTTATCAGGAGTAGGAGATTTAATTGTCACAGGGACCTCCGTTCACTCACGCAATTGGCGCGCTGGTGACGCTCTTGGTCGCGGTGAAAAGCTAGAAGATATCGAAGCTAACATGGGCATGGTTATCGAAGGCATTTCCACTACCAAAGCGGCCTATGAACTCGCACAAGAGTTAGACGTCTACATGCCTATCACCCAAGCCATTTATCATGTCATTTATGAAAACCTTAACATAAAAGATGCCATTTATGATATAATGAATAATGAATTCAAAGCTGAGAACGAATGGTCGTGATTAGCCACATTAAATAAGGAGTCGTTCTATGACAAAAGTAAGAAAAGCAGTCATTCCTGCTGCTGGACTTGGAACTCGTTTCCTACCAGCCACAAAAGCACTCGCAAAAGAAATGCTGCCTATTGTTGACAAACCAACTATTCAATTTATCGTTGAAGAAGCGTTAAAATCCGGTATCAAAGACATTCTGGTTGTAACAGGTAAATCCAAACGCTCTATTGAAGACCACTTTGATTCAAATTTTGAATTAGAGTACAACCTCAAAGAAAAAGGTAAATCTGATCTTTTAAAACTCGTAGATGAAACGACTGGTATCGGTCTTCATTTCATTCGTCAAAGCCATCCACGAGGGCTTGGCGATGCTGTTTTGCAAGCCAAGGCTTTCGTTGGTAACGAACCTTTCGTTGTCATGCTAGGCGATGACCTAATGGACATTACAAATGACAAAGCAGTACCACTTACCAAACAATTGATGAACGATTACGAGGAAACACACGCTTCAACTATTGCTGTCATGAAAGTGCCACACGACGAAGTTTCTTCTTATGGCGTTATTGATCCACAAGGTGAAGGAGTAAATGGACTCTACAGCGTTGAAACTTTTGTTGAAAAGCCAAAACCAGAAGACGCACCAAGTGATCTCGCCATTATCGGTCGTTACCTACTAACGCCTGAAATCTTCTCCATCTTGGAAACACAAGCGCCAGGTGCTGGGAATGAAATCCAGCTGACAGATGCTATTGATACTCTCAACAAAACACAAAGAGTATTCGCTCGTGAGTTTACAGGTGACCGTTATGATGTCGGCGACAAATTTGGCTTTATGAAAACATCTATTGACTATGCCCTCAAACATCCTCAAGTCAAAGACGATATGAAACAATACATTATTGAGTTAGGCAAGAAATTAGACAAAAAAGAAAACTAACAGATAGCTGTGATGGGTGGCACCTATTCCTAATCAATTGTTCCAAGGAACTCTAATTGATTAAAATCAAAAGTGCTTTTCCAATCACTACATTTGTTGGGAAAACAATAACTTGTAAAAGGCAGGGAAAATATCATCCCTGCCTTACTTTTTGATACCCAAAATTCTTAATGAAGTAGATAATTGCTCAAAGCACTAACTTGAGGTTATAGATAGAGTTTGCGAAGTAAGTCTCAATACTGCTTTTGGCAGACTCGGAAAAAGCCCCTTTGGAAATGAAAATAGTAACCGCAAATCTACTTTACAACAAACTCTCATTGTACCCAATCTAAATAAAAAACTCATTAAAATCCTGAATGGTCTGTTTTAGGTCTTAAACGGTCATTTTTAACTAAAACTCCGCCTTAGTGATTTCCTAAGACAGAGTTATTTCTATAAATTTAAAAGATGAATCGCAAACCAGCCACCAATACCACACCAAAAATCACAGTTACCACTAAGTTACGATAGCGAAAAGCAATATAAATTGTTGGAAAAACAGCTATTAAATCTAGCCATTTAAAGGTTGGCAACTGTCCTACTCCTCCCTTGGTAATGCTGGATAAAATCAACGCAAAAATAATAGAGACCGGTAAATATTGCAAGAAACGTTCGACAATCTTAGGTAACCCGCGATATTTTACCAATATAAACGGAGTAATCCGTGATAACCATGTCACCAAGGCTGAGAGAAGAATGGCGACAAATATATAATTATTTATCATCTAGCATTACCCCCGCAGCACAGCCTAATAAGGTCGACATTAAAACAGCTAAAGACGAAGAAACAAGCATGCTTAAAGCATAGAACGATAACGCTACCACAGACAACATCACTAATAGTTTTTGAAATTTTGTTTTATGTAACATCACTAAAAATTGGGAAGAAAAAATCCCAATAAACATACCAACCAGCGCAAAATCCAAGCCAAACATTTCTGGATTTGGCAATAGACTTCCTAATGTCGTTCCGACTACAGATCCGACGAACCAAGCGAGATAGCTCGTAATGTTATTGCCGTACATCCATTGAAGCGAAATATATTTTGTATGGACGTGCTCACTTAGTAAAACGCCGTATGTTTCATCTGTCAAGAGTATTCCGATACCAATATTTTGCAAGAGACTTGCATGCCGAAAAAAAGTAGATGTATGAAGACCTAGCAAAAATAGACGCAAATTGATTAAAAAAACTGTCAGAGCAATAGCTGTTACCGGGGCGTGAATCGCAAGAAGTGCTAGCATAGCAAACTGAGCACTTCCTGCATAGACTAAACTGCTCATCAGTACCATCTCAAGAGGACTGACATAAGAAGCACCAATAATTCCACAAGCTAGTCCAATACTAACATACCCAAGAGCCGTTGGCATCGCTGCCTTAGCCCCGTCCTTAAAACTTTTTCCTATCATATTTATTCTTCCATTGCGTCAAATGCCAGACTTGGTTTAGCATTCAAGCTCAATGTTGCAAGATTCCCTTTGTTCCACTCACTAACACTCGCATAAGCAATCATTCCTGCATTATCCCCACAGAGACGCAAAGGCGGTATGATTACCTTGATATCTGTCATTTCAGCTGCTAAACGTTCACGTAAACCTTGATTAGCAGCAACACCGCCCGCAACGACTAAGGTCTTAACAGGATATTTCTCCAAAGCTTTTTTTGTTTTTGCCATGAGAATATCTAAAACAGCAGCTTGAAAACTAGCAGCCAAATTTTCTTTTGACAAACTTTCACCCCTTTGCTCTGCATTGTGACAGAGGTTGATAAAGGCAGACTTCAACCCAGAAAAGGAAAATTCCAAATTATCCTCTTTGATCATCGCTCTCGGAAAATCATAAATATCTTGTCCTTTATGGGCCAATTCATCTATCTCACGCCCTGCTGGATAAGTCAATCCCATCACACGACCAACTTTATCATAAGCTTCTCCAACTGCATCATCGCGTGTTTCCCCGACAATCTGATAATCACCAGCTTCGCTGACATAAACCAACTCAGTATGCCCCCCGCTGACTAATAACGCTAAAAGAGGGTATTCTAATTTCTCAACACTTTGAGCCGCCATCAGATGACCTGCCATATGATTGACAGGAATAAGCGGTAAATGATGTGCCCACGCAAAAGACTTAGCAGCTGCCAGTCCGACTAAGAGGGCGCCTACGAGCCCTGGTCCATAAGTTACTGCTACTGCGGTCACCTCTTTTTCTGTAATACCGGCTTTCGCAAGAGCTTCCTCAATGCAAGCCGTGATAACTTCCACATGGTGACGGCTAGCTACTTCCGGTACCACGCCACCAAAACGTTTATGGCTCTCAATCTGGCTGGCAATAACATTGGATAAGAGTTCATCGCCATTCTTTAAAACCGCTACGCTAGTCTCATCGCAGGACGTCTCAAAAGCTAAAATATATCTATCATTCATAGTTTTCCCTTTTCATTACAATCGCATTTTCCACTGGCTCATGATAGTAATTCTTGCGCCGAGCGATTTCTATAAATTTCTCTTTTTGGTAAAACAGCAGAGCTGCTTTGTTAGATTCTCGCACTTCTAGGAAAATCTCTTTGTCAATTGGCAGATGTTCAAACAAAGCGGTCGCAATTTTCTTTCCTTGATAGGCTTTCTTAACCGCAATTTGTAAAACTTCTGCTTCAAAGTCCGACTCTTGAAAAGTCAGAAACCCGATTAAATTTTGGGCTTCTAAAGCCAAAACATAAACCGACAAAGGATTTTGTAAATCTTTCTCAATCTGCTCTATATTCCAAGGACTGACAGCATACACTTCTTTCAATATTTGGTAAATCTGCTCTGCTAAATTAGCAGCCCGCTTTTTTTCATCTTTTTTAATCTCAATCATAAGCGCTTGATGTAAGAATCTTTTGTTTCTTGATGGTTTTTCAGCCAATTCTCTTCTGCTTCCACTCGCTTGAGGTAATTCGGCACGAAATCATGAACAGAGCGAGCTGGTAGTTGCAGACCGATTTTAGCAAGGAGTACAGCGCTTGGTAAGGTTGCTTTGATAAGAGCTGCTGGCAAAGCGGATTGAATCTGCTCCACAAAATTTTCCACTTCTCCTACAAAAGTTACCTGAGAAGCAGACTTGGCTTTTTCTAAAACTTCTTCAAAAGATAAATGAGCTTCCGGCTGAGTTGCTCTGCCATTTTCATAAAAACCAGCATAGACATTGTTTCGTCTAGCATCCATGAGAGGAATGACCAAGCCGTCAATGTCCTCTGGCACCAGAATCCGCAAGCTAGAAACTCCCACCAAATCTATTTTAAGCGTATGTGCTAACGTTTTGGCCGTTGCCACAGCAATTCGCAAACCTGTATAACTACCAGGACCTTCTGCAACTACAATGCGACCTAAGTCACTTGGTTTCAAATCCAAACTTTCCATTAAAAAATCAATAGCCGGCATCAATGTAACGCTATGATTTTTCTTAATATTTATCGTCATCTCAGCAAGCAACTTATCATCTTCTAAAATCGCAATTGCTAAGGCTTGGCTGGATGTGTCAAAAGCTAAAACTTTCATTCTTATCTTTCCTTTGTGATAATCTACTTTCTATTATACTACAAAAAATACGGATTTCCTCAATATGATTTCCAAAAAAACAAGACCTTTTGAAAATCGCTTTCCTAGATTTTCTCACTTCTTTCTTTTACTAAATATCCTTTTTATGATATAATAATTATAATTGTAACGTATCAAAATCAATTTATTACCCGGAAAATCAAATAGATGAAGACCGCCCTTGAAAATAAGGTGGCTATTTTCTGGTAGATTGATTATGAATGAGAAAGGAATTGAAATGATTTACAAAGTTTTTTATCAAGAAACAAAAGAACGCAATCCACGTCGGGAAAACACGCATTCTCTCTACTTGGATATTGACGCCAAAGACGAATTAGAAGGACGCATCAAAGCCCGGAAACTCGTCGAAGAAAAAACACCTTACAATGTTGAATTGATTACACTTTTGTCTGACAAACATTTAGAATACGAAAAAGAATCAGGCAACTTTACAATTACGGAGCTCTAAACCATGTCATATACTTTAAAACCCGAAGAAGTCGGTGTATTTGCCATTGGTGGTTTAGGAGAAATCGGGAAAAATACCTACGGGATTGAATACCAAGATGAGATTATCATCGTTGATGCAGGGATTAAATTTCCTGAAGATGACCTCTTAGGGATTGATTATGTCATTCCTGACTATTCTTATATCGTAGAAAATATTGACCGTATCAAAGGAGTGTTAATTACTCACGGTCATGAAGACCACATCGGAGGGATTCCCTTCCTTCTCAAGCAAGCAAATGTTCCTATTTATGCTGGACCACTTGCCCTTGCACTGATTCGTGGTAAATTAGAAGAGCACGGACTTTTACGTGACGCTAAACTCTACGAAATCAATCAAAATACCGAACTTCAATTTAAAAATTTAAAAGCAACCTTCTTCCGCACAACTCACTCCATCCCAGAGCCTTTGGGAATTGTCATCCACACACCTCAAGGGAAAATTGTTTGTACGGGTGACTTCAAGTTTGACTTTACACCTGTTGGCGAGCCAGCAGATTTACATCGAATGGCAGCACTTGGTGAAGATGGTGTTTTAGCACTTCTTTCTGACTCCACCAATGCAGAAATTCCAACTTTCACAAATTCCGAAAAAGTCGTTGGTCAGTCTATTATGAAAATCATTGAAGGCATTCATGGGCGGATTATTTTTGCCTCCTTTGCCTCAAATATCTTCCGTCTCCAACAAGCTGCGGATGCTGCGGTTAAAACTGGCCGAAAAATTGCTGTTTTTGGACGTTCAATGGAAAAAGCCATTGTCAACGGAATTGAACTAGGGTATATTAAAACCCCAAAAGGAACGTTCATTGAACCAAATGAAATCAAAGATTATCCCGCAAATGAAATTCTAATCATGTGTACAGGAAGTCAGGGAGAACCGATGGCAGCTCTTTCACGCATTGCGAATGGAACCCATCGTCAAGTCCAACTCCAACCAGGTGATACAGTGATTTTCTCTTCTAGTCCTATCCCCGGAAATACTACTAGTGTCAATAAGCTCATCAACACCATTTCAGAAGCTGGCGTTGATGTTATCCATGGAAAAATCAATAACATCCATACATCTGGACACGGTGGACAACAAGAGCAAAAATTGATGCTCCGTTTGATAAAACCTAAGTATTTCATGCCAGTCCATGGTGAATACCGCATGCAAAAAGTTCATGCTGGACTTGCAATGGATACAGGCATCCCTAAAAAGAATATCTTTATCATGAGTAATGGAGACGTCCTTGCTTTAACTGCCAATTCGGCTCGCATCGCAGGAAGTTTCAATGCCCAAGATATTTATGTTGACGGTAATCGTATCGGAGAAATCGGTGCTGCAGTCCTCCGTGACAGACGTGACCTTTCCGAAGACGGCGTTGTCCTTGCAGTAGCTACCGTTGACTTTAAATCAAAAATGATTTTGGCTGGTCCCGATATCCTTAGTCGCGGTTTTATCTATATGCGTGAATCAGGCGATCTCATTCGTCACAGCCAGCGTATTCTTTTCAATGCGATTCGTATTGCATTAAAAAATAAAGATGCTAGTATTCAGTCAGTCAATGGTGCTATCGTAAATGCTCTCCGACCATTTTTATACGAAAACACAGAGCGTGAGCCTATTATCATCCCAATGATTTTAACACCAGATGAAGAAATCTAGCAATACAATCCTTACATAGTAAAAAAACAACTTGATTTGGGTAAAGTCAAGTTGTTTTTATTGTAGCTTGGTCATAACGACCAAACGAGTGGAAACTCTGGAGTTTTATCAACATTCCAATTTAATTTTTATACGTATTCAACTCCCAACTTCCACAAGTCTGAGCCGAGGAGCGAATGACAACAAAAAAAGAGAGGCGAACCTCTCTTCTCTATACTGATGAATTATTTAGCAATTTTTGCAAAGTATTCAAGAGTACGTACAAGTTGTGCAGTGTATGACATTTCGTTATCGTACCAAGATACAACTTTCACCAATTGTTTTCCGTCAACATCAAGAACTTTAGTTTGAGTTGCATCAAACAATGAACCAAATGACATACCTACGATATCTGAAGATACGATTGGATCTTCTGTGTAACCGTATGATTCGTTAGCTGCTGCTTTCATAGCTGCATTTACTTCATCAACAGTTACATTCTTTTCAAGAACAGCAACCAATTCAGTAACTGATCCAGTTGGAGTTGGAACACGTTGGGCTGAACCATCAAGTTTACCGTTCAATTCTGGGATAACAAGACCGATAGCTTTAGCAGCACCAGTTGAGTTAGGAACGATGTTTGCAGCACCAGCACGAGCACGGCGAAGATCACCTTTACGATGTGGACCGTCAAGAATCATTTGGTCACCAGTGTAAGCGTGGATTGTTGTCATCAAACCTTCAACGATACCGAAGTTGTCTTGAAGTGCTTTAGCCATTGGAGCCAAGCAGTTTGTAGTACATGAAGCACCTGAAATAACTGTTTCAGTACCATCAAGAACATCGTGGTTAGTGTTAAATACGATTGTTTTAACATCGTTTCCGCCAGGAGCAGTGATAACAACTTTCTTAGCTCCACCTTTAAGGTGTTTTTCAGCTGCATCTTTCTTAGCAAAGAAGCCAGTTGCTTCCAAAACGATTTCTACACCGTCAGTAGCCCAGTCGATTTGTTCTGGGTCACGTTCAGCAGAAACTTTAACGAATTTACCGTTAACTTCGAATCCACCTTCTTTAACTTCCACAGTACCGTCGAAACGACCTTGAGTTGTGTCATATTTCAACAAATGTGCAAGCATAACTGGATCTGTAAGGTCGTTGATACGAGTAACTTCAACACCTTCTACGTTTTGGATACGACGGAATGCAAGACGACCGATACGACCGAAACCGTTAATACCAACTTTAACTACCATTCGTGATTTCCTCCTTATGAAAATCAAAAAATTTTTATGTGAAAAGAGTAACTTGAGTTGCTACAAATCACCTTTCAACATATCTATTATATACTTTATCCCTTAAAATTGCAACTGATTTCAGCATTATTAACAAGGAATATCATTTCTTTCAAAGATTTTCATTTCTCTTTCATTTTCGGAAGCTAAGTGGGAGATATGCAAAAAGCACCTGCTTGCGCAGGCGCTCCAAAATCAGCTTATCTTAAGCTTCACCTTTGTTTTTCTTAATGATTTCTTCTTGTACTGACTTCGGTACATCTTCGTAGTGGTCAAATACCATCATGAAAGTACCGCGTCCTTGTGATGCTGAACGAAGAACTGTTGCATAACCGAACATTTCAGCAAGTGGAACATAGGCACGAACGATTTGGCTGTTACCATGAGCTTCCATACCATCAACACGTCCACGACGAGCTGTTACGTGTCCCATAACGTCACCGAGGTTTTCTTCTGGTACAGTAATTGTAACAAGCATCATTGGTTCAAGAATGGTTGGTTGCGCAGTCTTAGCAGCTTCTTTAAGAGCAAGAGAGGCAGCAACTTTGAAGGCTGTTTCTGATGAGTCGACATCATGGTATGAACCATCATACAGTTTTGCTTTCACGTCAACGATTGGGTAACCAGCAAGAACACCATTTGCCATTGACTCAATCAAACCTTTTTCTACAGCTGGGATGAATTCACGTGGAACGACACCACCAACGATAGCATTTTCAAACTCGAAGCCTTTTCCTTCTTCGTTTGGAGTAAATTCAATCCAAACATCACCGAATTGACCTTTACCACCTGATTGGCGTTTGAAGAATCCACGTGCTGATGTTTGTGCACGGAAAGTTTCACGATAAGATACTTGAGGAGCACCTACGTTTGCTTCAACTTTGAATTCACGACGCATACGGTCTACAAGGACATCCAAGTGAAGTTCACCCATACCAGAGATAACTGTTTCACCAGTTTCAACGTTAGTTTCAACGCGGAAAGTTGGGTCTTCTTCAGCCAATTTTTGAAGGGCAATACCCATCTTATCTTGGTCAGCTTTTGACTTAGGTTCAACCATCAATTGGATAACTGGTTCTGGAACTTCGATAGATTCAAGGATAATTTTTGCCTTTTCATCTGTCAATGAGTCACCAGTTGTAGTATCTTTCAAACCAACAGCTGCAGCGATGTCACCAGAGTAAACTGTTTCGATTTCATTCCGGTGGTTTGCGTGCATTTGCAGGATACGTCCAATACGTTCGCGTTTACCTTTAGAAGTATTCAAAACGTATGAACCTGAGTTCAAGACACCTGAGTACACACGGAAGAAAGTCAAACGACCAACAAATGGGTCTGTCATAATCTTGAAAGCAAGTGCTGCAAACGGTTCATCATCAGATGCAGGACGAGTTTCTTCTTCTTCAGTATCTGGATTTACACCCTTGATAGCTGGAATGTCAAGTGGGCTTGGAAGGTAGTCAATAACTGCATCAAGCATCATTTGAACACCTTTGTTTTTGAAGGCAGAACCAGCAAGAACTGGGAAGAATTCAACATTGATAGTTGCTTTACGGATGGCAGCTTTTAGTTCTGCTTCAGTAATTTCTTCCCCTTCAAGGTATTTCATCATCAAATCTTCATCAGTTTCAGCAACTGCTTCGACTAATTTTTCACGCCATTCTTGAGCTTGTTCAAGATAATCAGCTGGAATATCTTCTTCAAGAATATCTGTTCCAAGGTCATTTGTATAGATTTCAGCTTTCATGCGAACCAAGTCAATGATACCACGGAAATCATCTTCTGCACCGATTGGCAATTGAATTGGATGAGCATTTGCTTGAAGGCGATCGTGAAGTGTGCTTACTGAGTAAAGGAAGTCTGCACCGATTTTATCCATTTTGTTAGCAAATACGATACGTGGAACGCCATATTCAGTTGCTTGACGCCAAACTGTTTCCGTTTGAGGTTCAACACCTGATTGTGAGTCAAGGACAGTTACGGCACCATCCAATACACGAAGAGAACGTTGTACTTCAATTGTGAAGTCCACGTGCCCTGGTGTGTCAATAATGTTGACACGGTAATCCTTCCATTGTGCTGTTGTTGCAGCAGATGTAATAGTAATACCACGTTCTTGTTCTTGTTCCATCCAGTCCATTTGTGAAGCACCTTCGTGTGTTTCACCAATTTTATGGATTTTACCGGTATAGTAAAGAATACGTTCAGTCGTTGTTGTTTTACCAGCATCGACGTGAGCCATGATACCGATGTTACGAGTTTTTTCAAGTGAAAATTCGCGAGCCATTTGGTTGTTTCTCCTATTATTTTATTTACAGTTTATTATAACATATTTTAAGAAAAGCGAGTAGGCAAATCCTACCCGCTTGTTGATTACTCATGCTAATTAGTAAGAGTATTAAGCCTTTGAAAGAGCTTTTGCAATTCTCTAAAAAGAGAAGCAATCTTACCAGCGGAAGTGAGCAAAAGCACGGTTAGCTTCAGCCATACGGTGAGTATCTTCACGTTTTTTAACAGCTGCACCAGTATTGTTAGCTGCATCCATGATTTCTTTTGCAAGGCGATCTTGCATAGTGTGTTCTCCACGTGAACGTGAAATAGTTACCAACCAACGAAGTCCAAGAGTTGTACGACGTTCTGGACGAACTTCAACTGGGACTTGGTAGTTAGAACCACCGACACGGCGAGCACGTACTTCAAGTACAGGCATGATGTTTTCCATAGCTGCTTCAAATACTTCAAGTGCATCATTTCCAGTAGCTTCTTTGATTTGCTCAAAAGCACCATATACGATTGAAGCTGCTGTACCACGTTTCCCATCAAGCATAACGCGGTTGATAAGACGTGTCACTAATTTTGAATTGTAGAGCGGATCTGGCAATACTTCGCGCTTAGGCGCACGGTTTTTACGACTCATTGATCTTTATCCCCTTTCCTTATGCTTTTGGTTTTTTCGTACCGTATTTAGAACGGCCTTGTTTACGATCAGTTACACCTGCAGTATCAAGTGCACCACGAACAATATGGTAACGTACCCCTGGAAGGTCTTTTACACGTCCACCACGAAGAAGCACAACGCTGTGTTCTTGCAAGTTATGTCCGATACCTGGGATATATGCAGTTACTTCGATCAGATTGCTCAAACGTACACGAGCAAACTTACGAAGAGCTGAGTTCGGTTTTTTAGGTGTCATAGTACCAACACGAGTTGCTACACCACGTTTTTGTGGTGAGTTTTCACGAGTAGGTACACGCTTCAAACTATTATAGCCAACGTTTAAAGCTGGTGATTTAGATTTTTCTACTTTTGATTTACGCGGTTTGCGAACCAATTGGTTAATTGTAGGCATCTACATTTCTCCTGTATTTTTTTAATTTTGGTGATGATACACTTGGTGACAGCTATCATCTGTGTGTACTTTTGCAACATTTGTCAGCACGTCTCTGTACACTTTTGAGAGACCAAAAGTAAAAAGTACCGTCTATTAGTATAACACGACGGCACTTTCTTTGTCAATATATTTTTTATAGTTTTCCTATTGAAATCCCAGCTATTGTCCAGTAGTATTTATGGTTGGGACACTTGCTCCGTTTCCGTTAGTCGTTGGAGTTTGAGTTGAATTGGTCTCAGCCTGTCCTGTGGTAGCTGAAGTTGCTGGAGCTTGATAGGTTTGAGGATAAGTTTGTTGGTACGTTTGCCCTGCATCTGTTTGAGGCGTCACAGCGTTTTGATTTGCTGTAGCAGCTGCTTCATTGGCTTCACGCGCAGCAATCGCGTCACTAACTGCCTTAATCCGTTGTTGAAGTTGAGCTTTTTGAGCTTCGTCTTTCAACTTGTCCACTTTTTCTTGAGCAGGTGTTACATTAGCCGTCGTCTGCTCCGCTTCCAGTTTTTTAACAGCCTCTTCTGCCTCTTGTGCAATTTTGGCTTGCTCTTTTTTCTCTTTTTCTGCTTTCGATTCTGAAGATTTTGATGTTGAAATGGTTCGCCTTACAGTCGGAGCAGCTGCACGCGTCGCGTCATCTTGCTTTTTAACGAAAAACAATCCAGCAGCAAGAATGAGCGCCAAAGCTGTAACAATCGAAATTCTTAGCCACAAAGAGCTTTGATCCAATTTATCCAATATATTTTTCAAATTTTCACCTCATCTATTTGTCAAAAATATTCCCAACTTCTACGCTAATTTTGTTGGACTTCACATCGATATCTGTCACTTTCAATAATGATTTGTACTCTAGGTGTTCGCGTTCTGTCTGTGCATTTTCGGCAAAAACAGCTACACCAGCTAATTCCGAATCAAACTCTCGTAAAAGACTAATCATCCCATTAACTGTCCCACCGCCCTTCAAGAAATCATCTACAATTAGTACACGACTGCCAGCTTTTAAGCTTCGCTTCGACAAAAACATCTTTTCAATACGGTCGCCGCTTGAGCCTGACACATAATTGACACTGACCGTTGAACCCTCTGTTATTTTCAAATCGCGCCGCACAATTACAAATGGAACATTTAGCACATTTGCCACTGCATTCGCCAATGGCACTCCCTTTGTAGCAACTGTCATAACAGCATCAATTTTTTGTTTTCTAAATGTTTTGGCGATAATGCGTCCAATGTTATTTAAAATAGAAGGTGTACTCAACAAATCTGACAAATAAATGTAGCCACCGGGTAAAATTCGATTGCTTTCAGACAATTTCGTGCGGAGGTCTTCCACCATTGCTCTAGCTTCTTTATCCGAGATAGAGGGAGTAAAAATAACGCCTCCTCCTGCTCCTGTAATGGTTTCGATGTGCCCGATTTCCATTTCTTCAAAAGCACGTTTGATAATGACAATATCTTCAGAAATGGAAGATTTTGCGGACTCATACTTCTCAGCAAATGTATTGAGACTTGTTAATTCGTACGGATGATTGATTAGGTAGTTAGAAATAACTACCATGCGTTCACTTCTTCTTAATTTCATTTTTTCACCAATTTATTTTATTTTCTTCATTATATCATAATCAGTCCAAAAAACGAACATTATTTTTGCAATAACATTCGTTTTTCGTTTTTTACTTATCAAAATTAGGCTTATAGAAAGAGCGGTTGTCCATAGCAAAGATTCGATTGGTCATCTCACCCTCGCCAACCAAGGCTAGAGCCGAAGTCATCATCATCATTTCCGCATCTAAATTATCAATCATGTGGATAATTTCAGCTTCCATGATTTTCGGACGGACAGGACTGCCGTACTCCAACAAGCCATGATGGCTTAGCAGAACATGACGGAGAACAATGACATCTTCTTTAGTGTCGTCAATTTTTAATTCTGCCAACACCTTTGTTATTTCTTCATCAATCAAAGCGATGTGTCCGATGAGATTGCCTCGAACGGTGTATTCTGTTTGCTCTGGGCCTGTCAATTCCAGCACCTTTGCTAAATCATGGAGCATAATTCCTGCATAAAGTAAACTCTTATTTAGTTGCGGGTAAATCTCACCAATAGCATTTGCCAGCCGCACCATAGTCGCAGTATGAAAAGCAAGTCCTGCCTCAAAAGCGTGGTGATTGGTTTTCGCTGCTGGATAGGAGTAAAATTCTTTATCGTATTTAGCATACAAAGCCCGTACCACACGCTGCCAAACTGGATTTTCAATTTTAAAAATCATTTGCGAGAGATAGTCACGTAACTCTTGGACATCAACCGGTGGTTTTTCCTTAAAATCAGCCGGATTGTTTGGCTCGCCAACTTTAGGCAATCGCAAGGTAATTTGATTGACTTGAGGGGTGTTGTTATAAACTTCTCTGCGCCCTTGCATGCGAACGACTTTCCCAGCAGTAAACTCTTCTACATTGTGTGGTTGTGCATCCCACAATTTTCCTTCAATCGTTCCTGTGTCATCTTGAAAAGTAAATGCCAAATAATTTTTTCCAGCCCTTGTCTGACGCAGTTCAGCGGATTTGATGAGGTAAAACCCCTCAAACAGCTCGTCTTTTTTCATTTGGTTAATCTTCATATTCTTCCTCTTCATCTTGGAAATCTAGTAGACCGTTGAAGTCCGACTTATCCGAAATTTCAATATGGCGCAAAGTTCGCTCGATAGCATTGGTTCTGCGCGTCAGTAATTCATCAATATTGCCAGAAGCGTGTTGCAAATGTTTTTGTGCCTTGAGTAAAACACCGCCAAATTTATTAAATTCTGATTTGACATTGCCCAAAACCTTGCTGATGTCATCTGCACTTCGTTGAATGTTGAGCGTTTTAAAACCAACCGAAAGCGAATTGAGTAGGGCAGACAACGTAGACGGTCCTGCGACCACAATCTGCTCGTCTCGACGCAAATTATCAAAGAATTCCGGATTGCGAACAACTTCTGAATAAAGCCCTTCCGTTGGTAAAAACATCACGCCAAAGTTTGTTGTTGCAGGAGGCGCTAAGTATTTCTTATTGATGTCCTTGGCAAAACGTTTGACACTCGCTAGCAAAGACTTGCGGTACAAATCAATCTCTTCTTTGTTTCCTGATTCGTAAGCATCCTCTAAGCGATAGTAGTCAGCAAGCGGAAACTTGGAATCAATCGGCAAGTAGATGTATTCTTTTTCCACTTGTCCCGGTAATTTAATCGCATACTCTACGCGCTCACTAGATCCTGCAACCGTCGCAAATTCGCGTTCATACTGACTCGGTGTCATAATATCTTCAATAATCTGACCAAGCTGCAATTCTCCTAAAATTCCACGCGTTTTGGTATTGGAGAGCACTTTGTTTAGAGTGCCGACATCACGCGCTACATTTTGCATTTCTCCCAAGCCACGATTGACCGACTCTAATTGTTTTGAAACTGTTTCAAAAGACGTTTGCAATCTCGCCTGCAACGTTTTCTCTAATTTTTCTTCCACTGTTTGGCGCATTTGCTCTAAACGACGGTCATTTGACTCTTGAATCTGACGCATTCGTTCGTCTGTCTTATCACGATTTTTAGTTAGATTCTCGCTTATCTCTAACCGCATTTCCGTTAAATTTCGATGTAAATCCGTGCGCACCTCTCCCAAACGATCTCCCAGAGCTAATTCCAGCTGTTGCTGTGCTAGAAGGCGTTGCTGCCGCTCCTGCTCAAAACGGTAATCCAACTGATCAGATAATTGATCGGCTTGATCTTCAAAAATCTTCTTCGCTTGGTCTGTCTGTTGCTGATTCTTTTGCCACAAAAGAAAGGTCACAATAAGATTTCCCAGCAATAAGAGGATGATTACAAACTCCATACTAACTCCTGTCTTTGCTATAAATGACAATAACATAACCTGATTGGCACTCTAAAAAAACGGACTCATCTATAAATTCGTTAGAAGCATACACTTTTTTGAAAAAATAATTGGATTCGTTTAAAGGATATTTGGCGCCTTCAATGGTCAAACGACCGTCGTCTGCAGGCATAAAAGCTAAATAGTTCATACCAGCTACTGGCTTTATCTCGTGACGCCCTTGAGGGCAATAGCGGAGCTCATTTTGTGCATTGCACAGTCGAATTTGCTGCATACAAGGGACAATTTCTGGATTACTTGGTAAGAAAATATTTGCCAAAGTATGATCCAAGCGCCCACCAAAAGCACCAAAAATCGTTAGTTGAGCTTGTGGATAACGTGCAAAAACAGCTTTGACAGCCAACTCTAAATCCGTATCATCTTTTTCAGGTTGTGCTTGAAGTACCTCTTTCGATTGAGAACAAATCAAAGCCAACTCTTTCTCCGAAACGGAATCAAAATCACCGACCGCTAAATCTGGGCAAATGCCTTGTTCAATGAGAAACAGGCTTCCCCTATCTACTCCGATAAAGAGGTCAAAATCCATTTGAAAGCTATCTATCGTCCCACCAGCAAAGAGAGCAATTTTAATCATGCAATGCTTCTTTCAAGGTTTGAACCTGATGAGCGACATCACCTTTGAACACATAACTACCTGCCACAAAGACATTAGCACCAGCCTCTTTGGCAATGCGAATGGTTTCATCATCAATACCACCGTCTACTTCAATATCAAAGTCTAGTTGGTTCACTTCTCTCAAAACGACTAATTCGCGTACTTTATCCATTGTTTCTGGTAGAAAAGCTTGTCCACCGAAGCCCGGATTGACAGTCATTACTAAGACTTGGTCAACCAGATTAAGTACGTTTTTCACCGCTTCAACAGGCGTTCCCGGATTGATAACAACACTTGCCTTGACACCAGCTGCCCGAATCTTTTGCAAAGCTCCGTGAATATGTGGTGTTGCTTCAGCATGGATGCTGATAATATCTGCACCCGCACGAGCAAAATCTTCAATATGGTGTTCTGGATTGGAGACCATAAGATGACAATCAAATACTAATCTACTGTGTGGTCGCATGCTCGCTACCACACCCGCACCGAAGCTGATATTGGGAACAAAATGTCCGTCCATAATATCAATATGAGCGTACTCTGCCCCTGTGGCTTCTAATTTTTTCAATTCTGATTCAAAGTTTGCATAGTCTGCACTTAAAATAGACGGTGCAATTTTATAAGATTTCATTTAGCTTCCTCCTCATTTAGGTTGCTTTTTAACTGCTTTTTTATAGATTTCACGACGATGTTCAATTTCACTCAAAAATTGCAAGTAATCTTCAAATCGAAAGGCTGCAATTGTTCCATTTTCAACGGCAGGTTTCACCGCACAATTTGGTTCATGCGTATGAGTACAGGTTCGAAATTTACAGTCGCGACTGACTTCAGCAATTTCAGGAAATGCTCGGTTTAAATCCTCCGCATTGTCCACTTCGTAATCCAAGGAAGAAAATCCCGGAGTATCCGCAATTTTTCCTCCATTGAGATTGTAAAAACTAACTGCCCGCGTGGTATGACGACCACGGCCCAGACTTTCTGAAATCTCACCTGTTTCTAATTGCAAATCCGGTGCAATTTTATTGAGCAAAGTGGACTTGCCAACTCCCGTCTGCCCCATAAAAACTGTCTTTTTACTTGTCAAAAATGGCAATAGTTCGGCTACTGTTTTGGCAGTATCATAACCAATCGCTTGGTAAACCTCAAGGAAAGCATCTAGCTCTTTATCGTACTCCAACAAATCCAATTTACTGATATAAATAATCGGATGAATGGCTTTCTGCTCCAAAAGAACTAAGAACCGATCCAAAAGATTGGGATTGAAATTTGGCTCTTTGGCACTCATTATCACGACAGCCTGATCGATATTAACAATAGGTGGACGTACCAGACTGTTTTTTCGCTCTGCTATTTTTAAAATGTATCCTTCAGAATCTTTCTCAGCAGAAAATTCGACCTCATCTCCCACATAAGGCGTTTGACCTTTCTTGCGAAAATTCCCTCTAGCTCTGGTCTGATACACCTTGCCTTCCGACTCTACATAATAGAAGCCAGCTAAGGCTTTCACGATTGTTCCTTTCAAATGAACTCCTTTAACCTTAATAAGTTCATTATATCAAAAAAAGCAGTATTTTGCTTTTTAGTGCAAAAAAATGATGAAAAACGTCGCCAATGTGGTATAATAGATACCGAGCGGAAATGGCGGAACGGCAGACGCGCATGCTTCAGGCGCATGTGTCCATTCGGACGTGAGGGTTCAAATCCCTTTTTCCGCATTTTTATTTTGTTAGGTGTTTTGGTATTGCAGCCTATGCTGCGCTTTGCTTTCTCTCCTAAAACGAAATAGCCTATTTTGAATGCTTCTATCGAGCCCATTCAAAAATTCCTTATTCTAAATTTTGGAAAGGTGGCCCAGCTTGGTACGGCACCGGACTCGAAATCCGGCAAATGGATTTTATTCATGCGCGGGTTCAAATCCCGTCCTTTCCTTATAAAGAGCCTCACTAAGACGAACTTAGCGAGGCTTTTTGTTTACAGTATTATCCAACTTATCTGAATCCTTCATCATATAAGCTGTCTGCTAAATGCGCAAATTCTTGCAAATCAAGCGCTTCTCCTCGTACACTTGGAGATAACTCAGCATTGTCCAAAGCGGACTCTAGCTTTGTTTTGACTTCATTAGACTTCCCAAAATAACTGGTTAGATTATTCCAGAGGGTTTTCCGGCGGTGGGTAAAACTAGCTTTTGAGACTTTGAAGAAGAAAGCTTCATCTTTGACCCCAACTGCTGGCTGGTCTCTGCGGACCATCTTGAGGATAGCCGAATCCACATTTGGGGCAGGAACAAAGACTGTTCGTGGTACGATAAAAGCGACCTTGGCGGTCATATAATACTGCACTGCTATTGACAAACTGCCATAAGATTTACTATTGGGCTGCGCCGAGATACGATCAGCCACTTCTCGCTGCATCATCACGACAAATTCACTAAAAGGAATGCCACTCTCAATCAAGTGCATGAGGATAGGAGTGGTAATGTAGTAAGGCAGGTTGGCCACCACTTTGATAGGAAGATTTGGATTAGCAAATTCCTTGATTCGGGCTTGCAAGTCTGACTTAAGAATATCTTCATTGACCACGTGCACATTGTCAAAATCCCGCAGAGTATCTGCCAAAATCGGCACCAAGCGATCATCAATTTCAAAAGCCATGACTTCGGCTGCATTTTCCGCCAAAAACTCAGTCAGTGCCCCGATGCCTGGTCCGATTTCGATAACATTAACATTCTCATCAATCTCAGCTGTGTCCACAATTTTTTGTAAAATATTGGTATCAGTCAAGAAATTCTGACCGAACGATTTTTTAAAAGTAAAGCCATGACGCTCAAGCACAGCCCGCGTCACACTATAATCCGCAATTCTCATAAATCTCTTTTCTATCTGTTATCTGAATAAAATATATAAAATTCGCATAATTCCCAGCACAAGCAAAATCCAAAATGCCGGATGAATACGGCGTTTAGTTTCTGTTGAAGTAGATTCAGTCACATCAGTCATTTGCTTGTTTTTTTGATTTTTACCTTTCTTCAACTCATCTTGGTAGGCAACCGAATTTAGAATATTATCTACTGGCAACATGTCTGAAGCATAATCATCTGGGAAACCCATAGCTATCCCAAGCAAATCTTTATCTGTTAAAGAAAAATCCAAATCTTTCGGTTGATTTTGCTGAATAGCACGGACATTTTTTAAAAGTTTGTCAGAAGCAATAGGCAACTCGTCCATAGAAATAATTTCTAAAACGTCAAATCCTAGCGTATCGCCCTCTTTGATATTTGCAGTAATGTAACACACAAAGTCATCGTACAGTTGCAAAGTTTGTGGAGCATGCTGCTCTAAAAAGGAGCGATTGCGACGAGCATTCTGATGAAAGTTTTCAACAGAAAGAGTAATCCCCATATCCTGTGTCCGATAAAATTCTTCTGTTTTTCCTTTATCTTCTTTTTCAAGCTCTTCTGCTTTTTGCCATAGAGCAATGGCTGTTTGTAACTCTTCTTCACCCCAAAACAGTTGCCAGAAATAAGGAATCATATAAATTCCCTCTGCTAAAACACGTGCCTCATCTCCGTTTTTTAAATAAATATAGCTTCTATTTGCCATCTCGCTTCCTTTCGTATTTTACCAAACAAATTCAAATAGATAGTTTATCTGATATTAAGGTACACTACCAATGATTACTAGTACTTCCGACTAAGCTTCAGGCTACTCAGTCAAATCGTTTTCTGTTACCACCTGTGATGATACACTTCTCTTGATAGTTCTTCCAATAGATTCAGGCTCTCTTTTTCATAAATAATGTTACTTATAATCTAGAATATTGTCTCTTATCCCATCTAGCAAGGGAATATATTCCATAAAATCAAACTGTTTATAATTTTTTAATACATATTTTGAAAATATTTCTTTCCCATAATGATTTGACCCTCCACCTTTCGAAAAGGTCTTCCCATTTAAAACAGGTGGTTGATTGCAAGCAAGTAGTAAATCCTCAATATCAGATGACTTTCCGTTATTCATATTAGATATTAAAGGTATTGCCATTACGTACAAACTATTTCTTTTACTAATTCTATAAAAATTACTTCCTCTAATTTGATTTAAAGTATTTGTATCAATTTGTAATTCACTCGCATGATTCGCGAACTCATAAAGCGGACTTCCTACAGGTTCATTATCAAATAAAAATATAGTTGGATGATTCGGTTTTCTGGATGTTAGAGTCTGAAAATACTCAATGTAATTCGGGTATATCTTATGATATATATCTTGCCCTAAATCTTTTATAGGAAATTTTTGTTTAAAAATATTACTAGGTATTTTACTCGAAAAATAATTATACCAATATTTGAAGCCTTCTCCCCCCTCTGGTACATAAAAAAGGTATTCTGCTGTGTTACTATGTTTTAAAAAATCAATTTTAAATATAAAGTTACCATTAATTTTCTCAATTAATTCAGGATATCGTTTATAAAGTTTTTTTAACGCAGCCTTTATATACTTTGAATCAGTTTTTCCTTCAGTTACTATCATCGGTTTATCATTCCCAAAAAAATATTTGTAAAAGAGAAACTTTTTATATTCCTTCTCTCTGGAATCAAATAAAGACATATAAGTTTCTTTTTCAGCTTCATTAATACTATAAAACTCTTGAGGAAGACTGTATTTTTTGTGCTGCTTATTATAAAATAATTCTTTTCTCAAATCTCTATTGTAAAAAATATATTTCCAATAATATTTAGATGCAGATTTTTTTGACGAATTTCTCCCCAAAAGATTCTTTTGATATTCGAAGTTGTTTTCAACTAAAGATTTTTTATACAAAAGATAATTGTTATATTGGCTTATTTGCAAGATAAAAGCAAAGCGACCCGTTAACTGTTCCATTGTCCCTTGTTTTCCATCAATCTCAAACTTTTCATCTTTATATAGCTTAAAAGCCATTGCACGGGTATTCTTGATGTACTCTCTTTTCACACCAATCTTCTTATTTACAATTAGTCCTGTAACCTCTTGCCGTTGTGTTTCATCGGATAAGCGTGTTTTTTTAGGATTTATTTTAAATCCTGATGACGTTATTACATTTTCTAACTCTTCCATAAAATGTTGCAATTCTTTGGAAGCTCTCGACTTATTGGAGCTTAAATCTCGATTTGTAGAAAAAGTCATATCATCTGCGTACCTGGTATATGCGAACCTATATTTTTTAGCAATTTTCACAATTCGATAATCTAAAATTTTTGCAATCAAATTAGTTATAATGGGGGAAGACGGCGCTCCTTGAGGTAACTTCCCTTTGTAGCAGGCAATTTGAGCAATAACAGTCGCAATCTCTTCAGGAACTTTAAAAGTAGCATCCTTTAGAAAGAACCCCCTTACCCGACCAAAATTAAAACTATCAAAGTAGTCTTTTAAATCGACATTTAGAACATATTTTTTATTCCTATGTATCTGTGCATTTGTAATAATACTTTTATCTTTCTCAAAAGCATGTGATATAGCTGGAATTTTAAATTTTTTATTCTTTGATTTTATTTCTAAACTTTCAACATAACAATCCCACAATACAGCTGCTAATTTCCTTTGAAGACGTTTTAGCTTCTCTTTAGGAGCATGGATAATTCTCTCTCCACCGTTTTTCTTGGGGATAGAAAATGTCTTATATAGGTGATCCGTCCCAACACTATACAATATGTAATTAATGTATTTGCTATTTTTAAACCCAAGCAGACTTGCAAAATCATCTTTTGTTTCTAACTGTTTCAATTTATTCATAAGGTCTTCCTTAAAAAAGAAAAAAGCGTATGACAACTCTTAGGCGAACGACAGCAATAGAATAATTCCGAATGGTAAAATAAATAACACTAAGAATTTTTTCCAGCAGCAGTCATCCTTACCCTTCCTCTTAAGCTGGAATGCTGGAGTGAGCTAGACACTCCTATAACATTGTCGTTAATACTTGCGAACACACAAGTCAAAAATCTTATCATACGCAATTATATATTAACACAAAATTTTCTGTTTGAATAGAAATAAATGAGATTATATCATATTAAAAATATGAATTATTTCTCTTATACACTTCAATATTAACCCAGTCTGCTATTCGCATTTTTTCTCTTTTCTAAGGTCAACTGGCTCAGGAGCTGCCAGAGTTTCTCTTGTGCCTCTTGATCATAAACCGAGCGATTGGCTTTGACCTCTTGGCATTTTTCATTGTATAAAAAGCCGTTATAGCTGTTTCCCGTGGCGAGAGCGACATAGGTTTGTGCCATTTCTTCAGGCGAAATTGAGAATCGAGATTTCAGTTTGTATAGGTTTTTCATAAAGGAAGAAAGGTGACTATAACGCTTCATATCTACCTTAACACTAGGTACTCTGATAGCCTGAATTGTAACGTCTTTGTACCTTGCTCTCATCGCTAAGGTCAGCATAAGAAGCGCTAATTTGTTCTGGTAATAAGTTTTTGAAGGGGTGTAAGATTGTTCGCCCTTTAGATTATCAAAATTCAATTTAATAAAAGGATAGGCTTGTAAACCTTGCGATGAAATATTGAGAATGCGACCACTCTCGGACTCTTTCAATAAGGAAATAAAAGACTGGGATAGCAAAAAAGGAGTTACAACATTGGTCGCAAACTGCTTTTCCAATCCATCTTTGGTTAAAACTGGTTGCTTAATTGATAAATCAAAGTCAGCAGCATTATTTATCAAGACATCAAGCGCTCCTTGAGTCTGGATATAATTTTCAATAGCTGTTTTGGTACTCGTTAAGTCAGAAAGATCTGCTAATAGGTAGCTGACATGAGAATTACCAGTTTCACTAATGATTGTCTCACAGGCGCTCTCAGCTCTCTCTTTACTACGACAAAAAATCGTTACCTGCCAGCCTTTATCAGCTAGCTGTTTAGCTGCTTGATAACCTATCCCGCTATTTCCACCTGTTATGATACATTTTTTCATACTATTCCTTTACTTTTCACTTTCTTGATAATGCGCCATCACGCTCTCAACTTTTGCTAAATTTATCCCAAATAATTCCAAGCGTTTAAGCAATTGTTTCCCATTTGAATAGCCAATACGGAGTTCTTTCCCTAAAAACTCGCGACGTTTGCGGCTATCTTTTCCAGCTAGAAATCCTAAACGAATCAAATCTGAGCGTGTAATGTCAAAATCAGTCGTTTTTTCAAAATTCTTAGTCACCTGCGAAAGAGCTGTCCTCAAATCTTCATAAGAAGCATGCTCAATACCTAATGATTTTCCTTTACTTTTAGACTTGGGAGCTGCCTCATTGCGCTTTAAAAAAGCATGCTGAACGCTAGGAATCTCTGTCATAATCATTCTACGAATCCGCTCGCCATTGACATCTGGATCGGTAAAAACGATCACTCCATGCAAGTTATGGAGATGTTTGATGCGTTGAATGTCTTTTTGACAAATTGCAGACCCTCTCGTTTCATAAGTTTCTACGTCAAAGTATCTTTTAAGGTTAGCTGTATCATCTCGACCTTCTACAACGATGACTTGAGAAATTTTTTCTTTCATCAATCTTCTTTCAAATTAAATATTCGCAGCGCATTTTCATAGGTCGCTTGCGCAACTTCTCCGACAGTCAAACTACGAAGTTCTGCAATCTTGTCTACAACATAGCGAGTATAAGCCGTCCGGTTTTCACGACCACGTTTTGGAACAGGAGCTAAGTAAGGTGCGTCAGTTTCAACTAGGATTTTATCCAAAGGGAGATTTTGCGCAGCTTCCTGCACATCTACAGCCTTCTTAAACGTGACCACACCCGAAAATGAAATCATCATACCAAGCTGGATAAAACGCTCTGCCATTTCCAAAGAACCTGAATAAGAGTGCATAATGCCGCCACGAGGACCAACACCTTCACTTTTAATAATCTCATATGTTTCGTCCAAGGCATCACGAGTGTGCACTACAAAAGGCAAGTCAAGATCTTTTGATAATTGAATCTGCCGCCGAAAAACTCGCTCTTGTACTTCTTTTGGTGTTGTCATCCAATGATAATCCAGACCAATCTCACCAAGAGCAATAACTTTTGGATCATGCAAATGACTGACAAGCATGTCCTCCACTTCCTGCGTGTAAGAACCTGCCTCCGTCGGATGCCAGCCAATCGTACTGTAAAGCTCATCATATTGACGAGACAGCGCTAGCGACTTTTCAATGGTTTCTGCATCAAAACCCACAATATTCATCTTGGTAACACCTAACTCGCGTGCAAAAACAATTTCTTCAGCTTCTTTGCCTGCAAAATTGTCCACATTGAGGTGTGTATGTGTGTCAAAAATGTTCATCATTCATTCCTCTTTATATCAGTTTCTATTATATCAAAATCTCTGAGCAAATGCAGATTGTCCCTTTGTTCTCCAACAAAAAAACCAGCGGTCTCGAGTTTCCGTTGGTTCTTCATCTTGTATTCGTTTGGATTATGCAGCCAAAACTTTGCGTCCTTTACGACGACGGCTAGCAAGCACGCGACGACCGTTTTTAGTTGCCATACGATGACGGAAACCGTGTTTGCGCGCACGACGGATTTTACTTGGTTGATAAGTACGTTTCACTTTGAATACCTCCTCTTAGATTCTTGTATTCGTTTAGCCGGCTATTGTGATCAGTTACTAAACATACTTTACTATTCTATATGATTCTAAGCCTTTTGTCAATAGCAGCGCGAAATTGTTTTTGCTAAATCTAAAAAAAGGTTGCTTAAACCTCTTACAATTTTCTGGTTGCCTCATAAAAAGGAATGAGAGTTGTCATAGCTTTCTGGAGTTGCTCCAACACTTGTCTTACTGATGTGGCTTGGGCTAAATCTACATCGTATTTTACTAAGACTTTACGGACTTGCCCTATTTTTACTTGCTGGCTCAAATACTGCCGATTTTCTTCTGTCCCAGCAAATCGTTGACTGACACCATTTATTTGAGCCAAGTAATAAACTGGAGTTGCGATTGGCACCTGCAAAACTCTATTTTGCTTCGTCAGACTGGTTTCATCTTTCTTGCGCTCGATAAAGCTGACTTCTAACGATACTCCAAAATCTCTTGGCTTCCCATATAAACGCAGCGCAAACATTGGTTCTGTGATATCGCCATAACCACACAAATAGTTCCAAAAATGGGGACGCAAAATTTGAGCTTGATTCATCCAGTTGCTGGTACGCTCCAGAGTTAATTTTGGATAAGATGTTTGAAATTGCTTAACCAAGTCTGAAAATTCCGTACGTGCTGTCTGACCTTTCTGTTTAACATCAAGCATCGTCTCTCTCAATTCTCCCGCTTTATCAGGAGAAATATATTTATGTCCTTGTAATGCTAAGTAAGTTTCAATAGCTGGAAAAATAGACATGTAAGCTCCTTTCTTCTCAATCTCAAGCACGTCAATTAGTGGACTAAGCGGAAAGAAAGACTGAAAAGAAATTCTTCTCAGTCCTTAGTTTATTATTCACTGTCAATATCCACAACAACATAACGATTTGGCTCATCACCTTCTGAATAGCTAGTAAGTCCATCCATTTTAGAAATGATACGGTGGATAATTTTCCGCTCATTGTTGGACATTGGGTCGGTTTTTTGACTATGTTGGTATTCCAACACACGATCAGCTAGCTTTTGAGCGTAGCTTTGTAGAACTTCTGCTCGATGTTCTACATAATCATTAACATTGATAGAAATGTAAAAACTCTTAGAATAGCAATTATAAAGATAATTCTGTGCCAACAATTGAAGAGCTTTCAGTACTTTTCCGTGATAGCCGATAATGCGACCAGGCTCATTGGTATCAATCTGCATATTGATTGTCCGACGATTATGAGCACTTGCAATGCTAGCTTCAACGTCCATTTCGTCCACGATGTTTTGCACATAACCTGTCACACTCGCAACAACTTCTTCAACATCATAATCTTCTTCCACTTGAATGCCCAAATCTTCAAAATCAGCCGGCTCCTCAGCTATCGGTTGGACTTCCGAGTGCTTTTCTACAGCTTGGTCAAAAGCAATAATCTTGTCAGTTGTCTTTTCTTCTTGAGCGACCGATTTTTGAAAATTTACGATGTCACTATCTTTCAATAAGTCAATTGTGCCTGTTTCTTCAAGAATCGTGCTGGCTTCTTTTTCGTGCTTCAAAATTTCAGCTTTCACATCATCTGAGATTTCTTTGCCTTCTTCTTCGATTTTTTTAATGGCTGCAACAACATGTCCTAAGTCAACAGTTGCTTCACTCACGCTTTTAACGGGCTCATTTTGAGCATTGATTGCTTCCGGAACACCTTTGACAGCTTTTTGGTTAGCTTTTACTACCGTTGTTTCGTTAATAGGTTCCACATCAACTTGGGCTAATTTCTTGCCAAATAATCCTAAAAATCCTTTTTTCTCACGAGAAATCACTTTGATATGTGCTTTCATCCGTGGAATATCTAACTCGCGCAAGCCATTTTGAATGGCTTCTTCAACACTCGCTCCTGTAAATAATACCATACAAGCGCCTCCTTACTTTTTCTTTTTTTGTGCTTTGCGATAAGCACGTTTTTTCTTTTCTTCACGTTCCCGCTCAGCAGTCGCTTTCGCTTCTCTTTCTGCAATGATTTTATATGGATTGCTCAGTAAAAGCGTTTGGAACACTTGATACGCGTACGATGTGCTCCAATACAAAGCAACCCCACTCGCTACACTCATGGCAAAGAAGAAGACAAACAGCGGCATGACAAACATCATTCCTGTCATCAAGCCATTGCGTTCCGCCATTCCTTTATTGCTCAACCAAGTACTCAAAAAGGTGAAAACGGCTGCTAAAACTGGCAAAATATAATAAGGGTCTGTCGCCCCAAGGTTCATCCATAGAAAATGCCCAACTTTAAGAAACTCAACACGAATCAAAGCATGGTATAAGGCAATCAGCACAGGCATTTGAATGAGCAAGGGCCAAAATGATGCCGAAGGCTTCACTCCTAATTCTCTATATAGTTTTTGCGTTTCTTGAGCCAGACGATTACGGCTTTCCATATCACGCCCTGGATACTTCGCTTGCAATTCTTTCACTAACGGCTGCGCTTCCTGCATTTTCCGAGAAGCATTGATCTGCAATTGGAAAACAGGCAAAAGAACTGTCCGAATAATCAATGTGAAAAGGATAATCCCAATTCCTGTACTTCCATTGAATGACAGGAAACGAATCGTTACGGCGAAGAAATAGACAAATCTCTCCCATAAATCCGGCGAACTCGCTGTGACCTCACTCGTCCCACACGCCGTTAAGATGAGCGAAGCTAAAACTAAAAGCCCCGCCAGTTTACTTTTCTTTTTCACTACTCAAACCTTCCTGATAAATTTTTGCTATTTTTAGTACATGAAGCAAATTTTGCTCTAATTCTTGATAAGTCAGAATTTCCACACCTTTGCGTGCAATAACGACAAAATCAAGCGCTGCTAACTCTGCTTGATGAGCTATCAAAACGTGTCGAATACGGCGTTTAATCTTATTGCGCATGACCGCATTTCCTAGTTTTTTACTGACAGATATTCCTACTCGAAAGTGTTTTTGTTTCTTTTCTAATTTATAAATTACGAATTTTCTATTGGCAAAACTTTGCCCACTTTTGAAAATCGCATTAAAATCTTTCTCGCTCTTGACGCGATAGCTTTTCTTCAAAACTCAACTCCATCTACCAAAATTATATCTATTATACCATAATTTTCAAAAAAACCAATAAGAGCAGGCATATTCACCATTTTACTCTATCCAACTGATACAAAACGCATGTAATTCACTCTTAGTCTGAAAATTTAATGCTAAAAGAGTTAGTAAAGTAAAGAAGAGCAACTAAGATTGGCTCCTAATCCCTCTTCTCGTATCTTATACTAAATGATTACCGACACTTGTAACTCATAGTTATATTTTTCAACTATTTGCTAGATTCTTTTGCAAAAAATTGCGTAGCTGCAACTGCTGCTTTCCAGCCTTTGTACAATTTTTGGCGCTCTGCTTCTAGCATAGCAGGTTGGAACGTTTCCCCAACCGCATTTAATGTTTTGAGTTCTTCCATATCTTTCCAATAGCCAACCGCAAGACCTGCCAGAAAAGCTGCTCCAAGAGCTGTTGTTTCCAAATTTGCCGCACGCGCTAATTCAATTCCCAGAATATCTGCTTGGAACTGCATGAGAAAATCATTCATGGCAGCACCACCATCTACCTTTAGAACTTGGATAGCTGTACCTGTGTCCATTTGCATGGTGTCAATAATATCGCGCACTTGATAAGCAATGGATTGCAAAGTTGCTTTGATAAAATCTTCTTTACTCGTTCCACGTGTCAAGCCAAAAATAGAACCTCTTGCTTCTGGATCCCAATAAGGCGCTCCAAGTCCCGTAAAAGCTGGAACAACATACACTTCATTTTCATTGGTGGAATTTTTTGCATATCGCTCAGACTCAGGTGAGCTAGCAATCATACGAAGCCCATCACGAAGCCACTGAATGGCACTACCCGCAATAAAAATCGAACCCTCCAAAGCATAGGTCACTTTGCCATTTATCCCATAACCAATAGTAGTCAAAAGATTATTTTTTGATAAATTGCATTCCTGACCAGTATTCATAATGATGAAAGAGCCTGTCCCATAAGTATTCTTCACCATTCCTGGCTCAAATGCTAATTGCCCAAAGAGAGCTGCCTGCTGATCGCCCGCCATTCCTGCAATTGGTACCTCTCCACCATAAAAATGATAGGGTGCTGTTTTGCCATAAATTTCTGAATTCGAGCGAACTTCTGGCAACATAGCCTTAGGAATATTGAGCAAGGATAAAATCTCATCATCCCATTGTAACTCTTTGATATTGTATAGCATGGTCCGCGCTGCATTTGAATAATCTGTCACATGAGCCGCACCATCCGTTAATTTCCAAACCAACCAGGTATCAATCGTACCAAAAAGCAATTCTCCTCGCTCTGCACGTTCCTGCGCGCCCTCTACCTGATCCAAAATCCAGCGTACCTTGGTCGCAGAGAAATAAGCATCTATGATTAAACCTGTTTTTTGATGAAAGAAATCTACATATCCATCTTGCTTGAGCTTTTCTGCTAAAGGAGCTGTTTGCCGAGACTGCCAGACAATGGCATTGTAAATAGGCAAACCTGTTTTCTTATCCCACACAACTGTTGTCTCCCGTTGATTGGTAATGCCAATTGCTTCAATCTCTGTGGGCTTGATGCCACTTTCAATAAAAGCATTTGCAATGACCGACTGCACAGAATTCCAAATCTCATTTGCATTGTGCTCAACCCAGCCCGCCTGTGGAAAAATCTGAGTAAACTCTTTTTGACTCGTAGCAACCTTCTCACCTTTCTTATTGAAAATAATCGCCCGTGAGCTGGTTGTTCCTTGGTCAATCGCCATGATATAAGTTTCTTGTGACATGAAGCGCCTCCGTTGTATAATCTGCTTTTATTATACACAATAAAGCGCTTTCTTTCTATCTTTTTCTTCTGTTTTTGTAAAAATTTCACTCAATTATATGCTTGGCATATAAAAAACGACTCCTTTTCAGAAGTCGTTCCATTGTATACAAATTACAAACGAGCGTTCAATTCTTTGCTCAATTCTTCAAATCCTGGTTTTCCAAGAAGAGCAAACATATTTTTCTTATATGCTTCTACACCTGGTTGGTCAAATGGGTTAATAGCATTCAAGTAACCAGAAATAGCGATAGCCAGCTCAAAGAAGTAAATAGTGTAGCCAAGAGTAAAGGCGTCTTGCTCTGGAAGAGTGACATACATATTTGGCACGTCACCGTCAGTATGAGCTAGAAGTACACCGTCTGTCGCTTTCTTGTTAACAAAGTCAACATCTTTTCCTTGAAGATATCCAAGTCCGTCTAAGTCTTCTGCCAATTCAGGAATCGTCACGTTTTTGCGTGGTTTGTCCACACGGACAACTGTTTCAAACATAATACGCGCACCTTCTTGGATGAATTGCCCAAGAGAGTGAAGGTCTGTTGAGAAATTAGCAGATGTTGGATAAATACCTTTTTGGTCTTTTCCTTCTGACTCACCAGCTAATTGTTTCCACCATTCTGAGAAGTATTGCAGAGAAGGTTCATAGTTAACCAAAATTTCAGTCGCATAGCCTTTACGATAAAGGATGTTACGAAGAGCTGCGTACTGATAAGCTTCGTTTTCTGCAATCTTGTCTGAAGTGTAGTCCTTACGAGCAGCATTGGCACCTTCCATAAGGGCTTTGATGTCAGCACCTGATGCAGCGATCGGAAGCAATCCAACTGCTGTCAATACTGAGAAGCGTCCACCGATGTCATCTGGCACCACAAATGTTTCCCAACCATTAGCATCTGCTTCCACTTTAACTGCACCTTTTTGGCGGTCAGTTGTCGCATAGATACGTTTGTTAGCTTCTTCTTGACCGTATTTATTAATCAAAAGTTCTTTGAAGACACGGAATGCAATGGCAGGTTCTGTCGTTGTCCCTGATTTAGAAATCACATTAACTGAGAAATCTTTATCCGAAACGTATTCCACCAAGTCTGCAAGATAAGTAGATGAAATAGAGTTTCCTGCATATAGAATTTGCGGAGCTTTGCGTTCTTCTTTGGTTTGCAAGTTTGCAAAATGATTGCTCAAGAAATCAATCGCTGCTTTTGCTCCAAGGTATGACCCACCAATCCCAATCACGACCAAAACATCGCTGTCTGATTTGATTTGTGCTGCCGCTTTCAAAATGCGAGCGAATTCTTCTTTGTCATAGTTTTCTGGAAGGTCAAGCCAGCCACGGAAGTCACTTCCTGCACCAGTTCCTTTGCGCAACAGTTCATCTGCCGCAGAAACTTGTGTTTGCATGTAATCTACTTCATGCGGTGCAACAAATTTTCCAAGCACGTTTGAGTAATTAAACTGAATATGTGTCATTATAGTCCTCCAATTTTTCTTCTCTACTATGATACCGCTTTACTACTTTTTTATCAAGCAATTTTCTTGACTAAAACGTTTCCAAATTATTATTTTAATCCCCTAAAAGAATCTAACTTAATCTGTTTGCTATCAATCCCTTTGTCTTCAAGAAATTTTTTCATCGCTTCTGTATCACCAGGATGACCAGCCAAGAGATAAATTGCTTTGTTGCCATACTGTTCTGCTGCGTGCTTCAGTCTTTTTTTACTTTGAGAAAGGTTGGCACTTTTGCTATAATCCAAGTTACTATATTTTTGAGCTATTTGAGACAATTCTTTATCAAAAACCAAGACACCTTTGTCCAAGTGGCTGAGAACAATGGAACGTTTACCAGCCCACTTTTTGATAATTGGTCGTGTTGCAGCAATACCTACATCAGATGCAAAACAAACAAGCGGCTCTTCACCATCCTTAACAGATAAATTAGAGTAAAGCCAACTCATCTCGACCTTACTTCCTGCTGATAAACTGGTCAAAGTTTTCTTATATAAACTACCACTATTGTGTGTCAAAATGAGGATTTCATTCTCATCAGGATTGGAGGCAATAGTCAGCCAGCGATTCTTTTGTCCACTCTCTTTAACATTAGGTAAGGCAATCTTAGCATAAGAACCGGCCTTCCAAGTCATATTTTTAAGTTTTGTCAGATGAATGAGGTGAATATCGTCGCTAGGATTTTCAATACGTTTAACCGATAAAGATTGACTGCCTCCAAAATAGACAATCGTACCCCAAATAATGAGACATACAAAAAGGCCTACAGCAAGAATTGATACAATAATCGTTAACATTTTAGAACGTCCTTTCATGATTTCTCCTTAAAACTTTTATTTCCAAAATTTAAATGATATCCATAGTACTAGCGCAATAGTCACAATGAAGCTTATTGCCATCACAATAACATCCATATTAGGCAGACTGTAAATATAAACCATAATAGCTACTGCCGCCAGCCAAATCCCTACAATTTGATAGATAAATGATAATTGAGGCACTATACAGAGACCTATTGCAAGCAAAATCAGACCACCAGTCGCAAATGACATAAAATCAGGATTTGCTAGACTAACAGACACTTTGGTAGTTCCCCAAATAATCACTAAAATACCGATTAATGCTAGGCTAAGACCACTAATGGTTAATCCGTTCATTTGTTTTCCTCCATTCGTATTCATGCTTTTCCTCCTTTTATTTTAAAATTTGAGTGATTACGTAATAGCCAATTCAGAAAAAATCTTGAATGAACAAATAATTATATTCATTCATTTTTTTGTTTAAAAAATAAAGAATCGCAATCCTTTATTTAAAAAGTCCTTTAACAAAGTAAGTCGCCAAGGTTTCAATGGTTTGACTGATATGAGGGAAAGCCTCTTCAGTGATATGGGTATCCATATAGTAGAAAAGCTGATAAACCTGCAGCACTTCTTGGATTTTTTCTTGAGAATAACCCTCCGCCAGCATACGATTGGTAAAGGTTTCCACTAAAAACTGATGAAATGGATTCGCGTCCTTGCCTTTTTCCGAAGAATAATAGCTATGCAGCTCATCAGAAATAGCCGGGTTATACCATTCTGCCAGAATTTTACTGGATGAAACGAGATTTCGCGACTGACTAAAAATCTGCCCGACGAGCTCGACCGCATCTCCTTGCCAATCAATATCGTCTCTCATTGCTTGACGCACACGGTTATTTTCATCAATATAAACATCCAGAAAAATGGCTTCCTTGGAGTCATAATAGTTGTAAAAAGAACCAACTGCCATGCCAGCTTGCTTGGCAATCTCAGAAATTCCTGTTGCCTTATAACCTTTTCTTGAAAAAATGACATAGGCAGCAGATTTTAATCTTTGTTTTTTGTCTTGCGACATGATGAACTCCTTCCTAAGTAGTGTATACTGATATAATATGAATGAATGTAAAATGTTATTCATTCATATTATAGAGCACTATCAGTTTTTTGTCAATAGTGTCCTTAAAAAGAAACTTTAGAAAGATTCTAATATTTGTTGGCTCCAATCCTCAGTAATCACAGCCACATACTTGACTTATAGGCAATGGGGTGTGTAAATAGCTAAAATATTAATAAGCCAGAAGCATTTTATATTGTTTTCCCATTAATTAGACACCATAAGCGATATTCTAGAACCACTACTTCAAAACTTAGTTTTTGTTCCTGCTTAAAATACATTATTTGACTATACTAAACTTCGTTCTCTAATCCCATTCTTCAAAATAAAAAGAGCACACAATTCACACTCGCTTAGGGCTGCTGGATTCCTCCCCTGACCCGCTTCACGCAGAATTGTTGCTCCGATAAGTATTATACCATAAATTTGTTTTTGTGCCAATCAAGATTTTCTTTTTCTCAAAAAAGAATAGATATTCAGAGCGAAAAATTGCTAATCTACCAATAATAACATTAACTCTGCTACTATCTGGATAAGAGCATAGCCTTCTTAACAAAACACTTCATTTTTGTCTCCTCTTTCTAAAAAAATCTTGCATCATCTGAGCACATTCTGCTTCCAAAATCCCATTTTCAAGCTCAACTCGGTGATTAAGTCGCTCATCTGTTAGAATATCATAGAGGCTACCGGCAGCACCAAATTTTTGATTCTTTGCACCGTAGATAACCTGCGGAATGCGAGCTAGACCAATAGCACCGCTACACATGACACAAGGCTCAATGGTGACAAAAAGAGTCGTGTCTAACAAGCGCCAGCTTTTTTCATAAGCGTTGGCTTCTTCAATCGCCATCACCTCAGCATGCATGACAGCGCGCTGCAGCTCCTCACGCGCATTGTGCCCACGACCAATAATTTCTCCGTCCTTGACAATAACACAACCAATCGGAATTTCATCATTAGCAAGCGCAATCTCTGCTTCTTTCAAGGCTTCTAGCATGAATTCTTCTTTTTCTTCGCGAGTATATTCCATCTTCTCATCTCTTCTTCAGTTCATTTTCACTCTGCTTTCCATTATATCATAAGACAAAGAGAAAGAAAAAAAGCCACTTTACAGTGACTTTCAGGAGATTATTATGAAAAAGTTTAGGATTTCTATCAAATAAAGTTAGGAGGTCTTCATCTGATGATGTTAGTATAAACCCGCTAGCTTAAAATTAACTTAAGAAGAGATGTATTATTTAAAATTTTTTAAATTCTTTGTTTTTTACGCATAAAAAGCGAGCTTGAACTCGCTTCCGACTATAATTTCTATTACAAACTTGACCAAACGCTTTCTAAAATATTAGTTTGTTCACGACCTGGTCCAACAGAGAAAGTGGAAATGCGAACACCAACAAGTTCACTCACACGGCGGACGTAGTTGCGGGCGTTTTCTGGCAACTCTTCTAAACTACGAACGCCTGTAATGTCCTCTGACCAGCCTGGTAATTCTTCATAGATTGGTTTGCAGCGTTTGAGTTGCTCTAAACTAGCTGGGTAATGGTCAATACGTTCACCGTCTAGGTCGTAAGCTACACAGATTTTAACTATATCCAGTCCCGTCAAAACGTCAATTGAATTGAGAGAAAGGTTGGTAATCCCAGACACACGGCGACTGTGACGCATAACAACCGAATCAAACCAACCAACACGACGAGGACGCCCTGTGGTCGTTCCATATTCATGTCCGACTTCACGAATGCGGTTGCCTACTTCATCAAACAGTTCTGTAGGAAATGGTCCGTCACCAACACGACTGGTATAGGCTTTGCAAACCCCAACAACCTTGTCAATTTTGCTTGGACCCACACCGGAACCAATCGTCACACCACCTGCAACAGGATTGGAAGAGGTAACAAATGGATAAGTGCCCTGATCAATATCTAGCATAACTCCCTGCGCTCCTTCAAAAAGGACACGTTTACCTTGATCAAGAGCATCGTTCAAGATAACCGACGTATCTGTCACGTATTGTTTAATCTGCTGACCATAAGCGTAGTATTCTTCAAAAATATCGTCAAATTGGATAGCTGTGCTGTCGTAGAGTTTTTCAAAGAGACGATTTTTTTCAGCCAAGTTACGCTCCAAACGTTCTCTGAAAATATCTTTATCCAACAAATCCGCAATGCGGATTCCCACGCGAGCTGCTTTGTCCATATAAGCTGGACCAATCCCCTTGATAGTCGTTCCGATTTTGTGATCGCCTTTGGCTTCTTCTTGCAGACGGTCCAACTCGATATGATAAGGAAGAATCACATGTGCACGATCTGAAATGCGCAGATTATCTGTTGTGACACCTTCGCCATGCAAATAAGCTAATTCATTTACCAAAGATTTTGGATTGACTACCATTCCATTTCCGATAACAGAGATTTTCTCTGGGAAGAAAATACCTGACGGAATCAAGTGCAATTTATACTTTTTACCGTCAATTACAATGGTGTGACCGGCATTGTCTCCGCCTTGATAACGGGCAATCACTTCGGCATTAGCTGAAAGGAAATCTGTAATCTTTCCTTTTCCTTCATCTCCCCACTGGGTTCCTACAACTACAACTGATGTCATAATCTTGTCTGAGCTAAGCGCTCGTCCTTTCTTGTCTACATGGCAGGAGTTTCACCTGCAATTATGTCTTACACTCTATTATAAGAAAAATTCCTTCTTTTTTCAAGATAAGACTATCGCAGTTGTTTGCAAATGACGAAGTTTGAGGCCCCCTCTTTTGGAAAATTCTCATCCTATCTAAAATAGAATCGTTTTCTTTTAAAAAAGGTTCGGAAAACGTAGTAGAAATTTGTTTTCTGAGCATTTTTATAATAGACTAAAAGTATTAGAAAACAAACAGGTATTTCCCATGAACATCAATCACTTATTCGAAAAATTAGCAGCAGATGCACCTATTTTACAAGCTACTTTCGGGTTGGAAAGGGAGGGCTTGCGCGTCAATCAAGACGGGAAATTAGCACAAACTTCTCATCCAAAAGCATTTGGCAGTCGCAATTTTCATCCAACGATTCAGACAGATTTTAGCGAGCAGCAGTTAGAACTCATCACTCCAATTGCTCCTTCTACAAAAGAAGCAAGGCGTTTTCTCGCTGCCATTACTGATGTAGCTGGACGCACCATTTCCAAAAGCGAAGCAATCTGGCCGCTCTCTATGCCTCCAAAATTGTCACCAGCAGAAATTCAAATCGCTCATTTAGAAAATGACTTTGAACGGCATTATCGAGAAAGTTTAGCAAAAAAATATGGAAAAACGCTACAAGCTATCTCAGGCATTCACTACAACATGGAATTAGGACCAGACTTGATTCAAGCCCTTTTCAAGGTCAGTGATTACCAAAATATTCGGCTTTTTAAAAATGACCTCTATCTTAAATTGGCTCGAAACTTTTTACGGTTCCGCTGGTTTCTGACTTATTTATACGGGGCAGCACCAATTGCTGAAGAAGGGGTTTTGACGAGAAAGATTTCTCAGCCTGTACGCTCTATCCGCAACAGTGATTTGGGATATGTAAATGATAAAAAGATTCACATTTCCTATGCTTCACTAGAGTCTTATGTGAGCGATATAGAGAAATACGTGGCACAAGGCGATTTAATTGCCGAGAAAGAATGCTACACACCCGTCCGCTTCCGTGGGCAAAAAGAAAATCGGCATTACCTAGAAAAAGGAATTACCTATTTGGAATTCCGCTGTTTTGACCTCAATCCTTTTGAAGTGCTAGGAATCAGCCAAGAGACCATGGACACGGTTCATCTCTTTTTGCTTGCCTTGCTCTGGCTAGATGATATAGCATACCCTGATGAGATCCTAGAGCAAGCTCATGATCTAAATGAAAAAATCGCTCTTAGCCACCCTCTAACTCCTTTGCCTGTTGAAGCTGATAGTGATCTGATCCTTAGAGCCATGCAAGCTGTCATCCACCAGTTCGGATTAAGCTCCTATTATCAAGACCTGCTTCATCATGTGAAAGATGCAGTTGCTAATCCCAGTCTGACCCTTTCTGCCCAGCTCTTGCCTTATATTTATAACCAATCCTTAGAAGCCTTTGGTTTGGAAAAAGCTAAAGAATATCACCACTACGCCTGGACTGCTCCATACACTCTGAAAGGCTACGAGGAAATGGAGCTCTCTACCCAGATGCTGCTCTTTGATGCGATTCAAAAAGGGTTGCAGGTCGAAATATTGGACGAAAGTGACCAGTTTTTAAAACTTCAACATAAAGATCACATCGAGTATGTCAAAAATGGCAATATGACCTCAAAGGACAACTATATCGTGCCTCTTGCGATGGCAAATAAGACGGTGACTAAGAAAATTTTATCTGCTACTGGTTTTCCTGTTCCTGCTGGAGCTGAATTCTCCACTCTGGAAGAAGGGCTAGCTTACTATCCCCTTATCAAAAATATGCCGATTGTTGTCAAACCCAAATCCACCAACTTCGGGTTAGGAATTTCTATTTTTCAGGAACCAGCCAGCAGAAACAGTTACCAAAAAGCATTGGAAATTGCCTTTTCAGAGGACAGCTCTGTCCTTGTCGAAAAATTTATCGCAGGAACCGAGTACCGTTTCTTTGTCCTAGACGGCAAATGTGAGGCGGTGCTTCTGCGCTTAGCAGCCAATGTTGTAGGAGACGGTCGGCACACCATTCGAGAACTGGTAGCTTTTAAAAATACCAATCCCCTACGAGGGCGCGACCATCGCTCTCCACTGGAAATGATTGAGCTTGGTGAGATTGAGCTGCTCATGCTAGCCCAGCAAGGTTATAAAGCAGATGATATCCTACCGCAAGGGGTTCAAGTCTTTCTCCGTCGCAATTCTAATATATCCACTGGTGGAGACTCAGTAGATGTGACTGAAACCATGCACACCTCCTATAAGGAACTAGCAGCAGATATGGCAACAGCTATGGGGGCTTGGGTCTGTGGCGTGGATTTAATTATCCCAGATAGCACACTTTCAGCCAGCAAAAACAATCCTAACTGTACCTGCATTGAGCTCAATTTCAATCCTTCCATGTATATGCACACTTATTGTGCAGAAGGTCCCGGTCAAAGCATTACACCTAAAATATTAGCTAAACTTTTCCCAGAAATCCATTAAACACTAGATACACTGTAAAACGAGCCGAAAACAACAGCTCGTTTTTTTATGTATACCTTTCAATGAAAAATAGAAATATCTGCTAGAATTTCTCAGCTACTCCCAGTCCCTGCCATGTCCATGCTTGATTTCAAATTCAAAATAACCGTCTTCTTGGATTTTTTTGAAAATGTCACGATAGGCTTCTTCATCAAAAAACGGTCCTTTATAAAGAATTTCAAAACTTAAACCGTCGTATTCTAAGTAGGCGTGCGAAGAGCGAAAACCATTTCTCTTGTAGAAATCCATACGGGCTTTTCGCTGTTCCAGATTATCACAAGGCTCATCAAGTCGTTCTACCTCTAGCACCATAGTCCTTTGATAAAAATCCACCAACTTATCAATAATCTTCCCGCCATAACCATGACTACGCAAATGAGGCATAATCGCAAAAAAACTGATATAAAAGGCTCTTTCATTGTAAACTGAAAAGGCAAAACCGACAAATTCATTGCCATCATAAAAGGCAAAAAAATGAGAATATTCCCCATCTCCATAGCGTAGCAACTCGGATAGCGGTGCACGCTCCTCCTCAGGAAAGGCTTCCGTGTTGAGTCGTTCCACTTTTTCTAAATCTGGAAATTCAGCTGTAACAATCTGACTAGTTAAAGACATGATTTTCTCCCCTTTTAACTGCTTTTCTTTTATTTTATCAAAAATGAAGGTATTTGAGAACTATTGGACTAACATTCACAACCATAAAAGAGGTCGGATTCTACCAACCTCTTTCGGAATTCTTAATTCATCACAATCATCGCTTTAATTGTTTTTCTGTCAGCCATATCTTTGTAGGCTTGGTCAATGTCTTCCAATTTGTAAGATTGAGTGAAAACTTTACCAGGATTGATTCGACCGTCTAGAACTGCTTTTAACAAGATTTCTTTGTCATAAGTTGTACAAGAAGCCGGTCCACCAGCCATTGCCAAATTGACCGTCCAGTAGTCACCGATATTGATGTCTCCTGTATGTGGTACACCGACGCGTCCGACAAATAGCATCTAGACGCGCAACCTCTCTTACCTCCATTTTTCCTGGTTCTACAAAAACTGCTGCTTTCATCTTATTGCTCCTTTCTCTATTAAAAAGATGATGCTCCAATTCATCAAAAAGATAAAACATTTACACTTTTATTATATACTTTGGAGTGCACTCGAAGTCAAGAAATTTTTGAAAAATCTTAGCAGTCCATGATTATTTTCAGCCAAACTTTTTATTAAAAATATTGTTCAGTTCCGTCTTTGATGCTTTTTTATGCTAAAATAGACTTAGAAATTTCAGAAGAAACGGGATTATAGAATTTATGTCCAGAAGAGATTATAGAAATGTACGTTCTAGAAGATGGATTGGTATACTGCTTATTTTTATCGCAGTCGGTATTATTATGCAGTACCTCATCCCGATCCTCTTTGCCATCGGTATAGGCTACGGAATTTACTACTATGCAACCCATCAGCCGAAAAAAATTACAGGACCTAGCGCCAGTCAGCAAATTGAAGATTTGAAAGAGGAAATCGGTGCCGCAGATAGTCGAATCAAGCAGTTAGAGGCTTATCTGGAAGAAAAGGCTTATGAAAAATACCAACAGTTGGCTGAACAGCTCTTACCTCAATTAAGCTATATCCAAAGTCGGACTGATACCTTGAAAAAACATATCTCACCTGAGATTTACCAGCGGATTCAACGGAAAGTGCAAGACGTAACAGCAGATATTCATGCTCAACTTTACAACCTCCGCACGCAAGATGCTGAGAGTACAAAGTCAAACCTTGAAGAATTAGCACCAGAATTGCTCGAAACCATTCACAATATCCAAACCGACCATGAAGCTATTCTCAAGAAAATTTCTCAGTCAGAAAGCAACAACAAGGAAGAATTAACTGCGATCCATCAGTCTCAAATGGAGCATTATGAGGATATTTTGGAGGGCTACCTAAAAATCAAGACTTCCCCGAAAGATTTTTACAATGCCAAGGAACGGCTCTCCAGTGCCAAAGTGGCTATTGAGCAGTTTGATTTAGACTTGGATGAAACACTCCGTCAGCTCAACGAAGCTGACCTACGAGACTTTGATATCAGCTTGCGGATTTTAACTAAAAAAGAGACGAACACAGAACTATAACATCAAAAGGAGACCTTATGAGCCAAGAATTTAACTTCGACATTGACAAAATCGCTAACAATGCCATTACGAAAACGGATAAAACCACCGAGATTATTGAATCAACCAAAACTCAAGCAAATGGGCAGTTAACTTTTTTGGAGAAATTAACTCCTGAACAACAAAATGCTATCATGGCAAAAGCCCCACAGTTGGTAGATAACTTTATTTCTGACCAGAATGCTCTTTTAGATTTTGGACAAGCCGCGGTCGAAGATGTTAATAACACTGTCAACCGTATTTTAGCCGAGCAAAAGAAACTTCAAATCCCACAAGTCGATGAATTGCTAAAAAATACTAATAAAGAGTTAAATGGTTTTGTTGCTAAGTACAAGGATGCTCAAATTGCAGAACTAGATAAAAAGCCAAATTTCTTAGAAAAACTCTTTAAACAAAGTAAGAATACCTTGCAAGAGTTCTATTTTGATTCACAAAATATCGAGCAAAAAATGGACGGAATGGCTGCTACTGTCGTCAAGCAAGAAGATGTACTCGCACGCAATATCGTTTCTGCCGAAATGTTAATTGAAGACAACACCAAATCCATTGAAAATCTAGTCGGTGTCATTTCCTTTATCGAAGCCAGTCAAAGAGAAGCCAGTGCGCGTGCCTTGACTCTTCAAAATAAAGTGGCACAATTAGATACTGCCACTCTAGATTACCAAACCAAATCACAAGAATTGGCTCGCTTGACTGAAGTTGTCAATACATTGGAACAGCAACACACTGAATACATCAGCCGTCTGTATGTTGCTTGGGCCACTACCCCGCAAATGCGTAATCTCGTGAAGGTATCTTCTGATATGCGCCAAAAGCTCGGCATGCTTCGTCGCAATACCATTCCGACCATGAAGCTCTCTATTGCTCAACTAGGCATTTTGCAACAATCAATGAAATCTGGTCAGGTAGCGGACGCCATTTCTAATGCCAACAATGCAGCGCTTCAAATGCTGGCTGAAACCAGCAAAGAAGTCATTCCACAAATGGAGAGAATCTCGCAAAATCCAACAATTGCTGTCGAATCTGTTACTAAGTTGGCTGAAAGCTTAGTTGCTCAAAACCAAGGTATTATCGAAGCCATTGACAAAGGACGGGAGAAACGCGCTCTCCTTGAAGCGACTGTGATCCAATCCGCTGAAACCATTAACGACTCTGTTAAACTACGCGACCACAAGATTATCCAGGCTTTGCTAGACCAGGGAAAAGAAACTCAAAAAGAAGTGGATGAACGGACTACAAACGAAAGCTAATGGACTGGAACAAGAGTTTAGGACAAAAGTTTCCTAAATTCTTACGATATACTATTTTTTCATCGAAACGAAATAGGTGCTTGGTGGTTGTCACTCCTTGCTACGCAAAGAATGACAACAGCCTCGTCAACTATGCGGGGTGGGACAACAAAATCAATTTCTTACGAAATACCGATTTTTGTCCCGCTCCCTTTTCTTTTTTTATGTTACAATAAAGGGTATGGACAATATTATTAAAACAATTTCAGAAAACGGAGCTTTCCGAGCTTATGTACTAGACAGTACTGAAACCGTTCGGACAGCTCAAGAAAAACATCATACTCAGGCCAGCTCAACTGTAGCACTAGGTCGCACGCTCATTGCCAGTCAAATTCTTGCAGCAAACGAAAAAGGAGATACAAAAATCACCGTCAAAGTGCTGGGAACAAGCTCTCTCGGTGCTATTATCACCGTTGCAGATACAAAAGGTACGGTCAAAGGTTATGTGCAAAATCCCGGCGTAGACATTAAAAAAACCGCAACTGGCGAAGTGCTGGTCGGACCATTTGTTGGAAACGGCGAGTTCCTCGTCATTACAGACTATGGAACTGGAAATCCTTATCATTCTATGACACCACTTGTATCCGGTGAGATTGGCGAAGATTTGGCATTCTATCTAACAGAAAGCCAGCAAACTCCGTCAGCTGTCGGGTTAAATGTTCTACTAGATGCCAATGACAAGGTCAAGGTTGCTGGTGGTTTCCTCTTGCAAGTCCTTCCAGGTGCCAAAGAAGAAGAAATCGCCCGCTTTGAAAAACGAATCCAAGAAATGCCTGCTATTTCAACACTTTTGGAATCCGAAGACCATATTGAAGCCTTGCTTTCAGCTATCTACGGCAACGAACCTTACAAACGATTGTCAGAAGAAGAAGTTCGCTTCCAATGCGATTGCAGCAAAGAGCGCTTCCTAAATGCTCTCTCAAGCCTACCTAAGTCAGACCTTGAAGAAATGCGAGACGAAGACCACGGAGCTGAAATCACTTGCCAATTCTGCCAAAGCACATATCATTTTGACGAAAACGACTTGGAGGAACTCATTCGTGACAAATCTTAATACCCCTTTTTTGATTGGTGATGTAAAAATTCCCAACCGGACTGTTCTTGCTCCCATGGCAGGCGTCACCAATTCAGCTTTTCGGACGATTGCAAAAGAGCTGGGTGCAGGTCTTGTCGTCATGGAAATGGTCTCAGACAAGGGCATTCAGTACAACAACGAAAAGACACTTCACATGCTGCATATTGATGAAGGAGAACATCCCGTTTCCATTCAGTTGTTTGGGAGTGACGAAGATAGTTTGGCGCGTGCAGCCGAGTTTATCCAAGAAAATACCCAAACAGATATTGTGGATATCAATATGGGCTGTCCTGTCAATAAAATTGTCAAAAACGAAGCTGGTGCAAAATGGCTCAGGGATCCAGACAAGATTTATTCTATTATCAACAAGGTTCGGTCTGTTCTCAATATTCCGTTGACTGTGAAAATGCGCACTGGTTGGTCGGACGCCTCACTAGCTGTGGAAAATGCCTTAGCTGCGGAAAGTGCCGGTGCAGCAGCTCTTGCTATGCACGGACGCACACGCGAACAAATGTATACCGGTCACGCCGATCTTGAAACCCTCCACAGTGTTGCGCAAGCCTTAACCAAGATTCCTTTCATTGCCAATGGCGATATTCGCACCGTTCAAGATGCAAAACAACGTATAGAAGAAGTCGGTGCAGATGCAGTCATGATTGGACGTGCTGCCATGGGCAATCCTTACCTCTTCCAACAAATCAACCATTATTTTGAAACGGGAGAAATCTTACCCGACCTCAGCTTTGAGGATAAAATGCACATTGCTTACGATCATTTGAAGCGCTTGATTGACCTTAAAGGAGAACATATCGCCGTTCGAGAATTTCGCGGTTTAGCTCCTCATTACCTCCGTGGAACAGCTGGTGCTGCCAAACTCCGCGGTGCTATTTCCCAAGCCAACAGTCTTGCAGAAATTGAAGAGTTGCTGCAAATTTAAACATCAAAAAACACCAATTATCTGGAAGATTATTTCCAAATGGTTGGTGCTTTTTATTTAAAGAGCAATTTCTACTAGGTATCTATCCGAGTCATTTCAGTCCTTGCTTGATTGCGGTAAATGAGATCTTCTCGAACAGAGAAACCTAATCTTTCCCAGAACTGGTTTCCTTCTGTATTTCTTTTAAAAACAACCAAGGCAACCTTATGAATTTTCAAATCATCTAAGACGGTTAAAACTGTCTCAACCAACTGCCGAGCAATCCCTCTCCTACGGTAATTCGGATGAACAGCTGTATGGTAGATATAGGCTCTTCGTCCGTCCGAACCAACTAAAATCGCTCCGATAATCGTTTGATTTTCTACTGCCACCAGACAAGTTTGAGGATTTCTCTGCAAAAACCGAGCAATTCCCTCTTTTGAATCATCTAAATCATTCAATCCCATGCCTGCACATGACAGCCATAATTGGTAAACTTGGTCGTAATCTTCTTCTACCATTTCACGAATGTTCATATTAAAATACCTTATCTACTTTCTGATGAATGCTTCGAATAGAAACTCAGAGCACTTCAAACTTCAATTTTCCAGCCTTGACACCGACTTTCAAGCTTTGTCCCGTTTTTAGCTCACCTGCCAAAAGTAATTCTGATAAATGGTCTTCCACCTGAGTTTGTAGAGTTCTGCGAAGTGGCCTTGCTCCCATTTCAGGATCGTAACCTTTTTTAGCCAGAAGTTTCAAAGCACTAGGTTGGAATTTCAGCTCAATTCCTTTTTCAGCGAGACTGACAATAAGTGGTTGCACCATAATTTTCACCACTTCCTGCATGTCTTCGCTAGTCAAACTGTGAAAAACAACCTTTTCATCAATCCGGTTGATAAATTCCGGACGATAACTTTTCTTGAGCTCTTCCATCATCCGTTTTTCCATGCTTTCATGATCAAAGCGGGCATCACGCGCTCCAAAACCGACCGTCTTATCGTCCCGCAAACTTGTCGCACCAAGATTGCTGGTCATAATGATAATGGTATTAGAAAAATCCACCTTACGTCCCTTGCTGTCGGTCAGCACCCCGTCATCTAAGACTTGAAGAAGCACATTGAAAATATCAGGATGAGCTTTTTCCACCTCGTCAAAGAGGAGCACCGAATAAGGACGATTGCGAACTTTTTCAGTCAATTCGCCCCCTTCTTCATAACCGACATAACCTGGAGGCGCTCCATTGAGACGACTGGCAGCAAATTTCTCCATATATTCGGACATATCAAAGCGAATCAGCGCTGACTCATCATCAAAGAGGACTTCTGCTAAAGCCTTAGCCAGCTCAGTTTTTCCAACCCCGGTTGGGCCCAAGAACATAAAGGAGCCAATTGGACGTTTGCTGGTGCGGATGCCAGATTGATTGCGCCGAATCGCTCGACTGATAGCAGAAATTGCTTCATTTTGCCCAATGACCCGTTTGTGCAGTTCCTTTTCTAAATGGAGGTATTTCTTCGCATCTGTTTGCGTCAACTTTTGCACAGGAATGCCCGATAAACCGCTGAGTGTTGCCAAAATATCCTCGTCTTTAACCTTTAGTTTGTAGACAATTGGCTGACTTTCTTTCTCCAACAAAGCGCCAACCTTTTTCCAATCGCCTGCCATTAAAGCCTCATCTGCTGCACTCAATTCTGCTTTTACATGATTTTGCGGACCTTTATTTTGTACCGTTGCAGCAGCTTCATCTAGCAAATCAATCGCCGAGTCAGGTAGATGTTTGCTTGTTAGATAACGATGAGCATACTTAACAGCTGTCTCAATCGCTGAATCTGTAATCACCACCTTGTGGTGTTCTTCATAGCTTTTCTTGAGCCCCTGTAAAATCGCAATACTATCAGCTACTGTCGGCTCTTCAATAGTAACCTTGGCAAATCGCCGTGAAAGAGCTGCGTCCTTTTCAATATATTTCTGGTACTCTTCTTGTGTCGTTGCGCCGACCGTTCTAAGTGTTCCTCTAGCCAAAGCTGGCTTGAGAATGTTCGCTGCATCTAATGTCGAATCAATCCCACTGCCAGAACCCATAATAGTATGAAGCTCATCAATGAAGAGAATCACGTGCCCGTCTGCTTCAATATCATTGATAATATTGTTCATCCGCTCTTCAAAATCACCGCGAAAACGAGTCCCAGCTACCACATTCATCAAATCCAGCTCCAGAACTCTCATCTTTGCAAGCTCATTTGGCACCTGACCAGCAGCCACACGCTGTGCCAAACCAAGGGCCAATGCTGTCTTCCCAACTCCTGCATCTCCTACCAAAACTGGATTGTTTTTCGTCTTGCGACTTAAAATCTGAAGCATACGCGAAATTTCTTCATCACGCCCAACGACCGGTTCTAAAAGACCCGTATGAGCCATTTCGGTTAAATCACGAGTATAATCTTCTAATCCGCCACTAGTAGAAGGAGGCATCCCCATCATATTGGCCATCGTTTGTTTCGCTGCAGCAGCATTTTTATTTAAGTGGCGAATAGCCTTTATATCCTCTTTACCCCAGCTAGCCTTATGCTCTAAGTTTTTCCGAAGATCGGTCATGCGCAAAACGCCTTCTTTATCCTCATAGCTAAATCCTGTAAATTCAAGGAGACGTGCCGCCAAACTTCCTCGGTCAAATAACATAGCTAACAACACATGCTCTGTCCCAAGATTCTTAGCATGAACAGCCTCTGCAATTCGCTCAGCTGTCAAAAACAACACTTTCATACGATGAGAAAATGGCCAAATGGTAAAGCTTCCCTCTTGTTGATAAATCTTTCCTGTGATATGAAAGGCTGCTTTCTCAAAATCATCAATTTCAAGCGGATAATCATTTAAAACAGAACCCGCAACACTATAAGGATTATTCGCCATGGCAATCAACAAATGCCAAGACTCCAAATAATCTGTTTCAAAATGGCTTGCTAGCAGCTGCGCCGACTCAATACTTTCTGTCAAAGCTTTTGAATATTTCATATATTAGTTTTTCCCTTTTCTATCAACTTGTTGTAAAATTTTCTTCAACATCCGCGCACGAATTCGTGCAGCATCTGTTCCCAATACTCTATCAGTTGCCGTCGCTAAAAGAAGGTTACCTTCTCTTTCCGTCATGATTTTTTCATCAAATAGTAGCTGAATAATATCTGTAAAAACCTGCTGACTGATCTGTTCACCAACTCTATGCAGCAAATCACAAAGCAGCTCATGATGATTAGAGAATTCAATCCGACCAATCCGAATGTAGCCGCCTCCACCACGCTTGCTTTCAACAACATAGCCACGACTTTCCGTAAAACGTGTCTTGATGACATAATTTATCTGACTCGGAACAACCTGAAAAACATCCGCAATTTCACTGCGCTTCAACTCTGCAATCCCAGCTTGAGCTAAAATTGCTTTGATATATTCCTCAATACTGTCTGACGTATTCTTATGGCTCATGACAACCCTTTCTTCCAGTTCTTTCTTTTGCTCCATAAATGAGCAACTGACATTGACTATCTTTGACTAATATTATACCGAAAATCTCTTATTTTTGAAAGAAAAAGACCCAAATGAAAAACTGAAAAGTCTGATTATTCAATCAAGTGAAAAAGCTTATAGAATAGGAATAATTCGAGTGTAAACGCTTGCCTTATAATTTTAAAGCGTTATAATATAGATGAAAATTTGACGATAATAATAAAAGGAGGCCAAATGAATGAAAATGGATTGGTTCAAATATACACGTCATGCACTGGTTTGGTTGGTTTCAACTTTATTCTTTTTTACAGTTATTTCTGCTGATTATGTGGATGTCCAAGTCGTCCCGTTAGTCATCTGCTTATTTGCTCCATTTTTATTTGAACCGTCTTCAATAAACCCTAGAACAAAATGGACAATTGATTTAGTCATCATTGCTGTAAGTGTCTGTGCTATTCTCTTTACACAAACATACCGAATCGCTTTTACCTATTCCGAAATTACCTATCTACTAATTTCTTTAATCGTTTTAATATTTGTAAACTCTGTGATTTCTCACAAGGGATTCACGAAAAAAATTGTAAAATAAAAGCAGACACTACTAGAAAAGGCTAGAGAGTTATATCAGCTCTCTAACCTTTTTATTTATGATTTAAACGCTAGCTATTGATTGCCTTAGTTTTGACCAAGAGCAGCAGCCATCGTAGCAGCTACTTCTGATTCAAAATCGTTGGCAGCTTTTTCAATACCGTCACCCACTTCAAAACGAGTAAAGCTTGCAATTGTCACACCTTGGCTTTCAAGAAATGCTTCAACAGTCTTGCTGTCGTCCATGATGTAAACTTGCGCAAGCAATGTGTATGCTTGGTCAACTTTTGTATTATCTAACATAAAGCGATCCATTTTACCAGGAATAATTTTGTCCCAGATTTTTTCTGGTTTGCCTTCAGCCGCAAGACCAGCTTTGATGTCTTCTTCAGCTTGTGCAATCACTTCATCCGTCAATTGAAGTTTAGAACCAAATTTATAGTGTGGAAGCGCTGGTTTACCAACCATTGCACGACTTTCGTTGTCTTGATCAATTTTGTGGTTCATTTGAGCCAATTCATCATGGATAAATTCTTCGCTCAATTCTTTGTATGAAAGAACAGAAGGCTTCATAGCTGCAACATGCATTGCCACGTGTTTTGCAAGATCCTCGTCACTACCTGAAAGAACAGTGATTACTCCAATACGCCCGCCATTGTGTTGGTAAGCACCAAATACTTGATCATCTGCTTTTTCAACAACTGCAAAACGACGGAATGAGATTTTTTCTCCGATGGTAGCAGTTGCACTAACATAAGCAGCTTCAAGCGTTTCTCCTGAAGACATTGTCAAAGCAAGAGCTTCTTCGTTGTTAGCTGGTTTGCCTTCTGCGATAACTTTAGCTGTTTCGTTTACCAATTCAACAAATTGAGCATTTTTTGCTACAAAATCTGTTTCTGAGTTCACTTCAACGATAGCAGCAACATTACCGTTTACATAGACACCCGTCAATCCTTCAGCAGCAACACGGTCTGCTTTTTTAGCAGCTTTTGCCATACCTTTTTCACGAAGCAATTCAATTGCTTTTTCGATATCGCCATCTACTTCTACAAGTGCTTTTTTAGCGTCCATGACACCAGCACCAGATTTTTCGCGCAATTCTTTTACAAGCTTAGCTGTAATTTCTGCCATTTTGATCCTCCAATTAAGATATTACGATTTTATTTAATAAAAAGGGGAGGGCTAGGCCCCGCCCCATAGGTTCGTTACTTGATTATTCGTTTGAGCCTTCGACAACTTCAACGATTTCTTCGATAGAATCTGCTTGTGAATCAGCTGCAGCTAATTCTGCTTCTACTGATTCAACGTTGTCTTCTCCTTGACGGCCTTCGATAATCGCATCAGCCATTTTCGCAGTGATTAACTTAACAGCACGAATAGCATCATCGTTAGCTGGGATAATCACATCAATGTCATCTGGATCTGTATTTGTATCCACCATCGCTACAACCGGAATACCTAATTTCTTAGCTTCTTTAACAGCGATTTGTTCTTTATGTGGATCCACAACATACATCACATCTGGAATACGTGGCATTTCTTCGATACCACCCAAGAATTTTTCAAGACGAGCGCGTTGTTTGTTAAGAAGAGCGACTTCTTTTTTAGGAAGAACATCAAAAATTCCGTCTTCTTCCATACGTTTGATTTCTTTCAAACGAGCAACACGTTTTTGAATCGTTTCCCAGTTTGTAAGTGTTCCACCCAACCAACGGTGGTTGATGTAGTATTGACCAGCACGTTCTGCTTCTTCTTTTACAGCATCAGCAGCTTGTTTTTTCGTACCAACAAACAAGATAACTGCATCGTTAGCAGCTGCGTCACGCATAAAGTCGTATGCTTGATCTGCAAATTTTACAGTTTGTTGCAAGTCGATAACGTGGATACCGTTACGTTCTGTGAAGATATACTTCGACATCTTAGGGTTCCAGCGACGAGTTTGGTGACCAAAGTGTACACCAGCCTCAAGAAGTTGTTTCATTGAAATTACTGCCATGAGTAATGTCTCCTTTTTTGTTTTTTCCTCTCCCAGATTTCAACTCGCAAAACCACCCGTAGGCAACGGCTTCACAATTCATCTGAAATGAGTATTTGCCGATTACACGACATCTACTATCATATCAAAATTTCTTCCATTTTACAAGAGAATTTCTGTTTTTTCATGCCAAATGCACGAAGAAAATCATTCAAAATTTATAACCTTTGAAAAGGGGAAAGTTCTGACTTATCTTAATCGCTATAGTCTTTTAAGTAGGCTCTTAATTCTCGAATCATAGCTTGGCGGCCTTTGAACCGTTCGTCGGCTAGTAAGCGCTCGTACTGTTCTTGTTTCTCTGGACTCAGTTGAGCTTGGTAACTCTTTAGCTGGTCCCGGAGAATCACCAGTTCATCCAGATACAACTCTTTCAGGCTGAGCTTGTGACCAATCTCGCTCACTTCTTCATAAGCTTGACAGTCCAGCTTGCGCTTTTGGCTTTCTTGTTTGCGGAGGATGTCCAGGATATGATTGCGGAACTTGGTCTTATAGTAAACATAGAGCTGACTTTCTGTCTCTACCAGCTGCGGATAGCGACTCACCAACTGATAGAGTACTAACATGCTCTCTTGGTCCCAATCGCTTAATTCCCACAGGTGAACATAATAATCCCGACGGCACTTTAATACAATCCCCCTTACCTTCCCATACAACTCCTTGAACTCCATTTCCTTCTCCTTCCTTGCTCTTACCTTTTAAGGATAGCATGAAGGAGAAACCTTTTGTTTTCTGGTAGCTATTCTACTCTTTTTGGTTTCTATTTCGTACTTCTTAATACACCTATCTATCTCTTCAGGTACTTTTACATACTTTTCAGCAGATAAAGTTAAAACTAATAGCTGTGATAAATTCAGCATGATAATTCTATAAGTTCTGTAGTGAGTCATCGATTATGAAATTCTAAAAAACGCCTGCTTACGAAATTGTTTTTTTGTAAAAGCAATTTCGTAAACAAGCGTCTACGTTTCTTATCATAAGATGAGTGTTCCCGCTAGGAAAAATCCTAGCGGTAGACCAGAGCTAGACTAAGAGTAACATTACTCCATCATCATAACACTCAACAAAATTGATAAAAATTATACTAATTCAATGATTGCCATTGGAGCAGCATCACCACGACGTGGTTCAGTTTTAAGGATACGAGTATATCCACCGTTACGTTCTGCATAACGAGGAGCTAAATCAGAGAATAATTTTTGAAGAGCAGTAGTTGAAGTATACTTTTCTGTTTCTTCATCATAGTTTTCTGATGCAATTTCGTTACGAACAAAAGCTGCTGCTTGACGACGAGCATGCAAATCACCACGTTTACCCAAAGTAATCATTTTTTCAACTGTTTTACGGATTTCTTTAGCACGAGCTTCTGTTGTCACAATTGATTCGTTGATAATCAAGTCAGTGGTCAAGTCGCGAAGCATTGCTTTACGTTGTGAGCTAGTGCGTCCTAGTTTACGGTAAGCCATGTTTTCCTCCTTTATTTATCGTTTTTTAATCCAAGACCGAGATCAGCAAGTTTTACTTTCACTTCTTCAAGACTCTTACGTCCTAGATTTCTTACTTTCATCATTTCAGGTTCAGTTTTTTCTGTCAAATCAAATACAGTATTGATACCAGCACGTTTCAAACAGTTGTACGAACGAACTGACAAATCTAATTCTTCAATTGTACGATCCAACACACGGTCATCTGAAACTTTTTCTGTTTCTTTCATCACATCAGTAGATTTTGCTACTTCAGTTAAGTTAGTAAACAGGTCTAAATGTTCCGTTAAAATGCGCGCAGAAAGACCTAGAGCATCTTCTGGAATAATCGTCCCATCTGTCATGATTTCAAGAGTTAATTTATCAAAACCATCATTGCTACCAACGCGAGCTGGTTCCACTTGATAATTAACTTTTTTAACCGGCGTATAGATTGAATCTACCGCAAGTGTTCCTACTGGTGCATCATCTTTTTTATTTTCATCAGCTGGTACATAACCACGACCTGTATTTACAGTCATAATAGCTTTTAAGCTAGCACCTTCACCAATTGTAAAGAGATAATGATCAGGGTTTACAATTTCAATATCACTATCTGTCAAAATATCACCAGCAGTGATTTCTGCAGGACCTTCAACATCAAGCTCAATTGTCTTTTCGTCTTCGACGTAAGATTTTACAGCAATCCCTTTGACGTTCAAAATAATCTGCATCACGTCTTCACGGACACCTGGAACTGTATCAAATTCGTGTAATACACCTTCAATATTGATAGATGTTACAGCAGCACCTGGTAGAGATGCAAGAAGTACACGACGAAGTGAGTTCCCAAGCGTTGTACCATAACCACGTTCTAGTGGTTCTACTACAAATATGCCGTAGTTTTTATTTTCATCAATTTTTATTATATTTGGTTTTTCAAACTCAATCATTTAGTTACTCCCTCTTAAACGAAAAGCAGTGTAATGGTTTATGATTATACACGGCGACGTTTTGGAGGACGAGCACCATTGTGTGGCACAGGAGTCACATCACGAATAGCTGTTACTTCAAGACCAGCGGCAGCAAGCGCACGAATAGCTGACTCACGACCAGAACCTGGACCTTTAACAGTAACTTCAACTGATTTAAGACCGTGTTCTTGTGCAGACTTTGCAGCAGCTTCAGATGCCATTTGGGCAGCAAATGGTGTAGATTTACGAGAACCTTTAAATCCAAGAGCTCCAGCAGATGACCAAGCAATTGCGTTACCATGCACATCAGTAATCATAACAATAGTGTTGTTAAATGTAGCGTGAATATGAGCAATACCAGATTCGATATTTTTCTTCACACGACGTTTACGTGTTGGTTTAGCCAAGACTTTTTACCTCCTTATATTATTTTTTCTTACCAGCAATCGCAACAGCTTTACCTTTACGAGTGCGAGCGTTGTTCTTAGTGTTTTGTCCACGTACAGGAAGTCCACGACGATGACGGATTCCACGATATGAACCAATTTCCATCAAACGTTTGATGTTTAAGTTTACTTCACGACGAAGGTCACCTTCAACTTTGATGGCATCCACTTCACGACGGATAGCGTCTTCTTGATCAGATGTTAAATCTTTCACACGAATATCTTCTGAAACTCCAGCAGCTGCTAAAATTTTCTTAGATGTTGGAAGACCAATACCGTATACATAAGTCAGTGAAACAACTACACGTTTGTCATTTGGAATATCAACTCCAGCAATACGAGCCATTTTTTCTCCTTTCTATTATCCTTGACGTTGTTTGTGTTTTGGATTTGCTGGGCAAATCACCATAACACGACCATTACGACGAATAACTTTGCAGTATTCGCAAATTGGTTTGACCGATGGTCTTACTTTCATTTCTTATCCCTCCAAGTATTTCGATTATTTAAAGCGGTAAGTGATCCGTCCACGTGTCAAATCATAAGGACTCATCTCGACAGTAACACGGTCTCCCGCTAAAATACGAATATAGTTTTTACGAATTTTACCAGAAACTGTTGCTAAAATCTGATGTCCATTTTCAAGTTCAACCGTAAACATTGCATTCGGCATTGTATCAACTACTTTGCCTTCAACTTCAATCACATCGTCTTTTGCCACGCAAAAGCACCCCCCTAAATTTCGATTCATTCCTCTGAGCACAGAGGTAACAATTATAAGCCAGACTAATTCATTGTATCACTACTTGTCAAATATTGCAAGTGTAAAAAACGCTTTTATTTTAACTTTAACAAGACTTTTTCAATGTCTTTAAATACATCATCAATTTCTTGATTTCCTTGAATATCATAAACCAAGCTTTGAGAACGATAGTGCTCAATAATTGGTGCTCCTTGAGCGATATTGACATCTAAACGGCGTTTCACGGTTTCTGGTTTATCATCCTCACGTTGGTAATAATCCTCTTCATTATAATCTGCTGGTGGATTGAAGACTTTATGAAAAGTTTCTCCCGTTTTTTTGTGAATAATCCGTCCGCTCAAGCGCTCTAGCAAGCTGTTAGGATCCACTTCGATATTGACAACCCCATCCAAAGCAAGACCAAGTTCAGCAAGTGTCTGATCCAGTGCGTGAGCTTGCTCAATGGTGCGTGGGTAGCCATCTAATAAAAAGCCTTTTTCTTTAATATCATCTTGTGCTAAACGTTCTTTGACAATTCCATTGGTCACTTCATCTGGCACTAATTCACCTTTGTCAATATATGATTTCGCAAGCACACCCATTTCAGTTTGGTTTGCCATGGCTGCACGGAACATATCCCCTGTTGAGATATGCGCAACACCAAATTCCTCCACGATTTTGGTCGCTTGAGTCCCCTTGCCTGCACCTGGCAAGCCCATAATCAAAAGATTCATGATCCTTCTCCTTTTTTGTTTTTAAATAAATCTATTACAAATTCTTAGTAAACTTGTTTAAAAACAAAATAGAAAGAGTGGGACAGACTTCAGAAAATCTATGATTTTCGATTTGCTCTCCCACCCCGCAACATAGTTGATTTAGGATGAAAACAAAAGCTCATTTTCATCATCAACCACTGCGTTCGTACTTTAACGCAAATTGCTTTTAAAGTATAGAATATCTTTCTTTACTCTGTTTCTATTCTGTTGTATTCATAAAGCCAGTATATTTTCTCTTCAGAAGGTAACCTTCAAGCTGTTTCATTCCTTCAATACCAGTTGCAATAATAATCAGCAAACTAGTACCACCTAAAGCAACAGCATCTGTCAATCCAAACAAATCTTTTGCTAAAATCGGTAAGATTGAAATAAAGCCTAAGAAAAGTGAACCAACTGTTGCTAAGCGACGAAGCAGCTTAGACATATATTCTTCTGTTCCTTTACCAGGACGTACACCATGAATATAAGCACCACTCTTTTGCAAATTCTCTGCAGTTTTCTCTGGATTGATTTGTACAAATGTATAGAAAAATGTAAACAAAATAATCAAGAGTGCGTACATCACAATTCCGCTTGCGGTTGTTGTCGCAAACAAGGACTGGGCCACTCGAACCCACTGTGTATTGTGACCTGTAGCTGTCAAAAATTGGAAAATAGCTGCAGGTGCGGCAGTAATCGAACTTGCAAAGATAACCGGAATAACACCTGCTGGATTGACCTTCAAAGGAAGGTATGAGCTAGAAGGCGCACCTTGCGCAATCTTTGTATACTGGATTGGAATTTTGTATTCTGCTTGTTGAACGAATGTTGTAAAGTAAACAATGAGCAAAACAGCTATAATCAGAATAGTCACAAAAATGATAGATGAAGTAATACGGCTACTTGGTACATTGACAAAGTAGTCTACATATATACTCTTAATCATTCCTGGAATTGCTGCTACGATACCTGCAAAGATAATCATAGAAACGCCATTACCATAGCCTTTATCCGTGATTTGTTCTCCTAACCAAGTCACAATCATAGAACCTGTTGTCAAAAGGAATCCAATCAGCAAATAAGTTTGCCAGTTAGGTGTTGCCACCAACTTAGCACTAGACAAGGTATGGAAACCTGCTGTAATACCGATAGATTGAACAAACGCCAAGACTAAGGCAATATAGCGCGTTGCTTGATTTAACTTTCTTCGTCCAACTTCACCTTGCTTGCCCCATTCTACAAACTTAGGTAAAATATCCATTTGTAGTAATTGAACAACAATAGAGGCGGTAATATACGGACTAACTCCCAATGCAAATACTGAGAAATTCCGCAAAGCATTACCTGACACAAGGCTGAGCATGTTTAGAAATGAAAGCCCGTTAAGAGCTTCCAAGCTTTTTGCATTAACACCTGGAACAGTAATCGTCGTGCCAATTCGAAATACTAATACAATAAAAATTGTAAAGAGAATTTTTGAACGAACCTGTTTGATTTTTAATGCTTCTTTTAATAGTTTAAAAAACATAGGTCACCTCGCTTAGATGACTTCCACTGAACCACCTTTAGCAGTGATAGCTTCTTCGGCTGATTTAGAGAATTTAGCTGCTTTCACAGTCAATTTCTTTGTCAATTCGCCGTTACCAAGAATCTTAACACCAGATTTTTCAGCTTTTACAATCCCTGCTTCGATAAGGACAACTGGAGTTACTTCTGCCCCGTCTTCAAAAATATTCAATTGATCAAGATTTACAATTGCATATTCTTTACGATTGATATTCAAGAAACCGCGTTTTGGCATACGACGGAACAATGGTGTTTGTCCACCTTCAAAACCAAGACGAACTTTACCACCACTACGAGCTTTTTGACCTTTTTGACCACGTCCAGCTGTTTTACCATTACCAGATGAAGTACCACGTCCAACACGGTTGCGGACTTTACGAGAACCTGTAGCAGGTTGTAATTCATGAAGTTTCATTATATTTTTTCTCCTCTTTTGTAAAATGCTAGCGCTCATACTGAGAAAAAGGTGTTCCCAGTATAAACTCGCCTATACATATATTTAGTTTAAGGGGCTGAGAAAATCCTCTCATCCCCTAGTTTATTTCAATTTAAAGTTTTGTTAGTAAAATGATTGCTTACTTAACTTCTTCAACAGTTACCAAGTGTGATACTGCTGTAATCATACCACGAACAGCAGCATTATCTTCTTTGATAACTGAGCTATTTAATTTGCCAAGTCCAAGTGCTACAACAGTTTTACGTTGTGACGGAATGCGTCCGATTGGAGACTTTGTCAAAGTGATTTTAATTTGAGCCATGTGAATCTCCTTTCTTATGCTAAGTCAGAAACTGAAATACCACGAAGGGCAGCAACTTCTTCAGCGCGTTTTAATTGTTTTAAACCTTCAACAGTTGCGCGAACGATGTTGATTGGAGTGTTAGAACCAAGTGATTTAGATGTTACATCTGCTACACCTGCCAATTCGATGACGGCACGAACAGCACCACCAGCAGCCACTCCAGCACCTTCTACAGCTGGTTTCAACAAGACACGAGCTCCACCAAATTCAGATGTTACTTCGTGTGGAATTGTTGTGCCAACCATTGGTACTTCAATTAGGTTTTTCTTTGCATCTTCAACGGCTTTGCGAATTGCTTCTGGTACTTCTTGAGCTTTACCAGTACCAAAGCCAACACGACCATTACGGTCACCAACAACTACAAGAGCTGCAAAACGAAGACGACGTCCACCTTTAACAACTTTTGTAACACGGTTAATCGCAACTACGCGTTCTTCAAGTTCAACTGCATTGTCTTTAAATGCCATTTTTTAGTGTCCTCCCTATTAGAATTTCAATCCGTTTTCACGAGCTGCATCAGCCAAAGCTTTTACACGTCCGTGATATAGATATCCACCGCGGTCAAACACCACTTCAGAAATACCTTTAGCAACTGCACGTTCAGCAACGAGTTTTCCAACAACAACGGCTTGTTCAGTCTTAGTTCCTTTTGAAACTTCTTTGTCAAGAGTTGAAGCGCTTGCGAGCGTTACACCCGCTACGTCATCAATTACTTGAGCGTAGATGCCTGTATTAGAACGAAAAACGTTCAAACGTGGGCGATCAGCAGTTCCAGAGAGTTTTCCGCGAACGCGACGATGGCGTTTTTGGCGGACTTTGTTTTTATCTGGTTTCGAAATCACAATTTTCACCTCTTAATTTTATTGTGTGCCTAAGCACAAAGTTGGAAATAATTATTTCGGTTGAAGAACAACCGTTTAACATTATTTACCTGTTTTACCTTCTTTACGGCGAACAAATTCACCAACGTAGCGGATACCTTTCCCTTTATATGGTTCAGGAGCACGCAAGCTACGGATATAAGCAGCAGTTTGTCCAACTACTTCTTTTGAGATTCCGTTCACAACAATAGTCGTTGGATTTGGAAGTTCAAAAGTAATACCTTCAGGAGCTTCCACTTCATCTGGATGAGATTTACCAACTGAAAGTACCAATTTTTTACCTTGAAGTTGAGCACGGTATCCAACCCCACGCATTTCAAGTTCTTTCTTGAATCCTTCTGATACACCATGAACCATGTTGTTCAAAAGAGCACGAGTTGTTCCGTGGATTGTTTTCATTTCTTTTGTATCGTTTGGACGGTGAAGAGTTACTTCAGTTCCTTCCACACGAATATCAATATCTTTAGAGAACGTACGAGTGAGTTCTCCTTTAGGTCCTTTTACAGTTACTACATTGTCTTTGTTTGTCAATTCGACACCCGCAGGCAATGCAATAACTTTATTACCAATACGTGACATGTTATTTTTTCTCCTGTTAAATTGTCAGGTCGTCCGAGGACGGCCAGTTTTCACGGGGGAACTATCATAGCAGTTTGTATGATAGTTCTAACGTTTTATTCAAATATATCATTCAAATCAGTTTTGCCAATCTGAACACGAGCTACGACCTGTGTGAAAAAGATAAATTTATCTTGAATGCGGGCATTCATCGCTAGATTCCCTATTTTCACTTTGTCCGTCATGCTCTTTGTATCATGCAATTACCAAACGTAGGCGATTACTTCCCCACCAACATTCTTTTGGCGTGCTTCTTTGTCAGTCAACAAGCCTTCAGATGTTGAGATAATCGCAATTCCAAGTCCATTCAAGACTTTTGGAAGATCTTCACATTTTTTGTAAACACGAAGTCCTGGTGTTGAAACACGTTTCAAACCAGTGATAACTTTTTCACCGTTTTGACCGTATTTAAGGAATACACGAATAACACCTTGTTTATCATCTTCAATGTACTCAACGTTCTTCACAAAACCTTCGCGTTTAAGGATTTCAGCAATCCCTTTTTTGATATTTGATGCAGGTACTTCTAGCACTTCATGTTTTGCTTGATTCGCATTACGAATACGTGTCAAAAAGTCTGCAATTGGGTCAGTCATAACCATTTTATTTTTCTCCTCTTACTAGTAGTTTGATAATTCACTTGCTAGTTAATGATTGAGCTAGGCTCATAAGTTTTGTTTATAGATTTCATTTCCTAGATAAGTCTAGGCATTCGCTCGTAGGCATAACTTGAGTTAAGTAAGAGCGAATAACAACGACTCATGACGAAAAGGAAACTATAATTACCAAGAAGCTTTGGTAACGCCCGGAATTTGTCCTTTGTATGCCAATTCACGGAAGCAAACACGGCAAAGTTTAAACTTGCGGTAAACTGAATGTGGACGACCACAACGTTCGCAACGAGTGTAAGCTTGCGTAGAGAACTTCGCAGGGCGTTTGTTCTTAGCAATCATTGATTTTTTAGCCAATTTATTTACCTCCTAGATTATTTTGCAAAAGGCATTCCAAGGCCTGTAAGCAATTCACGTGATTCTTCATCCGTGTTAGCAGTTGTTACAATAACAATGTCAAGACCGCGAGTCTTGTCAACATCATCAAAGTTGATTTCTGGGAAAATCAATTGTTCTTTCACACCAAGTGTGTAGTTCCCGCGTCCATCAAATGATTTTGTTGGAACACCGTGGAAGTCACGAACACGTGGAAGTGATACAGTAACCAATTTATCCAAGAATTCATACATGCGTTCACCACGAAGAGTTACCTTAGCACCGATCGCTACACCTTCACGAAGACGGAAGCCGGCGATAGATTTTTTAGCTTTAGTGATAAGTGGTTTTTGACCTGAGATAAGAGCAAGCTCTTCAGCAGCTTTTTCAAGATTTTTAGCATTTGAAACAGCGTCACCAACACCCATGTTCAAAACGATTTTATCCACTTTTGGCACAGCCATAACAGATGAGTAGTTGAACTTTTCAGTCAAAGCAGGAACTACTTCTTTAAGATATTTTTCTTTTAAACGATTTGCCATTATACTTCTCCTTTCCTTCGTGATTAGTCAAGCACTTCGCCTGATTTTTTATTGTAACGAACTTTTTTGCCGTCTACAAACTTGTAGCCAACACGTCCTGCAACACCATTTTTGTCAAGTACTTGAACGTTTGACACATGGATTGGTGCTTCTTTTTCCACGATAGCACCTTGAGGGTTTTCGTTATTAGGTTTTTGGTGTTTCTTGATGATATTTACACCTTCAACAACAACTTTATTTACTTTTGGAAGTGCGGCAACGACTTTGGCTTCAACACCTTTGTCTTTACCAGCAATCACGCGAACTTTGTCGCCAGTTTTTACAAACATTGGTTTCTCCTTTGATTTCTTACGCCCTGAAGGGCACCCTATCTGTCGAAGATAGGGGACTTAGTTTGTTTTTGATTAAAGTACTTCTGGAGCAAGTGAAACGATCTTCATGAATCCACCTTCACGCAATTCACGTGCAACTGGACCAAAGATACGTGTTCCGCGAGGAGTTTTATCATCACGGATAATCACTGCAGCATTTTCGTCAAATTTGATGTATGAACCATCTTTGCGACGAGCACCTGATTTAGTACGAACGATAACCGCTTTTACAACGTCACCTTTTTTAACCGCACCACCAGGAGTAGCTTGTTTTACAGATGCAACGATGACATCACCAATGCTAGCGAATTTACGCTTTGAACCACCAAGAACTTTGATTGTCAAGATTTCGCGGGCACCGCTGTTGTCAGCAACTTTCAAACGAGTTTCTGTTTGAATCATTTAAGTTTTCTCCTTTCTGGTTTGATTAGATGATAACTGCTTCTTCTACAACTTCTACAAGACGGAAGCGTTTTGTAGCTGAAAGCGGACGAGTTTCCATGATACGAACAATATCGCCTTCTTTAGCGATGTTATTTTCATCATGCGCTTTGTATTTTTTAGAGTAGTTAATACGCTTACCATAGACTGGGTGGTTACGTTTTGTTTCAACTACAACTGTGATTGTTTTATCCATCTTGTCAGAAACGACGCGTCCAACAAGCGTTTTACGTTGATTACGTTCCATTTTAGAATTTCTCCTTTCCCAAGTCTATTATTTCATTTCTGATTGAACAGTTTTGATACGAGCGATTTGCTTTTTCACTTCTTTCAAGCGTGCAGTTTGTTCTAATTGACCTGTTGCTGCTTGGAAACGAAGATCAAACAATTCTTTCTTCAATTCTCTTTCACGCTTCGCGAGTTCTTCTTGAGAAAGACCACGAAGTTCTTTAACAAATTCTTTTACTTCATTAAGTTTCATGCCTTCTCCTTATTCAGCTTCACGTTTCACGAATTTTGTTTTAACTGGTAATTTGTGGCTTGCAAGACGAAGCGCTTCACGAGCAACTTCCTCAGGCACACCAGCGATTTCAAACATCACTTTACCACGTTTAACTGGCGCAACCCAACCTTCTGGAGCACCTTTCCCAGATCCCATACGAACCCCGATAGCTTTGGCAGTGTATGATTTGTGTGGGAAGATTTTAATCCAAACTTTACCACCACGTTTCATGTAACGCGTCATAGCGATACGAGCAGCTTCGATTTGGCGGTTTGTGATCCAATGGCTAGTAGTCGCTTGAAGACCATATTCTCCAAATGCTACTTCTTTACCACCTTTAGCTTCACCGCGCATTTTACCACGAAATTCGCGACGGTGTTTAACACGTTTAGGTACTAACATTGGTTATTTACCTCCTTTAGTGTTTTTACGAGCTGGAAGAACTTCTCCGCGGTAAATCCAGACTTTAACACCAAGTTTACCGTAAGTAGTATCTGCTTCTTCCCAAGCGTAATCAATATCTGCACGAAGCGTATGAAGCGGAACAGTTCCTTCAGAATACCCTTCACTACGAGCGATATCAGCACCGTTCAAGCGGCCAGATACTTGAGTTTTAATTCCTTTAGCTCCCGCACGCATGGTACGTTGGATTGCTTGTTTTTGAGCACGACGGAAAGCAACACGTTGTTCTAATTGGCGAGCAATTCCTTCACCAACAAGATGAGCATCCAAATCTGGTGATTTGATTTCAATGATGTTGATGTGGACTTGTTTACTAGTCAATTTGTTAAGCTTTGCACGAAGTGCATCAACGTTTGCTCCACCTTTACCGATAACCATACCTGGTTTAGCAGTGTGAAGAGAAACGTTTACTTTATTTACTGCGCGTTCGATTTCAATAGTTGAAACAGCTGCGTCAGCTAATTCTTTTTGAACGAATTTACGGATTGCAAGATCTTCATGAAGGTAATCCGCGTATTCTTTTTCAGCATACCATTTGGCATCCCAGTCACGGATGATACCGACACGCATACCTATTGGATGTACTTTTTGACCCACGATTTTACCTCCTTATTTTTCTGCAACGACCACTGTGATGTGGCTAGTGCGTTTGTTGATTGGTGAAGCTGAACCTTTTGCACGTGGACGGAAACGTTTCATTGTTGGTCCTTCGTTTGCGTAAGCTTCAGATACTACCAAGTTTGCTTTTTCCAAACCAAAGTTGTTTTCTGCATTAGCGATTGCTGAGTTCAACACTTTTTCGATAATGCCAGCAGCTTTGTTTGGTGTGAATTTCAAGATTGCGATTGCGTCAGCGACGTCTTTCCCGCGGATATTGTCAAGAACTAGACGAGATTTACGAGGTGAAACGCGCACTGTACGAGCCATTGCTTTAGCTGAAGTAATTTCTGCCATGTTTTTCTCCTCTCTTATCTACGTGTTTTCTTGTCGTCAGCAGCGTGACCTTTGTAAGTACGAGTTGGTGCAAATTCACCAAGCTTGTGCCCTACCATGTCTTCTTGGATGTAAACAGGAACATGTTTACGTCCATCATAAACTGCAATTGTATATCCGATGAAACTTGGGAAAATCGTTGAACGACGTGACCAAGTTTTGATGACTTTTTTCTTTTCGTCGTTGGCTTGAGCTTCAACTTTTTTCATCAAATGCTCATCGACGAAAGGTCCTTTTTTAAGACTGCGTCCCATTTTTATGTTTTCTCCTTTAAAATATGTACCACAACGGCTTGCACTGACAATCAGCGCTACCGAGCTGGCGGATAGATTGTTTTAGATTATTTCTCGTTGCGACGACGAACGATAAGTTTGTCGGATTTCGCTTTCTTGTTACGAGTTTTAAGTCCAAGAGCAGGTTTGCCCCATGGAGTAGATGGTGCTTTACGACCAACTGGTGCTTTACCTTCACCACCACCGTGTGGGTGATCGTTCGGGTTCATTACAGAACCGCGGACTGTTGGGCGGATGCCTTTCCAACGGCTACGTCCAGCCTTACCAAGGTTAACCAATCCATGTTGTTCATTTCCAACAACACCGACAGTTGCACGGCAAGTTCCAAGAATCATGCGAACTTCGCCTGATTGCAAACGAACAAGAACATATTTGCCTTCTTGACCGAGCACTTGAGCAGAAGCTCCAGCAGCACGTACTAATTCACCACCATGTCCTGGTTTCAATTCAATATTATGAATCAATGTACCAACCGGGATATTAGCAAGTGGAAGAGCATTTCCGACTTTAATATCCGCTTCTGGTCCAGAAACGAGGCGTTGACCAACTTCAAGACCTTTAGGAGCGATGATATAAGCTTTCACACCGTCAGTGTAATGTACAAGAGCGATGTTTGCTGAACGATTTGGATCGTATTCAATTGTTTTAACAACTGCTTCAACACCGTCTTTGTTACGTTTGAAGTCAATCAAACGGTAATGGCGTTTGTGTCCACCACCTTGGTGACGAACAGTGATACGACCGTTGTTGTTACGACCAGCTTTGTTGTTCAAAGAAACAAGCAAAGTTTTTTCTGGAGTGCTCGTTGTGATTTCAGCGAAATCCAAAGAAGTCATATTACGGCGACCATTTGTAGTTGGTTTATAAACTCTGATTCCCACGATATTTCCTCCTTAGATTATTCTGCTTCAGCACCGAACAACTCGATTGCTTTTGAATCAGCTGTAAGAGTGATGATAGCTTTTTTAGTTTTGTTTGTAAAACCAGTATAACGCCCTACACGTTTTGCTTTTGGTTTTACATTGATCGTGTTCACATTTGCAACCTTCACTCCGTAAAAAGCAGCTTCAACCGCTTGTTTAATCAAAAGTTTATGAGCGCGAGTGTCCACTTCAAATACGTATTTGCCTTCTTCAAGAAGAGCCATTGTGCTTTCTGTGATGATAGGCTTTTTGATTACGTCATACAAATTCATTATGCAAGAACCTCCTCGATTGTAGAGATAGCTTCTTTAGTAACAAGAAGTTTGTCGCTATTTACGATATCAAGAACACTTGCAGTTGTTGCTGTTGCAACTTTCACATTTGGAAGGTTACGTGCTGAAAGTGCAGCAAATTCGTTTCCTTCTTCAAGAATTACAAGTACTTTTGAATCAATGCTAAGTGCAGCAAGTACTTTCGCAAACTCAGCAGTCTTTGGAGCTGTAAATGAAAGGCTGTCTACAGCTACGAATTTGTCCTCAGCAACTTTTTCAGAATAAACTGATTTAAGTGCCAATCTACGAACTTTTTGTGGAAGTTTGTAGGCGTATGAACGAGGAGTTGGACCAAATACGGTACCACCACCACGCCATTGTGGAGAGCGGATAGAACCTTGACGCGCACGTCCAGTTCCTTTTTGACGCCATGGTTTGCGTCCGCCACCTGATACTGCAGAGCGGTTTTTAACAGCGTGAGTTCCTTGACGAAGGCTTGCACGTTGACTGATAACAACATCAAATACAACTGATTCATTTGGCTCAATACCAAATACTGCATCGTTAAGAACTACTTCACCAGCTTCTTTACCAGTTTGGTCAAATAATTTTACGTTTGCCATTGTGACTGATTTCCCCTTTCTTTATTATTTACCAGCTTTAACTGCTGACTTGATAGTGATAAGAGATTTCTTAGCACCAGGCACGTTACCTTTGATGAGGATAACGTTTTTCTCTGGAACAACTTGTGCGATTTCAAGGTTTTGAATCGTTACACGGTTGCCACCCATGCGTCCTGCCAAGTGTTTGTTTTTGAAAACACGGTTAGGCGCAACTGGTCCCATAGAACCAGGACGACGGTGATAACGAGAACCGTGAGCCATTGGACCACGTGATTGGCCGTGGCGTTTGATAACACCTTGGAAACCTTTACCTTTTGAAGTTCCTGTTACATCAACAACATCGCCAGCTTCGAATGTATCCACTGTGATTTCTGCACCGACCTCTAAGCCTTCAATGTTTTTGAATTCACGAATGAAGCGCTTAGGAGCCGTGTTAGCTTTCGCTACATGTCCTTTAGCAGGTTTGTTGCTCAATACATCACGAAGATCGTCAAAACCGACTTGAACAGCGTTATAACCATCTGTTTCAACTGTTTTTACTTGAAGAACCACGTTTGGTGTTGCTTCAACAACAGTTACAGGGATCAATTCGCCAGCTTCAGTGAAGATTTGAGTCATTCCCACTTTTTTCCCTAAGATTCCTTTTGTCATGAGAAAATGTTTCCTTTTCTATATTTTTTCAAAAAGTTTTTAACGAGCGTTTTTTATGCTCAAGATTAAGATATTAAGGGCGTTAAGAGAGTCTGGCAAAAATAGGAAACTGACGCAGTGTTCGACAAACACTAGGAAGTTTATCTTTTTTGCAGAGCTCTTAGCCCGTATTCAGTTAAATCCGAATACTTTTATCTTGCATCTGATTAAAGTTTGATTTCCACGTTCACACCACTTGGAAGATCCAACTTCATCAAAGCATCAACTGTTTTTTGAGTTGGGTTGATGATGTCAATCAAGCGTTTGTGTGTACGCATTTCAAATTGTTCGCGAGAATCTTTGTATTTATGAGTCGCACGAATGATTGTGTAGAGGCTACGCTCAGTTGGAAGCGGGATTGGTCCTGCAACTTCTGCACCTGTACGAGTAGCAGTTTCTACGATTTTTGCAGCCGCTGTATCAAGCGTACGGTGTTCGTACGCTTTCAAACGGATACGGATTTTTTTGTTTGCCATCTTGTTCTCCTTTTCGTCTATTTAAGATAATAGGCTAGCTCCACAAGAAAACCGAGACGCCATTGCGTGGCAATGCAACCGAGCGTGTCGCAACCTCTTGCATCAAAGCTACAGACTGTTTTTTCACAGCACCATAATAGAATAACACAAAGATTCACTGATTGCAAGGGATTTGATAATTTTTTTGAGATTTCTTTGACAAAAAGAGACTTTACAAGGCAAAAAACGAATTTAGCTCGGCGAAGGATAAAAAACAAGAGAAGACTTACTAATTTCTCTTGTTCATATTTTCTAAATAATGAGTATTGAATATTATTTTTTGTCTTGCTTTATTGGTACTATTGAAACACCCCAAGCAACAATCGCTCCGTAGATAGTGGATAACAGTCTATTTGCTACGTAGAGCAAGTCTCCTTTTCCCATAATCGCAACAATCAGTAATGTTAAAACTGCAATTCTCGCTAAGAAAGGAGGTAAGGCAACCGATTTGCTAACATATAGAGTTCCAAGAATAGCTAACATTAACAGACAGAACAATGTTATCTTACTTGGGATGAAATGATAACAGCAAATCAAAAGAACAGCCGCTAGACCACCTATCAAAGTTGCTAAAATCCGATAATATCCACTCTTTTTGCTGGTCAGACCCTCTTCCTGTACACACAGCAAAGTCGAAAAAGAAGCTGATAAAATACCTAAAAAAGGAATGAGCCAGGCACTCACAATACAAAACATAACTGAGACAACGATTTTAAAATCGAGTGAATTTAATTTCATTTTTATCTCCTTGATTATTTGTTCTAATTGTAACACTAAACCAATCAATCGCAAAGAGCATTTTCTAAACAAAAACACCACTAACATAATGTAGTGGCATTTGGGAGATTATGAAAAAGAAAAGTTTTAGGATAAATATAGAATAACTTTTCAACCTTAAAACTAGCTTAACGTAACTTTATCTTTTAAAATAGAGATTTTTTAACTTTAAAAGTATTTCCCGATTGACAAATCAATATATCTGCAAGGTCGTGATAAGGTCTATAATAACGCTCATATTGCTCACGACGTGCTTGGTGCGTTCTCTCAATCCACTCAGGCTGCCGATTACGTACGGCTACATCACGGGACAAGCGGCGCTCTAATTCCGTCGCTGCATCGGTGTAAAAACAAATGGACAAATCAAACAACTCTTTCGGCAGAAAAGCAACTGACATGCCTTCCACAATTAGAATTGATTTTTCCACTGAAAGTCGTTGACTTGGTTCCCAAGGCTGATCAATCGTCACTATATCACAGCCAGATTGCAAGGCTCTTATATCACGTTCCAAGCTCTTCAATTCATGAGCCACTGGAAGACAGGCTGTCACTTTTTGCTCAGGAAAGTCTTTAACCGCCAGCAAGTCACGATATTCCCCGTCTATTATATAAGGATCAGCTACAAGCAGATTAACTCGCTCTCGCCCCAGACTTTCTACTAAACGTTTGGCAAAAGTAGATTTTCCAGAAGCACCGTGTCCGTAAATCGCAAGCGTATGTTTTTTCCCATCCAGCAAATAATTCTTGACTACTTCTACTAACGACTTCTCACCGTGATTCATCTAGAAATTCCTCTTTGAATGATTGTAACCATAGCGCTCGATGAAATCTTCACGAAATTCAAGCAAATTGTCATCTAGAATGGCTTGGCGGACATTTTTCATCAGATTGATGAGGAAATAGAGATTGTGATAGCTGGTCAGACGGAGTCCAAAGGTTTCATCAGCCTTAAGCAAATGCCGAAGATACGCGCGCGTATAGTTTTTGCAGGTGTAGCAATCACAGTTATGATCTAGCGGTGTGAAATCCTCTGCAAATTGAGCATTTTTCACGACCAAACGCCCTTCACTGGTCATACAAGTGCCATTTCTGGCAATTCGTGTCGGCAGCACGCAGTCAAACATATCCACACCACGTATTACCCCGTCAATCAGGCTGTCTGGCGCTCCAACTCCCATGAGGTAGCGAGGCTTGTTTTCAGGCAGCATCGGAGTTGTGAAGTCCAATACGGCATTCATCTCTTCATGAGATTCACCCACAGCTAGTCCACCAATGGAATAGCCTGGAAAATCCATGCTGACCAAATCCTGAGCTGACTGGCGACGCAAATCTTCAAAACCAGCACCCTGCACAATCCCAAAGAGACCCTGGTCATGCGGACGGCGATGTGCTTTGAGTCCACGCTCTGCCCAGCGGCTAGTCCGCTCAATGGACTTTTTCACATAATCGTACGGTTGATAGAACTGCGGGCATTCATCAAAAGACATCATGATGTCACTGCCTAGATTGTTTTGAATAGAAATGGCCTTTTCTGGGGAGAGAAACATTTTTGCGCCGTTCAGATGATTCTTGAAAGTCACCCCTTCTTCGGTGATGTTGCGGCTGTCTGCCAGAGAATACACCTGAAAACCACCGCTGTCTGTCAGAATAGCCTGATCCCAGTTCATAAATTTATGAAGCCCACCAGCATGCGCAATCAGCTCATCACCCGGCCGCAACCAGAGATGGTAGGTATTAGATAAAATAATCCCTGAACCCATTTCTTTGAGTTCCTCTGGAGACTGCGTTTTTACAGTTGCCTGAGTTCCTACGGGCATAAACATGGGAGTTGGAAAAATGCCATGCGGCGTGATAATTTCTCCCAAACGAGCACCTGTGTGCTTCTCTTTTTTAATCAAACGATATTGAATCGGTGAATCTGACATTTTTACCTCCGATACTGGGAAAAACAGTCCCAGACCTTCATTTTACAGTGTGTGAGTTCATTTGACTCACAACATCCTGTATGATTTTATCAAAAAAAGGAAGAAAGATAAAGTAGATAAAAACTTTTCTTTCTCTTAAAAGAATATGATATAATATTTTTCAATATAGGAGGCAAATATGAACTTAAGTGAATTGCGAGCAGAAGCTCGTCGTATCCAACGCCAAGCCAAGGGAATCTATGCACTCTTTTTAGTACCAATTGTGACTGCGATTGTTTCCGTTGTTTACAATTATTCTTCAGACACCTTGTCCAATAATATCTTACAATATGGTATCCAAAATACGGTTGTTCACGGGATCAATCGCTCATTGTTCCCAGTAGCGATTAGTTTTATAGTATCTTTCTTTTTAACTGCTGCCTTTTGGACCTTACTGGAAGTCATTCGTGGAAAACGGCAAGAAGTACACTTTGCAGATTCTATACGAACTTTTGATAGTAAAGTAATTGGTCCTGTTTTCATGACACTTTTGCTCAAACGTGTATTACTATTTCTGTGGAATATTTTCGTCTGGATTGGAAGCGGCATGATGATTCTGGCTAGTTTTAGTGTCATAAAACTCCTCCCCAATTCTCAAACTCTCTCACAAAATACTGCACTTCAGACAACTGTTGGGACATTGTTACTTTATATTCTCATCGGTTTTATTTTGATGGTAATCGGTATTATTATTGCACTTCCTCAATATTACGCTTATTCGCAAGTAGAATTTATTCTTTGTGACACATTAGAAAACCAGAGCTATGAGAGCGCCTTTAAAATTATTCGTACAAGCCGCCAGATGATGAAAGGATATAAAGGCAAGCGATTTGTACTTGATTTAAGTTTTATTGGCTGGTACTTGCTAACTGCTATTACTTTGGGGATCGCATCTATTTATGTCTATCCCTACGTTTATACAGCTCAAACTCTTTTCTATGAAGCTGTGCTAAAGGAACAAGATCAGACTCCAATTTTTTATTAATTTCTTGCATGAAACAATTGGCAATCCAACAAAAGACTTGAACGAACTGTTCAGGTCTTTTGAGTTGTATCCATTTTTCGTAAAGTGATTCAGCTCAAGTGTCATATTGCAAACTTTACATGAAAAAAGCCACCAATGGGTGACTTTTATTAGGGAGATTATTATGAAAAAGTTTAGGATTTCTATCAAATAAAGTTAGGAGGTCTTCATTTGATAAACATAGTATAACCAAGTTAGCTTAAATCAACCTTAATTTTTAGAACAAATTGATATTTTTAGAAATTTTTTGAAAAGCATCTTCCAGCGAAACCTGATCTGTAAATATCGCTTCCTCCCAACCCAAGAAATCACATTCTTTCCACCAACGTTTCATATCAGCTGGACTAAAGTCTGCTTTCTTGTTTCTCGTTTGGTGACGGCGAACTGTCTCTTCAAATGTTAAATCATAATAGTAAGATAGAACTTTTGGATAAAAGAGAGTATGCAATTTTTCTAGCATTTGCCCATAAATATCTGTTTCATAAAAACCTTCAATGATAACCAACAAATCTCGCTCATAGCCATAGCGGGCGATCGTTTCTGTCAAAGAAATTGACAGATTGTCCGGCTCGACTTTTTCTTTCAGCATGTCACGCCGAAAGACATCTTGAGAGATGACAAGCGTCCTTCGTCCATAATACTCTTGCAATTTTTTTGCCAGACTTGTTTTTCCTGAACCAGAATTGCCTCTGATAATCACCAACGTTGTCATTTACTCTCCTAAAATCAGACGGGTATGCTCCCGCTTGATACAGCGGTTCATGACAATATCATCGTGTCCAGCTGCACGAAGGATTTGCTCGGCTTCTTCATTTTCCAAGTCTAATTGTGCCCAGAAAATCTTAGCATTCGCTTGCAGAAAATCACGCGCCACATCTGGCAGGAATTCGCTGCGACGGTAGACATCAACAATATCCACCGAGAAAGGAATGTCCTTGAGACTGGCATAGACGGTTTCGCCTAGAATTTTCCCGCCGGCTGCTCGCGGATTGACCGGAACAATCCGATAGCCCCGTTCTTGCATCTCCTTGGATACACGGTGGCTGGTTGCCTCTTTACGATCTGACAAACCAACCACTGCAATCGTCTTACTGTTTTTTAAATACTGTTTGATAACCCCGTCGCTGGGATTTTTGAAATGATAGGTCATAAAATTTTCTCCGTAATTTTTATGTATTGTGAGTCATGCTGATCCTTTTGAATCCGAAACACAGCTATAAACACTAAGAAGCCAAACGACGCAAGAACTTCTCGCTGTCCTTATGAACTTAGCACCTTGCTTTTATTTGGCTTCATACCAGGTCTTGCCAGCACTTTCGTCCGCTTTCAAGGGTACAACAAGTTCAATGGCAGATTCCATGATGTCTTTGACCAGCGTTTTAATAGCGGTCAGTTCGTTTTCAGGTACTTCCAGCACAATTTCATCATGAACTTGCAGCAACATTCTGGTTTTAAAATTCCCATCTATCAGAGCTTGGTCCAGTCGAATCATTGCAATTTTAAGAATGTCTGCGGCTGAGCCTTGAATCGGTGAATTGATAGCTGTCCGTTCCGCAAATCCTCGGACATTGAAGTTACGAGAATTGATATCCGGGATCTCCCGACGACGGTGAAAGAGAGTTTCTACATAGCCCTTGTCTCTTGCTTCTCGCACTACATTTTCCATATAGGCCTTGATACCCGGATAGCGCTCAAAATAAGTATCAATATAGGACTTCGCTTCCTTACGACTAATACCCAGATTGTTGGCAAGTCCAAAGTCAGAAATTCCGTAAACAACACCAAAGTTAACAGCTTTGGCATTGCGGCGGTCATTTGGTGTCACATCTTCTGGCTTTTCAATACCAAAAACCCGCATGGCTGTTGAAGTGTGAATATCTGCCCCGTGTCTGAAAGCCTCAATCAAATGCTCATCACCTGAAATATGCGCCAAAACCCGCAACTCAATTTGCGAATAATCGGAGCTAAGTAAGACACTGTTCTCCCACTCTGGCACAAAAGCCTTCCGAATCAAGCGCCCTTGCTCTAGGCGGATTGGGATATTTTGCAGATTAGGGTCAACACTTGATAGGCGTCCTGTCTGAGTCAAATCTTGAAGATAGCGAGTATGAATCTTTCCGTCCGCTAGAATCCAGTCCTGCAATCCCATGACATAAGTCGACTGAATCTTAGCAATTTGCCGATAGTCCAAAATCTTCTCCACAATTGGTGCGATTGGTGCCAAACGTTCCAATACATCTACTGCCGTAGAGTAGCCCGTTTTGGTTTTCTTAGTAAAAGACGTTGGCAAACCTAGTTTTTCAAAGAGAATACCCCCCAACTGTTTAGGCGAATTAATGTTAAACTCCTCACCAGCAAGCTCATAGATTTCCTGAGTTAGCCGAGTCAGAATTCTCTCATTTTCAGCCTGCATAGTTTGCAATGTTTCGCGTTCTACTTTGATACCAGCAATCTCCATTTTAGCCAGCACAAAGGCTAAAGGTTGCTCCATTTCGTACAGTAGATTGAGTTGGTCATGCCGACATAGCAAGTCTGTCATAGGCTTTTCCGTTTCAATGAGAACTGTGACTTTTCTGGCTAAATGACTCAGTAAAATAGCTTTTTCAGGCAGTGCCCGCTTAGCGCCTTTCCCATAAACCGCCTCATCTTCGGCGAGTTTGGTCTTGCCATAAAGACTAGCAATTGTTGCGATTTCATTGTTATCAACGGTTGAAAGAAGGTACTTAGCTAAACGGCTATCAAATGCAGGTCGCGAAAGCTCAATGCCTAAGCGACTGAGCAAGACCTTGGAGCGTTTAAAATCATAAACCTTGAGGGCTGTGTTTTCCAAAAATTCTTTGAAAGCTGGTTGTTGCAAGAGACTGATGTCCTGACTGGCATAAATCTGCCGTGCATTCCCCCAAGCAAAGCCCACCATCTCGTCAATGTGGTAATTGTCACCCAACATTTCAAAATAGAAAAAATCATCTTTACTGAGCATTTCTGGACGGACTTCCGTCACTTCCTCAAAAGCAATGTCAGTCTCCTCTTCTGGCTCTGCTTCTGTTTCTAGCGCTTGCTTAAATTGCTTAAAGCCCATTTCATCGTAAAATCTGCTTAATTGTTTGATATTCGGACCTTGATAGAGAATATCTTCCAAACCAATTTCGATTGGGGCTTGGGTATCAATGGTTGCAAGTGTTCTAGATAAGAAAGCAATGTCCTTGTCATTGATAAGATTTTCCTTCATCTTAGACTGCTTCATTTGGTCAATGTTGTTATAAATACCTTCCAGAGAGCCATATTCCAAAAGAAGCTTGAGTCCCGTTTTCTCACCGATTTTAGTCACTCCAGGGATATTGTCTGAGGAATCGCCCATAAGAGCCTTAAGGTCAATAAATTGTGTGGGTGTAATTCCCATTTTTTCCATGAGGTAGGCTGGTGTGAATTTCTCGAACTCAGCCACACCTTTTTTAGAAATTTCCACAATAGTATTATCATCGGCCAGCTGGATCAAATCCTTGTCTCCACTCACGATTGTCACATCGTAGGAAACAGCCGTGTTTTCAGCCATTTTATCCAAAGTACCGATAATGTCATCTGCCTCATACTGATCCAAATCATAATAGCAAATACCCAGCTTATCTAGCATTTCGCGAATAAAAGGCAGCTGCTCACGAAATTCCTCTGGCGTTTTAGCCCGACCACCCTTGTAATCAGCATACATCTCTGTCCGAAAGGTAGTCTTTCCCGCATCAAAAGCCACCAAGATATGAGTTGGCTGTACACGTTCTATCAAGTGATTCAGCATAAGATGGAAGCCGTAAATGGCATTGGTGTGAAGCCCAGACGGACTCTTGAATCGGTCAATTTGATTATACAGTGCAAAAAAAGCACGAAAAGCGACGGACGAACCGTCAATCAACAGTAATTTATTCTTGTTTTCCATAGGTTTATTATAACATGAAACCAAAAAAATTTTTTGATTAAGGATAATGGCAGCACACAAAAAGCCTAAGAAAATTTTCTTAAGCCTTTATACTATTTTGATACAACAACTTCTCCAAATGTTTCACTGCATCTGCAAAGTAATCCACTACATACGTAGCTGCTTCTTGGACGGCCTTCGGAGCATGCGCCATACAGTAGGAAATATCGGATTTTTCAAAGACTGCAAACTAACTAATAAAAATAAAGAATGAGATAACCCGAAATGTTCATTTTTCTAGTCTATCTCACTTTCATTTTATAAATCTAATACAAGCGAAAAACTGCTACCTTGTCCATACTCACTTTGCACGAAAATATCACCACCCAATTGGCGTGCCAATTCACGTGCAATATAGAGCCCTAGACCGTGCCCGCCAGTTTTCATATTGCGAGAAGATTCTACCCGATAAAGTCGTTTAAATATTTTCTCCAAATCCTCTGACTTAATGCCCTGACCTTCATCTGCCACCGTTAAAGTCAAGCGCTTATTGTCAACCGCCGCATCAATAGTAAGCTTAGTGCCTGCTTCTGAATACTTAAAAGCATTGCTGACCAGATTGAGAATAATCCGTGACAGCTTATCATAATGACTCACGATTTTGGCTGATTCTGGCTGCACCGAAATCTGAATATCTCGGTCTTCTTTAGCAATCACCAATTGGAACTCCGACATAATATCAATCAAGAGCTTATCAAGGAAAATCTCTTCTTTTTCAAGCGGTACATCTGGCTGATTCATCGTATTCAAAGTGATAAAACTTAGCTCCTCGACCAGCTTATTCAACCGATCGGTCTGCCGACTGATGGTTTTGAGATAATACTGCTGCTCATCTGCCGCAATCACACCATCCAACATTCCTTCGACAGTTGCCTGAATGGATGTTAAAGGCGTTTTAATATCGTGTGAGAGCTGAGCAATCATCAAGCCTTTTTCTTTTTCACTTTCTTCTAAAGAGGCAAATGTGTTTTGCAAATCAGTAGACATTTCATTAAAAGCATCTGCTAATTCTTTAAATTCTGTTGGATTTTTAATTGTATTGACCGTTTCAAACTTCTTATCTGAAATACCTTTGATGAGCTGTTTTAATTTATCCAAAGAGAGAAAGACACGACTCAACAGCAAAAGGCTAACCAATGCCCCTGTAATACTAGCCAGAATGCTAATACCAATAATAAAATAAATATCACTTTTTGAAATCAGCATGGTGTTGACAGACCAGATGATTGCAACAACCGTGATCGTTGTGGAAATGAGGTATCCCACAATAATAAAGTGTTTTAATTTCATTTTAAACCTCTATCTTATACCCTAAGCCCCAGACGGTCTTAATCGTGGGTGTTTTTTCTGTACTGTATTTTGCTAAATCTTGCCGCAAGGCATGAATGTGAACATTCAACGTATTTGTATCATCTACAAAATCTTCTTGCCAGACTTTCTCATACAATTCTGTCTTAGAAAAGACCCGCTGAGGATTGCTGGCCAAAATCCATAGCAACTCAAAAGATTTAAGGGTCATTATCAATGGTTGTCCGTGAACTGTCACTTTGCGTGTTTCATAATTTATCTCTAAATCTCCTAGTTGGAGTTTTTCATCTGCTCCCGCACTACGGTGAATGCGACGTAGGATATTATTGACCCGTAAAACCAATTCCCGCGGACTAAAAGGCTTGGTAATAAAATCATCCGCACCCATACTGAGGGAATAAATTTTATCCGGTTCAGATGTTTTAGCAGTGATAAAAAGGAAAGGTTGGTCTGGAGCAAGATATTGTACTTCCCCAATCAGATCATAGCCATCCATATTAGGCATCATAATATCTGTAATTATCAAATCAATTGAATATTTCTGAAACAACTCTAAAGCTTCTTGTCCATCATGCGCCACATTGACTTCATAACCTGCCTGTGTTAAATAACGCTTGTTAATCTCGGTAATCTCTACTTCATCATCTACTAACAAAATTCTCTTCGTCATTTTCTTACCTCTATTGTGAAAAATAGTGTTATACCACGAAAAAGTATAACACTATTTCTATACTTGATTCAAGCGTTATTGCTCACAAATGCGAGAATTACTTCTTTTCTCTGCGTTTCATGCCAACAAGTGCTAAAATAGCTGCTGCACTTAGGCCAAGAAGTCCTAAAACTGTTAAACCAAGAGAGGATTTTTGACCTGTATTAGGAAGCGATTTTTTACTTGCCCTAGCTTGTCCACCTTTTGAAGTTGTTGCAGAAGGTGTGCCGCCTTTATTTGAATGTTTGCTTCCGTCATGATCTGCTTTTTTACCTTGGTTTTGTGCCTGACCATTTTGACCTTGTTGGGATTGCCCATTAGAGTCCGCTTTCTTTTCACCTTTTAGGTTAATCGTCACAGATTTCGTCGCAATGACATTGTTCAAGTCTGCTTTACCGTCTTTAGTTGCACCATAAACTGTGACTGTTGCTTTATAAGAATGCGTTCCATTAGCTTTCAATTGTTCTAACAAAGCTTTATCTTGCTTACCCGCCACATTGCCATCTAATGAAACTTGATAGAAATATTGGCCTTTGCCTAGACCTGCAAGTGGTAGGAGACCTGCATGGTTTGCTTTACCATTATCTGACCACGGTGCGCCATTTGAGGATTTCAACAAGAGACGGGTTAACATACCGTCACCACCGAAGAGCTCGTACGGAATGACTTGGTTGACACCAGCTGTAAATGGTCCTGGATAGACTGCATTTGTTAAATAACTTGCAGGAACATCAATTTTATCTTTGATGTTATCTGCTACGGATTTTTTCACTTGGTCAGCAGTCGTAGTGCCGTTCAGATTCAAGTTCACTTGACGTGTTGCGATGACATTGTTCAAGTCTGCTTTACCATCTTTGGTTGCACCATAAACCGTTACCGTTGCGGTATAGCTGTGTGTGCCATTCGCTTTCAGTTGATTCAAGAGAGCTTTACCTTGTTTGCCGGCTGCCTTACCATTGAGTGACACTTGATAGAAATATTTGCCTTTTGGAATATTGGCAAAGGGTAGTAAGCCGGCATGGTTTGCCGTGCCATTATCTGACCAGGGTGCCCCGTCGGAAGATTTCAACAGGAGACGTGTTAACATACCGTCACCACCGAAGAGTTCGTACGGAATGACTTCGTTCACGCCTGCCGTAAAGGGACCAGGGTGGTTCGCGTTGGCTAGGAAAGAAGCCGGAACATCTGTACTGCCCTTGATATTATCCGCTATAGATTGCTTAGCTTGAGCAAGAGATGGATCTTCTTGCGCTTTTTGACCATTCAAATTCAGATTTACTTGACGTGTTGCGACAACATTGTTCAGGTCTGCTTTACCATCCTTAGTTGCACCGTAAACTGTGACGGTTGCGGTATAGCTGTGCGTACCGTTGGCTTTCAATTGATCCAAGAGCGCTTTGCCTTGTTTGCCGGCTGCCTTACCATTGAGTGACACTTGATAGAAATATTTACCTTTTGGAATGTTGGCAAAAGGTAGTAAGCCAGCGTGTTTTGCCGTGCCATTATCTGACCATGGGGCGCCATTTGAAGATTTCAACAAGAGACGGGTTAACATACCATCACCACCGAAGAGTTCGTACGGAATGACTTCATTCACGCCTGCTGTAAAGGGACCAGGGTGGTTAGCGTTTTGTAAGAAGGAAGCTGGTACATCTGTACTGCCCTTGATATTGTCAGAAACGGATTGTTTGGCTTGAGCGAGAGATGGATCTTCTTGCCCTTTTGGAGTTGCTTCTTTTACAACCGTTTCTGTTGCTTTTTGAATTTCCTTAGCAGCCTCTGCAATCGTTTTGCCAACCTTGCTTTCTTTTGTAACTTCTTGTTTTTCTTGCACCTTTTTATCTGGTGTTTGAGTTGTTTTGCCAGACAAGTCTTGTGAGGTTTTTGTTGTACTTGGTGTTTCTTTCTTTTCAGCTGACGAGCTTTCTGTTTGCCCTACTTTCGAATCAAGTATGGATTTCCCAGATTCTGTTGGACTATTTGACGGGGTTGTCGTGACCACCTTGTTTTGCGTACCAACTTGGGCATTTACCGGATTACTAATAAGAATAAAGAATCCACTTGCCACAACTACGGAAGCAACACCTACACTTAACCGACGGATTGACCATCTTGTATATCTTTGATTGTCTGGACGATGATTTTTGTCAACCATATTATTTACTCCTTTGATTTATTTTTAATGGTTGATTAAAGTTTACCAAGCTCTTATTAACTATCCGTAAGACAAAGTTAAAGTTTTTCTTAAATAAGCATTATTTCTTGCTTATTTATAGAATTTTCACATGTTGTGATATACTAGATTACATGAACAACACCTATTATTTTGTCCGTCACGCACACTCAACCTATACACCTAACGAATGGACACGCCCTTTGTCACAAAAGGGACTCGCTTCCCTCTCACAATTAAAAATATTAGAGAATAAGCCAATCTCTGCTATTTATTCTAGTCCTTACCAACGAGCAATTGAAACGATTGAGCCTTTGGCACTAACTTTTGGACTTCCGATTCAACTGGATAAGCGATTGATAGAAAGAAAGCTAAGCAGTCAGCCGGTTTCCGACCAAACATTTGAAACTACACTCAAGCAACTTTGGCAAAATCCTGACAGTTCTCTTCCGAGCGGCGAATCAAATCTCATAGCTCAAAATCGAGCTCTATCATTTCTACAAGAATTAGAAGAAAATCACCAAGATGAACACATCATCATCAGTTCTCACGGCAATCTGATTTGTATCCTGCTCAGCTATTTTGATGGACAAATCCATTATGATTTTTGGAAACAACTGTCCATGCCCGCTATTTTGATATTAAAAGATGAAAAAGTATACTTGCAGTAAGATTTGAATTAACTTTATCTATCAGTCACAAATGATTTTTTCACTAGTGAAACTTCTAAACTATTCCTATTTAGTTTAGGAATTTTTATTTGACAAATGATTTTCCAATCACCTCAAGCTCTTATATAGTTTCTTTCGCGTTCGTTTCTTCCATAAAAATGGTTCTTGCTCTCCTTTGGTCTGCTCCTGATTCTCAAAACCGCTCCCCCCAAAAACTCGTAACTGAATTTTTGGATAAGTTCCGAATGTAAGCCTTGGTTCTGTCTCGAATAAAGTCTTGCGGTGACTCACCATTTAATCGTAATAAGTTCGTATGAGGTTGCCAGATAAAGTAATAAAAATCCCCTGTCTCCACCAACCGATAACATAAATAATGAACTCCTTGCTTAACCACCCAACTATCTACCAAATACAACAATCGTTTCCGATACAACATTTTCCTTCCTTCAAATATCTTCAAAGATGACGTTGAATAATAAATTGTTTCATGTTCTGTTTTCCGGACGAGAAGATAACTCCCTATCGGAGAATCCGTTGAATCCGTCGGAAAAATATAGAAAAAGACAATCGGCAAGAAGAAAAACAAAGTTGGATATAAGATAAAGACTGAAAACGCATGCCGTATCTCATGCCGAAAACTACGTTTGAACAAAAATGCCAACATACGAGACAAACTCACAGAAGTTACCACTAAAGTCAATACTGAAATCACACGAACTCTCAGCAACTTCCACACACGTTCCATATACTTTCTAAGAGAATGAAAAAGCCACATCATCCGAGAATGAAGCAACCTCTCTCTGATACAAGCAATACCGTTTCAAACGATTTCCATAAGTATGACTTTCCATATAAAGGATCAACCAAGCCAAAAACTTCTCTAACGCTAAGACCGTCCCATAATAAAAAGAAAAAATCTTCAACCCGTCTGGAACACTTTCCAGAAAATAAAATCCTATCAATGTCCGAATGATAAAAGTCAACGACAACACAATCACCATTAAATAACTGACAAAGTAAAAACCACAAACTTTCTTATCAACATAATGCGTCACCAAGATATATACATACACCGCCAACACAGCAAACAATAACTGAAAATACGGAATCCGATAGACCAACGTATAGTATAAATTAGATACTGTATTGATAACCTCATTCGTATCATCCTGAGCAAAATAAACCATAATCCTCGTCATCAATAAAGGAAAAGTAACATAGACACTATAGCGATAAAGAAAATCATGCTTGTGCAGACGCTTGCCTTTCTCATCTCTCGCTTGATAATAATGCATGCGATTCAAAAACAAATAAACTGGCAACGTAAAGTAGAACAAACCATTCATTACTCCCCGTCCAAAAGTGTTTGTTTCTGACATCGAAACATGCTCATCAATCGGTCGAAAACCTGTCTCTCGAATCTCACTAAACAATCTCTTGTCTACAACCAAACAATAAACCAAATAGAAATAATAATATGAACTAATCGTTATCCACAAAAAATGTTCTTGGTCCATACAATCCCTCCCACATGCTTTCATTTTAAGATAAATATAGTTATACCTGTTTTCAAACCATTTGTCTATATATTTTTGTCTCTTTTTGAGCATTAAAAAAAGCACGCAAATGAGACACTTTCCTAAAATGCGAAAGTTTCATTCGTGTGCTAGAGTTAGGTGGGAGAGTAAAAGCTAAGTTAGATGAAAAGATTGTAATAATTGACTATCTTCCAACGAACTAACAAAAACTATCCTTTTAATTTTTGCGAATTACAGAGATAAACAAAGCCCAACTTTCATTTTTTAAGAAAATTGACAATAAAATATAAATAATTCCCCCCAGAAAAATCTGAATTATAAGAGTGGCTAATGAACTAAAACTACTAATACTCCCAAGAAAATATACCATTCCTCCCATGATTACAGATAAAGCAACATTTTTTAAAAAATCACCAAAAATTTCCAAATATCCATAGTTCAACAATCGGGATGAATAATATGAGTAAATTAGTAAGGCTAAAAATTCTATGATAATCTCTGATACCGCAATATAGATAACACCAAATCTAATTGTAATCATGAGGATAAATAGAGCCAATATTCGAACAGGGATATCCATTTTCAAAACAACATCTGACCTACCAATAGATTTTATTGCTTGTAAAATAGCAGTTTGAGAAGCTCTAATTAACAAACAGATACAAATTATTCTGATATAAGGAACAGCTGGAAGCCACTTATTTGTCATAACAACCGAAACAATCTGTTCAGCACACACGAAAAATCCCACTAATATTGGACTCATTATATATGAGCTTACTTGAGCAGTCCTTCTAGCTAATAACTTTATTCTTGTCAAATCTTCTTGTTCTCTTGACATAACTGGAAACATTGTTTTACTAACAGCCGTATCAACATTCGTAACTATTAAATTAGGGTATTGATTCCCCTTAGTATAATAAGCCAAGTCAGTCGGAGAATAAAATCCTCCAATTAATAAACTACGGATATTTGCATATATAGTATTAAATAAGGTTTGAACAAATATCTTTACTCCAAAATCAAAAAGGATTTTTAATCTGGTAAAAGAGAACTGGAATGTTGGTCTCCATCCTACAGAAAACCATAATACTACACTTATAGTTATAACATTTGATAAATCTTGAGCAACTAAAGCCCATACACCGAAATTAGTGTATGCCATTATCACTCCTATACCCCCTGATACAATTGTTGCAGTTACTGTAGAGATAAAAAATTTTTTAAATAACATATTTCTAGAAACATAAGCTTGTTGTACCGAATTTAGAGCTGACAGAGGGATTTTTAAGGCTAGTATTTTCAAAACTAGTTCAAGCTGAGGTAAACTATAAAACGTTGCTAACATAGGGGAAATGGCAACTACTCCAATGTAAAGCAAGAACCCCAATAAGATACTAAAATATAAAACAGTTGAATAATCAATCTGTTCAACATCTTCTTGCTGAATCAATGATGCACTAAAACCACTCGTCATGAACACATTTAAGATTGTAATTATAACAGTGACAACTGATACCACACCATAATCTTCTGGCGCTAATAGTCTAGTTAAAATTACAGTAACTATTACAGAAACAATCTGTGACATAAATCTCTCTGAAAGTGTCCAAAAAAGTCCTTTAATTACATTTTTTTTAGAGTTCTTCATTTTAAAATAATCCTTTTAAATTGAACATTATCGTCCATGGTAATAATTGTTTTCTCAACAACTAACGGAAGAATAACTATCATTTGCAACAATAAATGATTAGTAACCTCAGTATAACCAGCTATAATGTATGCAAATAAACCAAAAGAATATACACGAGCAATGGGACTATTCCAGAAATATTCTAATTTCCAAAAAGCAATGTAGTAAATAACAAGTGTAATTATTATTAAAATAATTCCTCCCTGAAATCCAAGATTTAATAATTGATTATGTGCATGTGTAGCACCCTTCCAAATATAATTACCAAAATTACCTAGAATTTCCGCAACTTGATCTGATTGTAACTTGCCATATCCTCTAAAAATACTAATATGATTTATAGCATTTTTCCAAATTGTAGTTCTATTTGTAAAAGTTAAATTTTTCCCTAGAATGCTTTCTACAATAGGAGCTAAAAATTTTACATTATTTAAAATTACAATTACAAACTGAATCACCATGGATATACAAAAACTAATGGTCGGTCTAAACACACGATTAAAATATGGTAAGACGGCTAAGCACAATACAATAGTGGAAGAAACTATAAGAGTTGATGAAGTCTGAAATAATTGTGTAACAAAAATTCCAACTATCAAACATAACCAACGCATACTTTTTCTCTTATAAAATCTGTATATCAAAGCAATTATTAAACCCGGTAGCAACCAACTAATAAAACTATTTCGTGAACCAAGAAACCATTCATAAGTTGCTCCATAAGCGACATTAGAACGACTAAATAACCTTTCTGGAAATAATATTAAAGAACCTAAATTAATATAGATACATAATTCAAAGTGTAGCATAAGTGCCTCTAATAGCGAAATAAAATCATCACTATATAGTTCTATTAAAAGAACTAAGGTACCTAACATTATAAAATTAAGAAATTCTGACTCAATTTGACCATTATTCAGAATAGTAAAAACAAGTACTATTAACTCACCTACTAATACTAAAATCTGAGAGATAGATAAAGTTTTTTTTCGTTTTATAAAATATATAAAAATGAATAGTGCGGTAATAAGCTTCAAAATATTATAAAGGATTCCCTCATGAGGCAAAATAGAAATATAAGTAGGTTCAAAAAATATAATTAATGCCAAAAAAGCAATCAAAACATTCTTTTGAATTTTTATCATACAATAAAACCTACATAATCTTTCTAATAACTCTTGCCGGAGAGCCAACTACTACACTAAATTCTGGTATATCTTTAGTTACAACAGAATTCGCACCAATTACCGTACCACGACCAATTGTCACATCCGGCATTATACTTACATTTCGACCAATCCAAACATTATCTTCTACAATAACTGGTCCTTTACTCCAAATTTCTCTCTCTGCTGGTGGTATATTACAATCGTTCTTTGAGCTTCTTCCATGAAAATTATCAGTTATAAATACATTATCGCCAATTAGTACATTATTCCCAATAATAATTTTATTGACACAAGTTATATAACAGTTATCCCCAAATGAAGTATAATTTCCAACCAATAAGTTTGGGGTATAACAAGTTTTTTTCCCCCTATAACTTTCCCAAGTATGTAATTTTAAAAATTTTCTGGCAATAACACCGTTTCCGAGAGTTATAAATTTTGAACCTTTAAATTCATAGAACGGACCAATTGACACATGTGAACCCACTTTTTTTAACTTTCTTTTATTTATCAACCAAGAAAGTTTATTAAAAATAATTATCGGATGAAACACTTTCAATATATATTCTTTCATAAATATACCTTATAATTCTAAACGATTAAAAAAACTATTGGTTAATTTTGGATTTCCTTTATGAGACCATGAAAGTTTTTGAGGAATTTTTTTCAATTGTTTTAAGGAGTAAATATTAAAATCTTTATCATATAGTTTTGGTAATAAGAACATATCTGCACAAACAAACTTCGTTTTTGATAAAACTTCGTTATCAATTTTATTAATTTTACATATAATAAATAATGCATCAATAAAGAAATAAAATGGAAATTTTCCGTATGATAAATAGTATTCTTCAAACAAATTATTCATAACAGTTACAAAATAACCTCCCTTTCTTGAGGCTATAAAATAACCCGACCAAGAACATACTTCGTTTTTATATTCTAAGAAATTCGCACTTGAGGTAAATGATATAGTAGCAAATGACTTATCCTTTAGTTCTTCAAAAATATCAAATTTTTCTAAAAATAGAATTGTTGCGTCAATCCAAGCACCACCATTATTTTTTAAAAGATTAAATCTCAAAATATCAGAAAATGTTTGAATTGAAATGTCTCCTTTATAAAAACCTTTAAGTATTTCTGAATGAATATCTGTATAATCTCCAAAATTATACTTAGAAATCTCAATAACATTTGAATCAGGATTATATTTCTTTACTGACTCTAAACATTTTCTTACAATATTTGGGGCACCTGAAAACCCATCCCACCAAAATACAAAAATATTCTTAGGTAAAAATGTATCTTCTATTGATACACTTTTTCCAATATATTTTTCCAAAAAAGGAAATACCTCTTGTTCGACGATAGGAAGTTTATTTATTAAATCCTTGCGTGCTTCTCTTCTATCTTTTCTATATTCGGCAAGCCTACAAGCTTTATAAAAGCCTAACTTTTTAATATCTTGCATCCTATTAGGAACCTCTCTTAAAAAAAATTTAGCTAGAAATTTAATATTACTTAATATAGAAAAACAGAATGTATATTGGCTCCCTGTCAATACTTTTCGTGAATTTAGTTCAATTTTTTTAATTTTATCCAAACAACCTATAATCATTTGATTCAGGGCTTTTTGGTAAAGTGAATCTTTTTTTAAGTATTTAAACAATTCATCAAAAGATTTATTTATCACTTTTTTCTTTTTCTGGAACAAATTCTCAATTAAGAAAAAATAGAGTGCTAAAGCTTGATTTTCACTGATATTAGATATCTGTTTTATCTTATTATATGCAATCTTACTTTTTTGTATTCCTACTATAATATCATTTGAATTCATCATTGAATTTTGATTTCCAACATTATAAAAATAGGAATTTGGATATTTAATAACTTTTACTTTTTTACTCCTATTTAAAACAAGTGAGGTAAATATTGTATCTTCACCTAAGCTAATGTCTTTACAAGTTTCAAAATCATTTACAACCTCTTGTACTAATTCAGTTTTATATAATTTATTCCATCTAGAAATAAAAATCTTATTTGACACAGCTATATTTCCAGATTCATAAATAAAATTACGAGTCAGTTCCTCCAATTTTTCACCAGTATATATATCTGTTTTATATAAATAACATGGCGTTAAGGTTCCCAAATTATCCAAATAATATCCCATAGAAATAATATCAATATCTTCTGTCAATTCATTGATAAAATTTTCTATAAAATCACAATCAACTCTATCGTCTGGATCAAGAAATGCGACATAATTACCCGTAGACTTTTTGATCCCAGCAATTGTTGCATCAACCAAACCACCATTAGTTTTTTCTATTACTTTAATCCGATTGTCACTTAAGCTGTAATTTTTAATAAGTGTTCCACTCGAATCAGTAGAACCATCATTTACAAGAATAATTTCTATATTAGTGTATGATTGTGATAATAATGATGGTATTGAAATATCAAGATATTTTTCTTGATTATAAATGGGAACAATAATTGAAATTTTCACTTCTTTATTCATCGTCTTCTAATTCTTCCCTAAGTACTTGAATATAGCTTTTTCCATAAGTAGTATCAGGCTCCATATAAGCTCCTTCAGCCCATTCGTTCCAGGAATTTAAGAAAATTATCCTATGTTCAGAATTTCTTTTTTCAACACAACTAATTGCATTTTTTACCGCTATTCTAAATTCTTCAGGAGTATTTTCATAATAGATAACAGCTTTTTTCCCAGAACGTGGAGATCTATCACGACCAGGAATTAACTGAGGATAGATATTTTCTTGAAAGTCCTCTTTCGTATTAAAAGAACGAATAATATCTTTATATTTATACTTCTCAATAAAAACTGATGAAAAATATTTTCTAACTAGGGCATGAAATATTTTTTTTAATTTTCCATTCGCATTCAATTCAGCATATTTCAAAGTATGAGAGTTTACTGCATCAAACCCCATGTTTAATATTTTTTGATATTCTTCCTGAAAGTTATCCTCTACATTTTTTATATTATTAAAACCTAATGTTCCAAGTGGATCAACCTTTGCAATAAAATACATTCCCTGCAAACCATTTTTATACGCCAATTTCTTCCACAAATTAATAAACTCTTTAGGATTTGGTAGATTATTTGGATCCCAAATATAAAACAATGGTTTTCCATCAACCGTAATATACCTTTTATCTTTTAATGCAGGTAAAATTTCATAAAAATGTTTCTTATAGTCTTCAACACCTGGATATTTCTGTTCAAAAATCATTGTGTCGTCTGATTTACTTTTACCTTTATCCCATGTTTTTGTTGTCCAACTATGATTTGCCCAACCTAAACAAAAAGGAAAATCAGGCTCCTTAGATTCTAAAACTTCATTAAAGGGTCGCTCTAGCGTTTGAATACCATTTCCAAACCAATAATGCCAATAGCAAAAACCTTCAATTCCAGCTTCTTTAGCCAACTTAGCCTGTTCTTCACGGATTTCAGGCATTCTTAAATCATAAAATCCCAAATCAGCGGGTATTCGTGGCTGATTATGCCCTCTAAAAAGAGGCTTAGCCTTTGCAACATTAATCCACTCTGTAAAACCCTTTCCCCAAAATTTATCATTTTCTACAGTTGGATGAAATTGAGGTAAGTAAAATGCAATAACCCTTGCTTTCATTTATTATCCTTTACTATTTTTTGGTAATATGTATCTGGTTGATTCTGTTTTTCTTTAGAAAATTTATATGTAAGTTTATGGATTGATGTTTGATAAAAGATTGCACTCAACATATCTTTGTCATAGTTATCAAATAATATTAATAAAAGTATATGAGGTGTTGAACTTGAAACAGGAACAACTTTTTTCCATTCATCATCAAAATTTTCAATCACAAGTTGAAAGAACATGTGAAAAATAAAATAATGAATTGCACTATTATGTTTCTTCCAATACTCATACAACAATTCTTTTGTCATCATTAAAATTGGATTACTTGTCGTAGATGTGATAAGCCAATTGGAAACCGACAAGGGATTACCATCTAACGCTGGTTTCAATTTTTGATACATGAAAAAATCTGAATCAAAAATAAAATCAGGTATATGCTTATCTGATACAAGTACCGTAGCATCAATCCATGTGCCACCATAATTTTCTAAAAGCTCTAAACGGAGTAAATCTGACATATGAGCTTTCCCAATTAGACCTTTATCAATTTTTGTTTGAATATAGTCAGGAAAAGTAACATAATTGCTATAATTATCTTCTGTTAATAGAATAACTTCTCTATCTTTTAAGTTATTAACCAAAGAATTATAGCACACTTTAACTATTTCAGGAGCATTATCTATTCCCTGTAACCACATCACCCAAACTTTATTGGTTGATTTACGATTAATAGAACTATTTAAAATTCTCTGTTTATTTTCAATAATATATGATGTATATTTTTTTCTCAGCTTATTTAAAATTTTATTATCAACTGAATTTCGAACAATTTCTAAAGATTTTTTAGAAAAGCCTTGTGAAAAAATTTGAAAAATTGCAAAGAAGAGAACTCCTGATTTAAAGTATTGCTTTAAAACTCCAAATCCATTTACTTTTTTAAAAATATTAGAAAAAGAATTAATTTTATTATTCATTCTCAGAGACTAAACTTTCTAAACAATAATGCGTCTTTCTACTTTCAACAGGAGGCAACTCCATATAATTTCCATATGTGTATTTCAAATATTCATGATAGTTATCAAATCCAATAAGTTCAATATCCTCAAACTTATATTTTGTTCCTTCACCATACCATTCTTTTGGAACTATCTCACGTGTTCTATAAGCTCCCATGATATTACCTATATAATTAGAATTATCAATATTTTGGTGTGAAAGCAATCTATCAATTTTTTCTTTTTCTTTATATGGATTAATTATTTTGTCAAAAGGAATTTTTTCCATTACCCAAATAAAAGCACTCTCTAATTTTCTACGTTTTCGCTTCCTATCGATTGAATCTTTATAATGCAATGACATTAATGCCCTATGGGTCAATACTCTAAAATAATATATTTTTCTAAGTAATTTATTGTTTGGGGTACCATCAATTGGAAAAATGTCAATTGATGCAAAAGTAAATTTCGAATCATTTCCAATACGTTCTTCAATTACCTTAACATCTGTATTTTGAACTCTCGTAATATAATATTGATATGATGAAGTATTCTTATAGTTAACAATCTGTAAATGACTAGGTAGTTCATCTTCTGCAACTTCCAAAAATTTCTCATAGTCCTTACGAGGCATTCCTAAATCAATATCATCATCCCATGGAATAAAACCGCCATGACGAATCGCACCAAGCATCGTACCACCAAGCATGAAATATTTTAAATCATATTTTTCAAAAACTTTAATGACATTCTTTACTATTTCTAAATCAATTTTATGTAGTTTTTCAATTGGTTCCATGGTTATCCTTTACTTATTCAAATCTTTTTTTATTTGTGTTGTAGAAATTTCAGGTGTACGCGGTAAATAAACAACTTCTACACCTTCTTCTTCTAGAAAGTCAAATTTACCTTTCCAATCATCTCCCATAACAAAAGTATCAATGTGGTACTCACGAACATCAGATTTTTTTGTTCCCAGCTTGTTTCAGGAATTACAAGGTCTACATAACGAACGGCTTCAACTAAGGCTTTACGTTGTTCATAACTAAAATAGCATTTTTTCTGTTTTTCATTCCAATTAAATTCATCTGATGAAATAACAACAATAAGATAATCTCCTAAAGCTTTAGCTCGTTTCAAAAGATTAATGTGCCCATAATGTAAAAGATCAAATGTTCCATAGGTAATAACACGTTTCATTTCATTTCCCCTTTTATTTTTATTATTGTATTTTCAAAAGTAATATCTTTGACCTCAAAAATAATTGAAAATTCAATCTGGTAAATCTCTGATAATTTTAAAGCTACTGGCAAAGCATTAACATCCTCTACAACCATTTGAACTTTATTTAGTGCTTCTTGAACTGAATATCCTTGACCAATAAGTTGACCTACTTTATTATTACGACTATGTTTGCTTGTTGCTGTAACGATTAAATCGCCAATACTAGCAAGTCCCTAAAAAATGCTTCCCCAACATCCTAAACGTTTAATTTCAGACATTCCTCTTGTAATTAACGCTGCCTTAGTAACCAAGTCCAAATTCATGTAGCTAGCACTACAATATTTTTAAGTGTTCCACATAATTCAACACCTTTGACATCATTATGGGTATAAACATGTAGATTTTCTTTCATAAAAATAACTTGTACAAATTTAGCAACATTTTCACAAGCAGAGACTATGGTGGTGGGCAAGTTAAATGCAATATCTTCAGCATATGCTGAATCAAATAAAGCTATAACTTCAATTTTATCATGTTTTCCATTTTCCTTTATTTCAGTTGTTATCACTTCCGATAACATATAGTGAATTTTTCTCAATTCCTTTAGCAACATCAACAATTATTTAATCTTCAGGAATAAATTCTCGAATTTTAGTTACTGTTTCACGTACAAATACAGATGGTACAGCAAACAGAATAATATCTCTATTTGTACAAACTTCTCAATTGATTTTGTAAAAATAATATTGTTTGGGATAGTCATATTAAGCGCTCAATTATTTCGATGCGTTTCTACCAGTTCATCAATTTCTGACAGAATGGTTGCCCAAACAGTTACATTATCATTTAATGAAACTACACGTGCTAAAGCAATCTTCATGTTCCTGCACCAATGGCACCTATTAGAAACAATTAATTAAACTCCTTAAACAATTTTTCATATTTATCAACAATATAATCCCAAGAAAATCTTTCCTTCACTTGCTTTGTTGATATTTCATCCACTTTATTAATTTCTTCTTGTGACAATTTCTCACTTTTTTCAATTACACTATAAAGTTCATCCTTCTTCCAATACATCGCCCCATCTTCTCCGACCTCACGATTAAATCCGACATCAAGCAGAAGATTGAGCTTTGTTGAAGACAGTGCTTCTAACAAAGACGGGTTAGTTCCACCAACTTCATGACCATGGAGGTAAGCAAAAGCATGTTCACGGATATACTTGAGCAACTCTTGGTCATAAACCGTCCCAACAAACTTGACACGTGGGTCTTTGTCAAAACCAGTCTCTTGACGCAGTTTCTCATAAAACTTATTTTGCTCAACATTGGTAATCAAGACAAAATCTTTCTTAGAGTTAGACTTCATAAAGCCACGAATCATGGCTTCATAATTATTTTCTGGGACGAAACGTCCAACTACAAGATAATATTCATTCTCACAGACATTCTTTTCCCCATACCAAGAACGCACTTTTTCATCTGAGAATGTTAGCTGTGATTTAGTTGTGTCAGTCCCATAAGCAATATAAGTTGTATTCGGTTGATAACGAGCGTAATCTTTTTGGATATACTTTTCGATATTCTTACTATCACAAATCAAAAGGTCTGCATGCTTCACCATAAGTCGTTCGGAATATTTCCAATATTTACGAACAGGCAAGCTCCATTTAGCACGCAACCACTCATGTCCATCTGGATTAACCATCAAAGTGCCCCCAAGAGCTTTGATTTTCTTTTTTAGATTTGAAATAAATGGACCAATTCGACAGGCTAAAATGTAAAATACCGGTGCTTCGTCCTTATTTTTCTTTGCTATTTCAATTGCCTTGTTGAGGGCAGCAATATCATAAGCGATTGCACGAGCCGGTCCAATATTCGGAACATCAATGTTAAAGCATGTGGCACCATTATGTTCAAAAATATCTTCTGTGACTCCAGACTTAGCTGAGTTTTCACGCATACAAGCGACATAATATTGAATGTCTTTATCCTTTTGAAACTCTGTTAATTTCTCTACAAAAGTTTCAAAACCGCCATATTTAGCTGGTATTCCTTTAGAACCGATAATATAAACTGTTTTTCCCATTCTCTCTTCCATCATAAATAGAGAGGAGGAAGTAAGACTACTTCGCTCCGTCTTTCATTAACACAACTTTAATTGTTTTAAGTAAGATTTTAATATCTGACCATATGGTCCAACCATCAATATAAGCGACATCCAGCTTGACGACTTCGTTAAAGTCTGTGATGCTACTGCGGCCGCTGATTTGCCATAAGCCAGTAATTCCTGGTTTAAAGCTCAACCTCCGCTTTTGCTCTGGTGTGTATTGCTCATATTCGTCTTTAGTTGGTGGTCGTGTTCCGACAAGACTCATATCGCCTTTAAGGACATTATAAAACTGCGGTAGTTCATCTAGACTAGTTTTCCGAATGAATTTTCCAATAGGCGTAATTCGTGGGTCATCATCCATTTTGAACATCCCACCACTCATGGTATTATGTGCCATCAGCTCTTTTTTGCGCTCTTCAGCATCTACATACATGGAACGAAATTTGTAAAATTTAAAAATCCGACCGTTCTTTCCAACACGTTCTTGAACAAAAATTGCTGGTCCACCATCCTTACGAATCATTGGGACTAGGAAAATAGCTGCAATTCCACATATAAGAAGTCCAAAGAGAGAACCAATGACATCCAAAACTCTTTTGGCAATGATGTGGCTATAATTGTAGAAATTTGTTGAAAAAGTGACCACGCTAAAGCCAGCAATTTCTTGAAGCTTCTTCTCACCAATTTGAAAATCCAAGGCGTTAATATTCACATTAACGGTGATTCCCATATTCTCAAACTGAATAACCAAATCTTCAATGGAATAGTAATCGCTCGGCAAGCTAATAAAAACTTCATCTACAACAGAGCGAGTTGCAAATTCGATGAGACGTTCTCTTGGTATCGTTTGGATTGTCGGATGTTGGTAACGCGAGTTATCAAATACTGAGATTGCTACTATACATTCATTAAATGTGCGCGCTTCGGTTAATTGTTTTAAAATTCTGTCTAGACGATTAGAAACCGTAATGATGAGTACTTTTTTACTGCTTTTTAATCTTGGATGTACTTGTGCATAATATTGCTTGATCAATAGATTAATGCAATAAACACCCAAAGCATTCAACAAGATAAAAAAGATGAGATTGCTACGAGATAATGAAAAGTTGCCTCCCAACATAAAAGAAGAGAATGTGATAATGACTGCATAAAAAGCACTGTATTTCAGTGTCTCGGTAAATTCAATTAAATAGCCACGTTGAAAAAAATGATAGTTATAATTGCTAATATAAAAAGCAACAATATGTAGCAACATTAACATCACAATATCTTTATTAGTTAGACTAAAGTTTGAAATTAAATTTATAATCGTAATCACAACAAAAACTGCAATTAGTTGAATAAAAGCAATTCCTGTTTTTTGCAACTCATTTCTATTTTCAAACATCCCTACTCCTAAATGCTAATCTCTACTTTTTCTTTCCATAATTCCCATAATTGCCATAGTTTCCGTAAGAGCCATATTTTTCTAACTGTGTATCATATTTATTTAGAATAACTCCCAAAAATGGCGTCCCGGTTTGTTCTAATTGTTCTTTTGCCTTTTGCAATGTTTTCCGTTTTACATTTCCTGACTCAACGACTAAAACGCTAGCATCACATTTTTGAGCAATGATAGCCGCATCAATGACCAGTCCAATCGGTGGTGTATCAACAACGATATAATCATAATGGTTTCTGAGAATATCAATCATGATTCCAAAGTTTTTACTTTGCAATAAAGCCGTTGGATTTGGTGAGACTTGTCCAGCTTCAATCACAAATAGATTGTCAATATTTGTTTCGCATAAACCATTTGACAAATCTGTCGCACCAGCTAGATAATCTGTCAGGCCTGTGATTTTATCACGCGTTTTAAAAATTCCTGACATGACAGAGTTACGAATATCTGCGTCAATTAGTAAGGTATTATAGCCTGAACGTGCAAAAGCAATGGCTAGATTTGTAGAAGTCGTTGACTTCCCTTCACCAGACTGTACAGAAGTGACAGCAATGACCTTAATATTATCCCCACTAAGCTGAATATTGGTTCTTAAGGCATTGTAGTATTCTTCTGTTTTCTTTATCGTTTTTTCTTTATTTTTAGCTAATTCTAAACTCGGCATTGTTTTCCTCTCTTATAGTTTATTCATATTTGGCACAACTCCAAGAAGAGTAATTCCCAACGCTTCTTCTACATCTTCTGGCTTTTTCACTCGGTCATCTAACACTTCAACGACAAGAATCACAACTGAGATTAAAACCCCGCCTGCAAGGAAACCAATCAAGGTATTACGTCTAATATTTGGTGAAGAAGGGGAATTAGGTACCTCTGCCTCTTCTAACGTTGTTACATCGGCTACTTTGGTAACAGCAATAATTTTTTCAGCTGCAACTTGGCGTAAACTATTAGCAATACGCGCAGCTTCTTTGGCATCCCCATCTGAAACAGCAATAGACACAATACGCGTATCCGTTGGGACGGTGACATTGATTTTTTTAGCTAATGCGCTTGGTTGTACATTTAACTTCAAGTCATCAATCACTTTTGCTAACACATCTTGAGATAAAATGATTTCTTTGTAGTCTTTTACCAAGTATGTTCCAGCTTGAAGGTCTTGATTGGTAAGAGTAGAGTTTTCATTGGCTTGTCGATTTACAACGTAAATACGAGTTGTACTAGTATAATTCGGTTTTATAATAAAGGTACTATAGCCTAAAGCAACAATAGCCATTGCAAAAGCGGTCACAATGATGAGAAATTTTCGTCTCCACAGGGTCTTAACTAATGATAGAACATCAATTTCCACCGTCTGATTATCTTGATTTTTCATTTCTTCTCCTAAATTAATTCGTCTTTTAATAATATTTCTTGATTTTCGCGAAATAGTGCATCAGCATATGCTTTGCCATACTTTTTAGAGATGATTTGGTACGCTTCTTGCATATAAGGAGGTCGTGGACCTAAATTGTGCATATCACTCGCCACAAAGTGCACTAAATCCTGTTCCATAAAGAATTGTGCCCGCTTCTTCATGAATTTATATTTTTCACCAAATAACTTCGGTTTGAGGACGCTGGAGCTGTTGATTTGCATATAACAACCCATATTAATCAAATCCTGCACTTTTTTCGTTTCATTCTCCAAGCAATGATAACGCTCAATGTGGGCCACAACGGGGGTAATTCCTAAACGGAGCACATTATTTAAAGCGCTGTGGATTTCTCTGTACGGAGTTGTCATACTAAATTCAATTAAAGCATAACTCGTTCCGCCTAAAGTTGGGATGATTTTCTTATCCAATTTTTCTAAAATATCGCTGGTATAATAAATTTCAGCCCCATACAAAATAGTGAGATCGTCTGCTACTTCTTTAGCGATTTGCTGAACCTCATGAAAGTTTGCCGCGATTTTTTCTTCAGGCGTTTCAAACATCCCTTTTCTACGATGAGACGTTGAAACAATCGTTCGAACTCCTTGGCGATAACTTTCTGTCAAAAGATCTCGCGTATCCTGACGTGTATTGGGACCGTCATCCACATCAAACACAATATGCGAATGAATATCAATCAATCTTATTTTCCTTCCATCACTTTCTGAATTGCCACTTTGGCTGCATTCAAGCTATCTTGATTTAACTCCATCATGTAAAGATTGGCATCTGGCATGGCATAAGACGGAAGTCCCGTACGACCTTCTCCCGTAACTGCCTGAGAAGTCACGGTATAACTACCACCAGATTCCAGTTGCGTGTTGATTAGGCTCATCATGGTTTCAAGACTCATATTGGTTTGAACTGAATCTTGTAGTCCTGAAATAATAGCATTGTAATTCTTCAAAGCGCGTGTTGAAGTCAATTTTTTAATAATAGCCGCAATGACCTTTTCTTGGTTTTTACCACGGTCATTATCACCACCACTCAATGAATAGCGTTCTCGCACAAAGCCTAGAGCCTGCTCAGAATTTAGATGAACATCTCCTACGCCAAAATGATAATTCCCGTGCAGACTTGTAAATTCTTGGTCATTATAAACATCAATTCCACCTAGCAGGTCCACCAATTTGAGGAAAGAAGTGAAATTAAGTCGAATGTAATAGTTGGTTTTGATGCCGTAGAGATTTTCCAATGTGTGAATGGACGCTTCCACACCATAAATACCAGCGTGCGTCAATTTATCGTTTTGATTGTTGCCGCCATCAGCAATCGGTACGTAAGCATCACGCGGTGTTGTTGTTAACAACACTTTTTTCGTCTTGCGATTCACCGTCATGATGATATTTACATCCGAGCGAGATACAGACGAAACAGGACCATAGGTATCAATGCCACTAACATAAATATTGAATACATCGTTATTTGTCGTTGGTGATTGAGCATTATCTATTTTTTTACTAATCTTGTAGGTATAGAGTTTCTTAATTTTTGAAGCGTAATCTGGATATTCATTTTCGATCACACTTTCAAAGACGCTATTTAACACCATAACCTTCGCTTCGCCATTCATCAAAGACTTATAAGCCGCTAGATAAGACGAAGACTGATCAACCGTTAGATTGACTTTCTTGGTTTGCGCTAAGTTATCTGTCAATGCTTCAATATTTTTTCCGTCATTCGCTGTCGGAGCGAGGATATTTTTGACCTGACTAATATCTTTGATATCGCTATTTTTCGGTACTACCACACTCATTTCATATTCAGAGTAGTTGGAAGTTGCATTTAGCCCATTAGACAAATCTAGCACTTCTTTAACCGCATACATCGCACCTGAACTTGCCAGAATCGCTAAAATCAGTATAATCGTCGTTGTGACACGCGCTTTGTTTTTAAAAATTAAAAAGCCAGTCCCTAGTGCTACAACTGCTAGCAAGATTGATACCAAAACATTCATGTACCGAAAGGCTAAAATGTTATATCGGAACATTGAAGAAATCAACAATGCTGCTAACAATGCAAAGATGACTAGTAAAGCAATATTTAAGATCCGATTGCTTTTCTTCTTAGAAGAGCGCGATCTTTTTTTGGCCATTTGAAACTCCTATGCAAAAATATCCATTTTATTATCCCTATTATAGCATAAAATAACTGAAAGTTAAACATTCTTTAAGAATTACAAAAACCTTAAATGATAAATGCGTTTTCAATGCGGTTCTTCGCTGTTACATTCCAAACAACAAAAAAGCAGGAACATTCAGTCCTGCCTTGATTCAAATTTATTCTGTTTTATCTCGATTAACTTGTTCAAAACTTTCTGTGCCATCATTCAGTCTATCCCAAATGATCACTTTCCCAGCTTTGAGAGACTTTTGCACATCAATGATTCGTTGATTAGAAGAACCGCGAAATTGCAGCATGAGATTTTTCTTGGCTTTGTCAAACCGTCCATCAACAAGGATATCAATAAGACTCAGCAGTTCCAGCTTATCGGGTGTTTCCAACATCATTTCTTCCCATGTGTAGCCCGTCCAAGACCAAATATCTTTATTTGGCAATTCCTTACGAATCCGCTTAACCAAGGGAATGAGAATACCTGTATTGAGAAAAGGCTCTCCGCCAAGCAAGGTCAAACCTTGAACATAGGGCTCTGCCAAATCTTTCATGATTTGCTCTTCAAGCTCCTGCGTATAAGGAATCCCTGCATTAAAAGACCAAGTTGCTACATTGTAGCAGCCCTCGCAATGGAACATGCAGCCGCTAACATAGAGGGAATTACGCACCCCTTCGCCATCTACAAAATTAAAGGCTTTGTAGTCAATAATGCGACCCTTGCTTAACTCTTCGCTTTTCCACTCACCTGGCTTCGGTGTATTCCATGTCATTTTTCTACCCCAAATCTATCCAATAGCGCTCTTTCCCAGCTCGTACATCTTCCAACACTCCACCATTGGCCAAAATCACTGCTCGACTAGCAGCATTATCCATATCGCAAGTAATCAGAACGGGAGAGAGCGCTAATTTTTTGGCTTCAAGTAAAGCCAAGGCTAATTGTTGTTTACCATACCCTTTCCCCCGCTCACTAGGCCGAATGCCATAGCCAATATGCCCGCCCAACTCTAAGTAAAAATCATTTAGTGTCATACGAAGCCCTAAAAAACCTAATGCACGATCATCTGCAAAGGAAGCAAACAAAATAGCTGGAACACGCCCTTCTTTCAAATTCAGTCCTGCCTCTTGATCACGATTGATTTGCAACCAATCTTCGTAATTTTCTGCACATGCCCAAGTGCTTTCTACACCGCCATTCATGAGAAGCCCCTGCTCTTTGTATTCTGCAATCATTTCAAGTATCGCTTCTTTATCTGCCAATTCTGGTCTTCGTAATTCCATAAATTACTCCTAATTCAAATCTATCCAATAGCGTTCGGTGCCCTGTCGGATGTCTTCTAATATGCCCCCGTTTTTTAAAATAACTGCCCTACTAGCAGAATTGTCCTCCGCACAAGTAACTAGCACTCGGTGGATATTCTTTGAAGCAGCAACAAGAAGCCCTTCTTTCAACATAGCGGTCGCATAGCCCTTCCCCTGCATAGTTGGACGAACGCTATAACCAATATGACCGCCATGTCCGCGTAAATGTTCATTCAGACGCAAACGTAAATTTAGAAAGCCAACAGCCTGTCCTTTATCAAAGGCAACAAACTGTATAGCCGGCACCCATGTATTAGGAATATTGAGACCCATTTCCGCATCTTGGTTTCCAGCAATCCAATCTTCATAAACGAAATTTTCCTTGTCCCAAAAACCGCCATCGTGTGCAGCATTCGACCTTTCAAATTCTAGTATGAGGTCTATCACCGCCTCTTTATCTTCTAATCTTGGTCGTCTTAATTCCATTTTTCTCACCTTGATAGAAAGAGAGTGAGACTAGCTTCATGCAAACCTCACTCTTTCTCCTATTTTTTCTTTGTTTTTTGTAAGAATTGTTCTCGCAAATTTGCAACACGATCTTTTTTATTGACTCCGCCTTTGGAATGCTTTTCATGATAGCGTGCCACCTGCGCTTTGCCCTTATCGTCTAATTGATATTTTCCCATTAGAATTCCTACTTTTCTACATGATGCCCTTCAAATTTAATCGTCGAGCCGTTCATGTGTTTAACACGAGCTGAAATTTCCTTGTGGCGACCATTCACCATTGGACGAGCTTGAGGATTGCCAAGATAACCACAAGTCCGCTTGACAACATCAACTGTCTTAGGATCGCTATTGCCACAGTTTGGACAAGTAAATCCGCGCTCTGTTGGTGTGAAATCCCCTTCAAAATCGCACTTGTAGCAATGATCAATCGGCGTATTGGTTCCTAGATAGCCCACACGATCGTAAGCATAGTCCCAAACAGCTTCAAGCGCCTTTGGATTCTGTTGCAAAACAGGGTATTCACAATAGTGGATAAAGCCTCCCGACGCACCCGCTGCTGGGTAATCTTTTTCAAAGTCTAACTTTTCAAATGGCGTTGGATTTTTACGGACATCATAGTGGAAACTATTGGTGTAGTATTCCTTATCTGTAATATCTTTCACAAGACCAAATTTTTCTGTATCCAAACGACAGAAACGGTCGGTCAGACTTTCAGACGGTGTAGAATAAACAGAGAAGTGGTAATCATATTGGTCAGACCATTCTTCTACACGGTGTTTCATTTCACGAACAATGTCTACTGTAAATTTCTTGGCTTCTGGATTATGTTCCCACTCACCACCATAAAAGACAGTCGCTACTTCATACAGGCCAATATAGCCGAGAGAAACCGTAGCTCTACGATGTTTAAAGAGTTGATCCACCTTATCATATTTGCCAAGACGTTTTCCAAAAGCACCGTATTGATAAAGAATAGGAGCATTGGCTGGTGTTGCTTCTTTTGTACGTTCCACACGATAGACAAGGGCATCTTCAGCGATGTTCATCCGTTCATTGAAGATTTCCCAGAATTTATCCATATTACCTTCAGATTCGAGGGCAATTCTTGGAAGGTTGACAGTTACAACCCCAAGATTCATACGACCAGAATTGACTTCTTGACCATTTTCATCTTTCCAACCTTGTAAGAAAGAACGGCACCCCATTGGAACTTTGAAAGAACCTGTTAATTCCACAATCTTGTCGTAAGACAAGACATCTGGATACATCCGTTTCGTAGCGCATTCCAAGGCCAACTGCTTAATGTCGTAGTTTGGACTACCAGGTTCTAAATTCAATCCACGCTTCAACGTGAAAATCAATTTAGGGAAGATAGCTGTACGGTGCTCAGAGCCAAGACCTTTGATGCGGATTTGAAGAATAGCTTTTTGAATTTCACGCTCAAAACGATTGGTTCCAAGTCCAAAACCAAGTGAAGTAAACGGCGTTTGTCCATTTGAGGTAAACAAGGTATTGATTTCATACTCCAAAGATTGCATGGCATCGTAAATATCTTTTTTAGTCTTTGCCCATGCATACTCTTCCTGCTTTTCAGGAAGCACCCATTCACGCGCATCCTTCAAATGTTTTTCATAATTTTTTTCAGCGTAAGGCGCCAAAACTTCATCAATTCGATCAGCAGAGCAGCCACCATATTGGCTAGAAGCTACATTGGCAATGATTTGAGAAATTTGCGCAGTCGCAGTTTGAATTGACTTCGGACTTTCTACCTCTGCATTTCCAATCTTGAAACCATTTCCCAACATGCCTTTGAAATCAATCAAACAGCAATTTGTCATTGGCGTATATGGACTGTAGTCCAAATCGTGATAGTGAATGTCTCCTTTTTGGTGCGCATTTGCCACATGTGGCGGTAACATTTGCAAACCGATTGATTTTCCAACAATCCCCGCTGTCAAATCTCGTTGAGTATTGAAAACGTCGCTATCTTTGTTTGCATTTTCATTGACAACTGCTTGATCTTTGTTGAGCAATTTGCCAATTGTGAAGTTGATATCTGTTGCTCTTGAGCGCGCAAAATCACGTTGAGTGCGGTAAGTAATATAGCTTTCTGCAATGGCATATTCATTGGCATTCAGTAATTCATGCTCAACGATATTCTGAATTTCATAAATTTTAACGCCCGCAGGAAAACGTGCAATTACTTCTGCTACGATTTTATTGGTAATGCCTTCAAGTTTTGCTTCTAACAACGGAGTCATCGTCGTTACTTCTTGACTAGCCTTGACAAGAGCTTTGTAAATCTTATCTGCGTCAAAAGCCACACGACGACCGTCACGTTTTTCTACATAAATATCAGCAAATCCTTGTACTGTGTCTTCTTTTAATGCAATCATGAGCTCCTCCATTCGTATAAGACATATTATATCACTCCAACAAAAAAAATCAATATCTTGTGGTGAAAAACTTTATTTTTTGTTTCAAACACAAGATATTGATTTGCTATTTCAACTTATACAGCTTGAAATGAGTGAGTTTCAAGTCTGTCTGCTGATAATTTTCCTTTAATTGTTTTTGGACATCTTGAAGAACAGACACTTGATTGTTGACCAAAATATAAGTTGGTGTCGTTTCTTTCAAGCTATTCACTAGGGACATTTGATTTTCATCTGTTCCTTTGTACAAGCTAGGGGTTAAAATCGGTACCGCAGATAGGCGCCCACTCGCTTGGTAAAGAGCTGCTGTTGTGTCCCAAGCATAGATTTTATCAGTAGTCTTTGATTTACTCTTGATATAATTTGCCGCAGAAATACGCTCACTTGTTGCGCCTATCGATAAAACATACTGATTGACAAATGGAAAACCAATTAAATAAATCATTGCTAGAAGCGGTAAAAAAGCATTCTTTGTGATATAAGTTCCGAAAACAGACGAAGATTTTTGAACTCTACTGTGCCTTCCACCTCTATTGAACGACTGTTTCCCAAGCCACATACTGACTAGAACCATAAAAAATGGCAAAATCGGCAACAGTTGATAAGCTCCCCAATCTGGCAAAAAGAAAACAAATCCAACAAGAAAGAGAGAAGCTAAAAAACTAAAGAGTTGTAGAAATCGTTCTAAAGAATTCGTTGGCAATGAAAAACTTCTCACCCAAGTCACAACTACGCCAAGCCCAATAATGAGTCCGCCATAAAGCAAACCATTATACAACAAGTGCTGCCCTGAAAAATGCAGACTTTCCAACGGATAAAGAATCTGACTAATGGCGAGACCAAAACTACCATTTAAAACTGTATAATATCCCAAAGGATAAAACACAAGCGAAAAGCCTACAAGTGTAGCTAAAAATTGATAAAGACCACGTGCTTTTTTCTTTGCCCCAATATTATAGACTAACAAAGCAATGAAAGCCACCAGATAAAACACAAGACTTGTCATTGGGTCCGTCATAAACATCAGCGCACCAAGAGCACCAAAACCAATAAAGCCTCTGTCACTAGCTTCTCCTGCCACGTAGCGCATCAGAAAGTATAGCGCACCAAATACAAAAGGAAAAGCAAAAATACTAGAGTATAAGCCGCCCCAGCCTAAAGCGAGCGTCAAACAATAGAATAAAGAAAGGATTTTGATAGAAGTGTTTTTTACAGTCGTTAATTGATATACAATTTTAAACAGATAAATTCCTGCAACAAACAAAGCCAAGCATTGCATTACCGCAAAGAAAATATTGCCAATGAAGAGACCCCCCGCCCAATTAGCTAAATAATAAAGCAGACCACTCGTTCCATAGATATTTCCATAAATAACCTGCCCTTGCGCCATTGCCCAACCTGCATATAAATTTTGAGATTGCAGGTTTGTGGCAAGATTAGTTAGCAATGGATTAGCGACACTCAAAACGCTCAATAATAAGCTCCACAAAAATAAAACGACAAAAGGAGTCGACGTTAGCTCTATAAAAACCGATTTTTTCTCGTTCTCTTCGTGAAGCGTCTCTGCTACTGTCTCTTTCATCTCTTGTTCAGGCGTTGTATCATACATAAAGATTCTCCTTGATATCAGTCTTATCTAGTATATCAAAATCTTCCCTATCTGTCAGCTTGATTCTGACAAGTTCTGCATCTTTTGCAAAAGTAAAGCATAGTATTCCAATTCTCGAAAACGATGATAACTTACAGCCACATACTCTTTCAAAAATTCCTTTTCTTCACGTGATAAACCTATGACCATTCTGCCTCCTTTTACTAGATTATTCGTAAAAAAGAAAAAATTCCTCTCATTGCAAGAAGAATTTTATAGCATCGGTGCAAATAATTCGACAATTTCTTTAATCAAGCGTTGATACCAGGTATTTTTAATGGTATCTTCATGTATTTCTTGTGAGGTTTCAAACAACTCCTCAAAATCTCGCTTCAAGTCAAACATAGAAGGCGTTTTATACATCAAAACAGCATTTTCATAGTGATGAACTAAGCTGCGGTAATCAAAATTGATTGTTCCGACAACACCAAAGTCATCATCAGCCACTACATGCTTACTGTGAATAAAGCCCGGTGTATATTCGTAAATCCGAACCCCAGCCGCCATTAAATCTGGATAAGCTCCTCGCGTAATGAGCTGAATGATTTTTTTATCTGGAATATAAGGTGTCACAATGCGGACATCTACCCCCCGCATAGCAGCATTTTTGATGTCTTCCGTCAAATCGTAATCAATGATTAGATACGGCGTGGCAATATACACATAATCTGTCGCCTGACTGATTATATTTTGATAGACATTTTTACCCACTTGAGCTTTGTACATGGGCTTCGGTCCACTTCCGTACGGAATATAGAGCCCTGGCGCATCTACTGCTTTGTTATCCAAATGATAGCGATCGAAATCACTGATTTTCCCACGGTTGATATACCAGTTCATCAGAAACAGCCGTGTCAAGGCTTTCACAGCGCGCCCATTCAGACGAATCCCGCCGTCTTTCCAGTGACCAAATCGCTCGATGTGATTGATGTATTCATCTGCCAGATTGATGCCACCAGTATAGCCAATCTGCCCGTCAACGACGAGGATTTTCCGATGATCTCGATTATTATAAGCCACCGTCATCCGCGGAATCACTTTGTTAAACTTATGAGCGTCAATCCCCATAGCCTGCAATCGGCTGGTATAATCTCCCGAAAGAGTTGCCATACAGCCAATGTCATCATAGAGCATTTTCACTTCCACACCTTGGGCTGCCTTTTCACGCAGAATATCCAAAATACTATTCCACATGAGACCTTCTTCTACAATGTAATATTCCAAAAAAATAAATTTTTCTGCATTGCGTAAATCTTCCAGCATTTTCTGGAACATCGCTTCTCCCAAAGGGAAAAATTGCGATTCCGTGCCGTCGTAAACATCCGCATTATGATCCATGCTGAGAAGCGACTTGATAATCCCGTAAGCTGATTTATCTGTCTTTTTCAAGTCTAACCGCAACTCATAGCTATTGTCCTCACGAAATTTCATCTGATCCATATTTTTTAACTGTTTCAGCTCACTTCTGGACAATCGGCGCTCACCAAACATCAAATAAAGCAAGGGGCCAATGACTGGAACAAACGCTACCAAGAGCCAAGTTACTTTGCTTTCTGGTGTCATTGAGCGATTGACAATCGCTAAAATCGTTGCCAGACTGAATAAAATCACAAAGACAATCCATAAAGTAGGTGTCCAGCGACCAAGCCAAAAGAAAAACCAAAAAATGAGTGCAAGTTCTAGTACCATGATAATAATACTAAAACCATATTTTGACATCAATAGCTGAAATTTCCTAAGATTCATTTTCTCCCCCTGCTTTTACTTAGTACTAGTATAACGGGGATTCCCTAATAAATCAAGCCAGAATCACTCATTCTTCGATATTCAAAGTATTTTTTCATTAGAGCAAAAAAGAGTAAAAGCAAAGTTGTGATTCGTAACCATCAACTTTCTCTCCTACTCCCTATTTCTACATTTTAACTAGAATACTGATTGTTGTCCACTACCAATTTAGAAAGCAGTTAAAGGCAACAGATAAAGTTCATGAAGCAAGCCCCTTTGTGAATAATTCGCTAAAACAAATGCAACTTCTCCTATCGACTTGTATGAATCAATAAACTTAAATCAAACGCGTCCTAGTTTTCACAAGATCATATCAAATTTTGATCAAGAAATTTTGCACCAACATTAGACAGGTTATTGCTTCGTTAAAACGACTGTATCATTTTCTCCATTTTCTTGCTCAATATCCTCAATCGTTAACCGATTGCCATCAATCATATAACGCTCAATGTCATCACCAATCGTCATTCGCTGATTTGTCGGATCAATGCTCACCTGTTTTACTTTCTCTTTACCGTTTGGCTCTTTTTCTGTCCACGTACCACTATTTCCTTTGACAACCAAAGTAATCTCTTCTTCTTCGTCCATACCTTTATAAGTACCGTCTAATTTTTCTGACGAATTTTCTGCAATAGTTGACGAAGCACTACTCTCACTTGAGACTGTAGTTGATTGGCTGCTTGAGACAGATTGAGAAGACGGTGAAGTTTGGTTAGACTTGGCGCATGATGCCAAAATGATAAGTCCTATCAGAAAAAATGCGATGTAGCTGAATTTCTTTAATTGTACCATTTTTAGCCTCCTTTTTGATTACATTTCTATTCTACTATTTCTCGTTTCAATCAGTCAATTTCTTTCTCCAAAAGAAAAGCACGAACTTCCGCAATGAAATAAAGAGAACCCGTCACAAAAAGGAGCTGATTATCATTAGCGCTTTTAATAAATTGTTCAATAAACTCCCGATAAGAGGAAACATAGGTTTCAGTTGTCAGATTCCGCTTGTCTATTGCACCGTCATCCTCAAATGTCGTTACGAATAACTGCACATGAGGCAATTCTTGTTTTAGATAAGACAGCATTCCCTGATAATTTTTGCGTTTCAAAGCACCGAATAAGAGAAAAATTTCTTTCCGTTCTTGCTGACGAATAAACTCCACCAAACGGGACAAAGCTGGTAAATTGTGAGCCCCGTCCAGATAAATTCCTCGCTCAAAATATTCCAGCCGCCCTGCCCAATGTGTCTCTTGCAGAGCTTTTCGTACTAGTTCTATTTGCACTTGCCAGCTGTGTTGCCCCATAAACAAAAGAAAACTTTGCAAAGCAACAGCGGCATTTTCTTCCTGATAAGTACCTGCCAGACTCAACTTTAGATGAGGAATATTCACATCTGGGCTGAAAAATCGTCCCTTTGAAAACGAAAAATCTCTGCCATATTCGTACAAAACAACATCTAGCTTTTTCGCACGCAGTTCACAGATCCTTCTCGCTTCTTCAGCCAGTGGTCCGATGACAGCCACTTTTTTCTCCTTAAAAATCCCTGCTTTCTGCTCCGCAATGGCGGCTATGGAGTCTCCTAAGGTTTCTTGATGATCCAAACCCACAGACGTTACCACTGCAATATCTCCTGTCACCACATTTGTCGTGTCTAAAAGCCCACCAATACCCACTTCAATTAAAGCCACATCTACTTGCTCTTCGTTGAAATACAATAAAGCCATAAGCGTTAAAATTTCAAAATAAGAAAGTAGGTTATGCATCGGTCGAAGCTGTTTTTCCATTTCCTGAACTTGGCGTCCCAGCCGAGTGAAATCTTCATCAGAAATGGGTTCATGGTTGATACAAATCCGGTCATGAACACTTGCCATGTGAGGCGACGTAAAGGTCCCTACTTTCTTTTCGTGCTGCACGAATAGCTGACTCATAAACGCAATCGTTGAGCCTTTCCCGTTCGTTCCTGTCACATGAATAATGGGATAATTTTCTTCAGGATGATTCAAAAGACTTACCGCCTGACTCATTCGGTCTAAACCAGAGCGAAAGTTTAGTCCAATGCGACTTTCCAACCACATTTCAATTTCATTCATATTCTTCTCCCAGCAAAAAGAGGGTGAAACAGAACCAGACTTTGGTTCATGTCACACCCCACAACTCACTTGAATAGTTAGCACTCTTGCTCCACATAGGAATTAAACCAACCATTCATTCGTATACCATAAAATAACGATTCACACAGCCTTTTAATCTCTTCATCGTCTGTAATATGAAAAGCTAGTATACACAATTTTTATTCTTCCATAAAGCTATTGAAAACTTCTTCAATCATGTCCCATTCAGCATCTGAATCTTCTGGGATTGGTTGCAAATCACCTTCTGTTCCGTCTTCATTTTCAGTAAACGAGTAGGCTTGAATTTCTACCTCGCCATTTTCATCTTCTTCTGCGCTAGCTGGAATCAAGAGAACATAGTTTTTACCAAATTCTTCTTTTCCGTCAATGGTCAAGAGAATTTCAAACAAAGTTTCATTCCCTTGCTCGTCTACTAGCGTAATCAATTCACGCTCTTCGTGTTCATGGTCATGGTTATGATCGTGTGCCATGTTTTCTCCTTTATTTATTAAAAATTTCGATCTAAATAATTCTGCAATATGAGCTGCGCTGCGAGCTTATCAATCACTTTTTTCCGCTTCTTTCTGCTCACATCTGCCTGCTCAATCAACATTCTCTCCGCAGCTACCGTTGTTAGGCGTTCATCTTGATAGTCAACAGGAAGCTGAAACAGCTGTTCCAGTCTACCACCATAGGCCTGACTTGCTTCGACACGCGGACCACTTGTATTGTTCATGTTTTTTGGGAGTCCTACAACGAACTTGTCAACCTTATATTCTTTTACAAGCTCACTCAAACGATCAAAACCAAATTCCCCTTTTTCTTCATCAATAGGAATAATTTCAAGTCCTTGAGCTGTAAAACCAAGTGGATCACTAACCGCGACACCGACTGTTTTTGAACCAACATCTAACCCCATCATTCTCATTAGAGATCAATGCCTTGCCCTTTCAAATAATAACGAACTAATTCTTCTACAATCTCATCACGTTCATATTTACGAATTTGATTTCGTGCATTATTATAGCGAGGTACATACGCAGGATCACCACTAAGCACGTATCCTACGATTTGGTTGATTGGGTTATACCCCTTTTCATTCAGCGACACATAGACATCTTTCAATGTTTCGCTAATCTCTTTTTTGTTTGAATCATCAAGATTAAAACGTACTGTCTCATCTGTAAATCCCACAATTACACCTTCTTTCACTAGAATACCTATATTATAGCACATTTCAAGGCTTTTCACAAATGAAAGGGGTTGAAAAAAGCTGAATAAATTCAGCTTTTTTTGTTTCATATACACCTATAAAATCATGGATTTGCAACTTCTTTAGCACCAGCTGCTTTGACAGATTCAATATATTGTTTGGGTGTTAAATTTTTGATAGTTGAAAACATAGAGCCATATGTATCCAGTTTTGATGCTTCATCAAGGTTGATTTTGCTCATATCAATATTGATTGTAACTTTAATAATATAGTCTTTTGTAATGTCTGTTTTAACATCAACACCGCCCAAAGACTTAAATTTATCCAATCCTGCAGCCTTTTCAAAAGCAGAAATCAAGTACGGCTTAGTGCTTTCTAAATCTTGACCCGCTAATGCACTCTTCATATTTTCAGGAAGTATTTGTTCAAGATTTATCACAAACTTCTTAAAGGTTTTTCCTTCATAAGAAATAGTTTGCGTAAGTGTTTGTTCAATCCCTTGGACAGTCTGTTTTTGTTGAAAAGACTTGGTCACAACAGAATCCTTTTTCACAACACTCGAACCAGTCTTACTATTCCCTGACTGATTCTGACCGGATTTTTGACCACAAGCTGTGAGTAGCAACAAACTTGCTCCTAACAAAACAACCGATTTTCTCATAAAAATATCCTCCTTGTATTTTAGAGCTTTATAAGAATAGTATACCATCTTTTGTAAGCGTTGTCAAAAAGAGCCGTCTAAAAAATCAATTCGTGTTTAACAAGTTATTGATTGACTTCCGTTGCACCACTGGCAATCTGATCTTCAACATATTCTTTTGGTTTCATTTTTAAAAATTCTTTTAATTTCATATTCTTTAAATACTCAGTATTTGCGGCTTTATTAACATCCAAAACTTGAAAATCAAAAGTATGAATTCGCTTCAATTCTTGCTCATTTATAATTTCCAAAGAGGTCGAAAAACCTTCCAAACTTTTTGCTTGTGTAAATTTTTCATCTTCAGACAAAGATTTCTCCAATAATTTTTGTGCCTCAGCAACTCCAACTTCCGCAACTACTTTTTTCATTTCTTCTTTCATCGGCATGATTTGCTCAATCGTTAAACTTAAAAATTGATCGCCTTTGTAAGTAATTGTTTGTGTTTGTTGAACCCCTTCAGCTGTTTTAGGGAATGATAAGGTTTTTGTCACAACTGTTTCTTTTTCAGCGTTTGCAATAACTGGCAACGTACTATCAATTGATTGCTTGCTTGTTTTTGATTTTGTTTCTTTCTTTTGACCACATCCTGCTAAGACTGTAAGAATAATGGTTAATAGAATCAGGCTTCTTTTCATGGATTAACTCCTCCTCATTCTTTATTTTATCATATTTTTAATATCAATAAACATCGAAATAAAAAAAGAGTGGAAATTCCACTCTTTACAAGGCTGCGCGTAAACGCGCTTCTGTATTTTCAACATTACGAACCGAGCGAGGTAAGAATGCACGAATATCGTCTTCTTTGTAGCCCACTTGTAGGCGCTTGTCATCTACTAAAATAGGGCTTTTCAAGATGCGTGGAGTTTCCATAATCAAGTCAATCACTTCATTCACACTTAATTCTTCAATATCTACACCTAAGCCTTTTGCATAACGATTTTTTGAAGAAACAATGCTTGCAACCCCATTTTCAGTTTTTGTTAGAATATCTAATAACTCTTCTTTTGTAATTCCTTCTTTACCAAGATTTTGTTCTTTATAAGTTAACTGGTGAGCATTGAGCCATGTTTTTGCTTTTTTACAACTAGTGCAACTTGAGACAGTATAAATTGTAATCATGTAAGTACTCCTTTCGCCACACGGTACTATTATCATACTATATTATACCACAAAATCCCTCCGTCTTGCGACCTATTTTTAAAAAATTATTCCTCAATCTCAATCGCGTCATCCAAGTCTAGCGTTACTTCCTCCACCTTGTTTGCTGATTTAGTTGCTTCTGCATTTTTTTCATCTTCAGCATCATCCTCAATCAAACCGTAATGCACTCGAACTTTATGATCAATTTCATCAAAAATTTCTGGATGATCCGCCAAGTATTTCTTAGCATTTTCAGACCCTTGACCAATCTTTTCATCATTATAAGAATACCAAGCACCCGCTTTTTTGATAATATCAAGGTCTGTCGCAATTTTAATCAACTCGCCTGTTTTAGAAATTCCTTCGCCATACATGATTTCTACGAAAGCTTCCTTAAATGGCGGAGCAACCTTATTCTTCACAACCTTAATCTTAGTTTCCTTACCAACATTGGTATCTTTTTCATCACCAGTTCCCTTGATTTGGGTATTTCCGCGAACATCCAAACGAACAGACGCATAGAATTTCAAGGCACGACCACCAGGTGTTGTTTCTGGATTTCCAAACATAATACCAACTTTTTCACGCAATTGGTTGATGAAAATCGCAATTGTCTTCGTTTTGTTAATAGAAGCAGACAATTTACGCATAGCTTGACTCATCATCCGCGCTTGCAAACCAACGTGACTATCTCCAATGTCTCCATCAATCTCAGCACGTGGTACGAGGGCTGCCACGGAGTCAATAACTACCAAATCTACCGCACCAGAGTCAATCAATTTCCCAGCAATCTCAAGACCTTGCTCACCAGAGTCTGGCTGAGAAAGTAAAAGTTCATCAATATTAACTCCAAGGGCTTGTGCATAAGCCGGGTCAAGAGCGTGTTCTGCATCAATAAAAGCTGCAATACCGCCTTCTTTTTGAGCCTGCGCTACTGCATGAAGAGCTACGGTCGTCTTACCAGAAGACTCTGGTCCATAGATTTCAATAATCCGCCCCTTTGGATACCCTCCTGCACCAAGAGCGATATCTAGCGCCAAGCTACCTGAACTCATGACTTGAACTTTTTGTTCAGCGCGCTCACCTAGGCGCATAATCGCTCCTTTACCAAAATCTTTTTCAATATTTTTAAGTGCAGCATCTAGCGCTTTTTGACGTTCCTCGCCAAATTTCTTTGAAATTTCTTCTAATTTTTTTTGTTTTTTTGCCATTTATTTCTCCTGTATAGTGATAAATTATTTTTTTGCCTATCTAATCATTATAGCATATTTTCGTTTTTTAATAAAGTTTTTCGCAGCAGATTGAAAGCATGCAGAACGGCTATTTCACGTACATCTGTCCGACTGCGACCGGCAATATTAACCTTAATAGACTGAACGTCTTCTGTGGTTGCTAGGCCGATATAAACTGTCCCTGCTGGATGTCCTTCTAAGCTGTCTGGACCTGCGACACCTGTTAAGCTCACCGCATAGTCACTAGCGGTCAATTTTCTTGCCTGCTCAGCCATTTTCTCAGCTGTAAAAGCTGAAACCACCCCATGCTTTTCCAAGCCTGCCAATGAAATGCCCAGCATTCGGCTCTTTTCCTCCATACTGTAGGTAACAAAGCCACCACTAAAGACATTGGAGGCTCCAGCAAAGTTTGCCAAAGTTGCTTGAAAGAGTCCTGCAGTCAAACTTTCAGCTGCTGTGACAGTCTTTCCTGCTCTTCTCAACAGTTCAAAAGCTGTTTGTCCCAGAGAATTATCATCTCCATAAGCATAGAAAAGATCAGCTAAATGTTGTTTCTCAAAAGTCTGTACTGCCAAAATTTTCTTTTCTAAACGAGTAAACTTAACATCCGCTTCCTTTTGACTAGTAGCCTTGGTGGACAATCGCAATGTCACTTCTCCCGTCTTAGCATAAGGAGCAATTGTCGGATCCGTTTGAGTATCAATTAAATCCCCTAAAAGGGTTACTAATTGACTTTCACCAATACCAAAGAAACGCAAAACTCTTGAATACAATTTTTGACCAGTTGCTAAGAGCGGAACCAGCTCATTATTTACCATAGGTTTTAATTCACTAGGCGGTCCAGGCAGAACGACATAAGTCACGCCACTGACTTCAATCACGCCCCCCACCGCAAGTCCGGTTTCGTTTTGGAGAGGAGTCGAGCCTTCCACTATCTGAGCTTGTCGCTCATTATTGGGTGTTCGCACATAGTCTGATCTACTTGCGAAGAAGCGATCCAATTTCTCCGTAGCCATTCGGTCAAATACCAACCTACGATTTAAGAATTTTGACAAAGTCTGCTTAGTCAAGTCATCTTCTGTTGGACCTAATCCTCCAGTTAAGATGATCAAATTACTACGATTTCGAGCGATTTCTAAAATGGATAACAGACGAGCTTCATTATCTCCGACCGCTGTTTGGAAATACACATCTACTCCCAGACTCGCTAATTTTTCAGATAAAAATTGGGCGTTTGTATTGACAATCTGACCTGTCAGAATTTCAGTACCCACAGCAATAATTTCTGCTTTCATAGAACCTCCTACCTTACTATTCGCAATTGATTTTATTTTATCACAAAAAATCTTAAAAAAGTTGATTTTCATTTCAGGAAATAAAAAGAGCTGTCAAGTTCCTTGACACACTTGTCAACATGCTGTGGAAAACTTTAAAAATATTGTTTGTTATGGATAATAACTGGATTGTTAGGTCAATGCTATTGGCAAATAGTTTGAATATTTTTATAATGGAGATGAAAAAAGGAAATCGTCTAAATATTTTTATTCAAAGAAAGGAGATTATCATGAAAATTTCACAAGTGCTCAAAGATATTCGTCAACAAAATCAGCTCACTCAGGAGGCTTTGGCAGAAAGACTCAAGGTTTCCCGCTCCGCCATTGCTCGCTGGGAAAGCGAAAAAGGTATCCCTGATATTGGAAATCTCATTGCCATCAGTCGGGAGTTCGATATCAGACTGGACACACTCATCAAGGAGGATGAGCGCTTGGAGAAAAAGGTCATCGAAGATAGCAAGGCCAAGAAATGGCATTATTTAGTCATTTTCTATCTCTTCTCCGTTTTGGTTGAGATTGCTATTTTTGCCTATTTGCATCATATCTTTATGGCTGGCTTCCTCATCTCCACCCTCTTTATTCTTTTCTATGAACTACGCATCTTTATCAAGGAAAAGATTTGGATGCAGAAAGGAGAATGAGGAAATAAAGAAAATGACAAAAAAACCTAGAGATCTGGAACTTCTAGGTTTTCATTTAATTATGGTCAATAAGGAAATATACTGGATAATTCAGCTATTTTTGTCCAATAAGCTGCAACCCTCTGCCTAGGAATAAAATGGTATATAGAGAGATAAAAATGAGCTGAAATTTTCTTGTTTTCATTGTTCTACTTCCAGTCACAATCCTTTTCGTGATCATTGATAAGGCCGGCTGCTTCTAGGAATGAATAGACACAAACAGGACCGACAAATTTGAAGCCTTGCTTTTTTAGCTCCTTAGACATGCTTTCTGACAGCTCTGTCTTGGCTGGCGCTTCCTTGTAGTTCAAAATTTCATTGTCAATCGTTTTGAAGTCTACAAAAGACCAGATATAGTCATTAAACGAGCCAAACTGCTTTTGAACAGCCAAAAAAGCTTGGGCATTAGCCCTGGTCGCATAAATTTTCATCTTGTTACGGATAATATCAGGATTGCCTAACAAACCATCTAGATCTGCATCTGTCATCTGAGCAATTTTCTGAGCATCATAGAAATGAAAAGCTTCCCGAAAAGCCTGGCGTTTATTCAGAATGGTCTCCCAAGAAAGTCCAGCTTGATAGGTCTCCATGCAAAGTAGTTCAAATAATTTCTGATCATCATGGAGGGGCTTGCCCCACTCCTCATCATGATAGGCTACATACAAGGGGTTATTCATTTTTACCCAGCCGCAGCGTTTGGTCATAGCTTTCTCCTATTTCACTAACATCTTAAGAGCAGACTTGATATAGTTTTCTGCTGTATCCGTCGTTCCTTCAAAGAATTTCTTGATTTTCTTGAGCTCAGCAGCTTTGTAGCCCAAAGCCATCATGGCTTCCATGGCTTCTTCCAGCTCCTGATTATCCACAGTCTGGATGGGCGCCTTGCTTTCTGACGGACCATCCGCAGCCACTACCTTGCCTTCTAAGTCCAGCACCATCTGCTGGGCTGTTTTCTTACCAATCTTAGGAAACTTGGTCAGGTAGGTGATGTTTTTCTGCTCAATGGCTTGCACTAAGCCCGCATTATCATCTGCCGCAATGATGGCTAAGGCAGACACTGGGCCAATACCTGAGACTGAAATCAAGCTGAGAAAGAGTTGCTTCTCCTCCTCGGTCGCAAAGCCGTAAAGGAGCTCCGCGTCTTCTCTCACCACCTGGTGAACATAGACCTTAGCTTCCTGATGGAGATGTCCTGAGTAAGCATAGGGGTTAGCCACATGAAGAATATAGCCGATAGAGTTGACCTCCAATACAATATATTTAGCTGTAATTTTGCTGATGATTCCTTTAAAATATTCGTACATGACTTCTCCTTTTCAACCCTTTTAGTATATCATATTTTCAACTAGAAAAAATTGAAGCTGTTGGAAAAACCTCACATTGGATAGAAAAAAGCTAAAAAACAGAGAATATGGTAACTCTCTGTTTTCAGGATATTTAGTATTTCCCCAATTCTCTCAGACTGGTATGATTTTCCTGAATCCGACGGAACATTTTTTCCATATCAGATTTGGTAAAGTTGACCAAAACGGGACGACCATGTGGACAATTGTAGGGATTGTCACATTGTGATAACTGAAAAATCAAATCACGCGCTGAATAGTCATCCAAACTGTGATTGGCTTTAATAGAGCGTTTGCAACTCATCATAATAGCTAGCTCAGCGCGATATTTCTTGATAGAGACTTCCTTGGTTAGAAGGAGCATATCGCACATCTCATAAATACCTGATTCGATCTCCTCTTCCTTAAGCCAAATGGGATGTTCACGAAGAATAAATTGATTAGCCCCATATTCTTCTAGGAAAATCCCCACTTCTTCTAAAAGAGACATTCGTTGTTTCAGACGTAGCATATCATCGGCTGGAAATTCAAAGATATAGGGAACCAAAAGCTGTTGCTGACTAGCATCTACATCTCCGATTTTTTCGCGGTAATATTCGTACTTTACTCGCTCTTGAGCTGCATGTTGATCAATAATATAAAGGCCACCGTTTCCTTGAGCAAAAAGGTAGGTGCCGTGCATTTGCCCGAAATATTCCAATTCTGGAAAAGTTGAAGTTTCTTCTCCACCCAACTTATCTAAAGCTCTCTCTAAGCTCGCCTGATCCAGCTCTGGATGATCTAGTTGATTGTAAGAAGGAGATTGCCTTTCTGCAAATTTGACAGAAGCAGCTTTTGAATTGAGTTTATCTGTATCAGCAGATTGTTGGTCTAATCGGTCAGATTCCTCAAAAGAAGGTTGAGCTTCTGACACTTGTGGTTTCACAAAGAAGTCATTTCTTTCTTTATCGTAATAGAGTCGGTTTTCTTTGAGTGGGAGACTCGTCTGCTCAGGCTTATTTGCTCGGTTAATGGTTGATTTTGCTAAATTTTCCAAAGCGTCCGGAATCAAATCCTGCTCTTTTAAACTCGCAGAAATGGCTTGCGAAATCAAGGCCATCAGTTCTCTCTCTTTTGAAATCCGCACTTCTTGCTTGGTCGGATGAACATTAACATCCGCAAGGTAAGGATCAATCTGGATAGCAATCACAGCAATCGGGAATCGCCCAACCATGAGCTTACTACTGTAACCATCAAGAATAGCTCGATTGAGCAGGAAATTCTTGATGTAACGACCATTGATGAGGATAGTAATGTAATTCCGATTAGCCCTTGTTAATTCTGGCAAACTAATATAGCCTGATACTTCAAAATCCAAATCAGATGCTGAAATTTCAATCATTTTTTTGGCTGTTGTCAGTCCATAAATGCCAGCAATTGCTTGACGCAGATTTCCTGTTCCTGCTGTCCGTGTCATCCCTTTACCGTCATTAACAAGAGTGAAAGCGACCTCTGGATGTGCTAGACTCAAACGATTCATTACATCTACAATGTGAGACAGTTCTGCTTGTTGACTTTTCATATATTTTAAGCGAGCAGGTGTGTTGAAAAAGAGATCTTCCACCTTGATTTTGGTACCTCTAGGACAGCTACTTGGTTCTATAGTTTCAATTTCTCCACCTTGCGCAATCAGAAGCGTTCCATGTGTTCCACCATTTGTCGCAGTTTCAATTGTCAAGCGTGAAACAGAAGCAATAGACGGAAGCGCTTCACCACGAAAGCCCAAAGTCCGAATCCGAAAAAGGTCGGCTTGCTTCTTAATTTTACTCGTTGCGTGCCGCCGCAAAGCCAAGGAAACCTCCTCATGCTCAATTCCTTCACCATTATCAATGACTTGAATGCTCCTGAGTCCCGCTTCTTCAATCTCAATTGTAATTTGGCTAGCGCCCGCGTCAATAGAATTTTCTACCAACTCTTTGGCAACGCTGCTAGGTCGCTCAATGACCTCACCCGCCGCAATCTGATTGGCAAGATTTTCTGGTAGTTCAATAATTTTTGACATAGTTTTTGGTTTTACCCTTTCTAAACGTTGATTTAATAAGGTTCTGATGATGTTTACACCTATCAAAAATACAATTTGTTCACCTTTTTGTGGACTAAAGGGAGCTAATGGCTTTCTCAAAGTAAGCTACTGCTTCTTTTTCTTTGTCTCTTGATAGGTGGCTGTAGATGTCTAAGGTCATTGTAATATTTGCATGACCTAAGCGATATTGTAATTCTTTGTATGAGATACCAGCATTCAGCAATAAACTAGCGTGAGTATGGCGGAAAGCGTGAAAAGTAAAACGAGGAATACCTGCTTCTTTGCAACGGGTATCTAAAGCACTTTGCCTGATTGCCAAATCAAAATATTCTCTTGTAGGGGTGGCAAAGACAACAGACGGAGCACGCGCCTCAGTCTCGAAAAATAGCTGGCGTTGCCTATTCTTGTATAGACGCAGCATATTGACCGTTTTCTTGTCTATGCTAATGGTTCGATTGGCTGACTTGGTCTTGGCTGTACTAACTGCCCTTAAGCCTTTGTTATACGTTTTATTTACTGTGATTGTACTCTTATCAAGGTCTATGTCAGTCCATTCTAAGGCGCAGGCTTCACCAATCCGTAACCCTGTAGACAAGAGCAAATGATAAAGGACATACTCATAATACAAACTATAACGCTTGTACTGCTTCTTTTCTAGATTATCAAGAAAAGCCTTCAAATCATCTGGAGCAATAAACTTTACCTTGTTATCAGCCTTCTTTTGTCTTCTAGGAAGTATAATATCTCTAGCTGGGTTATTAGTGACAAGCTGCAGCAATATCCCTTGTTGAAAAATTCTCCTGATGATTGACCGTATTGTCACAAAGTTTTCAAAATATCTTGATAGTTGATTGATAAAAACTTGTATATCACTAGCCGTTATCTTGTCAAGTTGTCTGTTCCCAAAAACTGGGTAAATATGGGTTCTTAGATTGCTCAATGTCGCCTCATAAGTCTGAGGCTTAACGGTCAACTTATAGCTTTCTAGCCATATATTAGCCAGCTCTTGAAAATTCTTGACCGTGACTGTCTTTTGAATGGTTGAGCCGTTCAGTTTAAAATCTATCTGGGCTTGTTGAGCTTTTGCTTTAACCTCTTTTCTTGTCCGTCCTGTTACGCTAGTTTTTGCTTTCTTACCTGTTACCTGGTCAACACCGAGATAAACACTAACACGGTATACAGTTGTACCGTTTTTCTTTTTGACTTCTGTTATTTTCATGATATCCCTTTCTATCAGCAGGCAAGCCGTAAGAGTTTTAGATTGGGTTTATATCATGCGAAGAGCTACGAGAACGCCCTTATTTTCGATTGTGTTATGTAAGACAGTAAAATTATACCAGAAAAGAAAGCAGGCGCTTAAAACGCGTTTTATGAGGTTATTTGTCAATCAGCCCTTTAAGCTCTTTCTCAAAGTCTGAATTTATCTTTTGGGTTTTATTGAAAAGTTGATATTCTAACTTTGCCTTATCCTTAGCAGCCTTAGAAGTGATTTTACCATGCTCCTCTAAAATATCGTATTCTTGGAAAGTCAAAAAGCGGTCAATGCTTTCAGCAAGCTGCTGCATAGTCTGGGTTTTTCGCTGCTCTATTTGTCTTTCAAGGTAATCAAAATAGCTGGAGATACTTCTTTCAAGAGAGCGAATTTCTTTTTCTGTTAGGTAATTCTTTGCTACCTGGGTATCCATTTGTAAGATACGACCGTCTGGGGAATTTTTCCAAGTGGTTAGTCCCATGTTGTCCTTGGTATGGTCTGCTTTCGTATATATAATTTCTGCAGCAGTCTGACCAGTAATAGCATAATGAAACTTGTTTTGTACATCAGCATAGAATTGTTTTGTAAGTGTACTTTGCGGGTCATAATCGATAGAAATTTCTGCAAAAATATCCGTAATCTGTAACCAGATACGGCGCTCACTAGCACGGATAGAGCGGACACGTTCCAAGAGTTCGCGGAAGTAGTCTTTTCCTAGGAGGTTTTCCCCTTGTTTCAAGCGTTCGTCATCCATAGCAAAGCCTTTTATCATGTACTCACGCAGTACCGAAGTAGCCCATTGTCTGAAGCGCGTGGCTTTTTGAGAGTTGACCCGATAACCTACGGAGATAATGGCGTCAAGATTGTAGTAGCTGACATCCTTAGTTTGGGTTTTATCAGCAATTGCACCGTGTTTTGTGGTTATTTCCATTTTGGAAACAACCACTTTTTCTTCTAATTCTCCCTCTTCAAAGATATTTTTTAAGTGCTTACTAATGGCAGGGACACCAACACCAAACAGTCTAGCCATTTCTTTCTGACTAGCCCAGATAGTTTCCCCGCGTATAATAACGCTAGCTGTTTCTTGGTTGTTATCTGCTGAATAGATTAAAAATTGTAATTCGTTCATGGCTTCCTTTCTGTTGGTGTTTTAAAAATTAGATTTTTTAGATGTTTGATTTGCTGAACTCCGAGCGAACCCTGAGAAATCACGCGCAAATCATGGAAAAACTTAGTGGCGCGTGAACTTATTAAATATTTAACGATTTAAACAACTAATCAGCCAATTCTTGTTCACGACGTTCTATTGTGGTGAGCAAATCAAGCAAAATATTAGAAATCTCTTCCATTTTCCAGGGATAAGAATAAGGTTTAATAACACCAATAGTTAAACTATTTCTAATACTTTCAATAAACTTAAGGGCTATCAATGCATCTGATTTTAATTCTTTAAGTTGTTCAATATCTGTTATTTCTTTTAACCCAAATTCTTTTGTTTGCTCATCAGCAACTTTTTCAAAAAGCTTGAAAGTTTCTACATCAGTAACATCTACCTTAGTAATATCGTCATACCCTAACAAGTACCCAACACTTACACCAAAGTAGTCAGCTAGCATCTGGGCTTTGTCCCGTTTGATTTGGCTCTCTTTATTTTCCCAACTTTGAAGAGTTCGTAAAGGAATTTTTAATTCAAGAGCAAGCTCTTTTTGGGTTTGCTTTTTTTGTTTTCGTAATTCTTTTAATCTATTCATACTGTTACGGCCTTTCACAACAAACTATAACACATTTTTCTAAGATACGCAAAAAAATTACGGCTTTAGAAAAAATAATACTTGACGACGCAAAAAAATAGCGCTAATATATAATATATGACGCAATTAAGTTGCGGCTTTTAGTGGAGGGGAGCTAAAGTATGAAAAATAATTTTCGCGTTCTTTTAGCAAAGCGACGAAAAAAGGTTTCGGACGTACATAACAAAACAGGTATTTCAAAAAGCGCTTTGATTGCCTTGTATTATGAACGAACTAAAAAGCCAGACATTCAGACATTGCAAAAAGTAGCTGACTATTTAGGCGTCACTATAGACGAACTACTTACACCAGAAGAATAGAAAGGAGGCAGGCACACATGGAATTAGTTTACATGGACGGCAAGAGAGAGCCATACACCACAAGCGAGATAGTCGCTGAATGTGCTGGAGTACAGCACCACACAGTAACGCGCCTATTAAGAAATCATAAGGAACGATTTGAGGCGTTTGGATTTTATGGATTTGAAATCCATAAATTAGACGGAAAAGGAAGACCTAAAAAGGTCTATCATCTAAACGAACAACAAGCCACGTTGTTAATCACCTACTTAGATAACACACCACAAGTAGTCAAATTCAAAACAAACCTAGTCAAAGCATTCTTTGAAACGCGGGACGAGGTGGCAGAGTTTAAGCTGCAACGTGCTTTAGAACAGCCCAAAAGAAAAAGCCTGCATGAGGCGATTGAACATTGGGAACAAGCTCCAAAACACGCGCACCCAACTCTTAACAACCTTTTACTGAAAGGTGCTAGCGGCATGAATAAGCGACAACTGATGGCGGCGCGTGGTGGCTATAATGGCATTGTTAGCCTAACCAGTACCGAACTAGCCAGATATCAAGACTTAGAAGATATGGCTATTGCTATGATTAAGCTAGGTATGACCTACCAGGAAATAAAATCCATGGTCTTTAGACCACAACAAGGAGGATAAAAAATGTATCTATCAAACGAACAAGAAAAAGCTCATCTATACGCTATGATTGACCTTGCAGACAATGCTATTTTACAAGGTGATAAAAAACAAGCACTAACTAGCCTTTATTTTATCAAAACAGGGCTTGAATATATTTTAAATGACAACGATAACTCAAAAGCTGAATAAGCAGCAAGCGCTAGAATCGATTTTAAGCTGATTTTCGCCAATAAGATATAGCCAAAATCAACTTGAAATGTCTCAAGGATATAATTATATCCCTAACCGTTTCAACCGCTCAAAACGCCTATTAGAGTGCTTAAAAACAGAATAAAACAAAAAGGCTTAACCAACCGACCAAGTAGGAAGCCTTTCACACAAATACTAAAACAATACAGCAGGCAAGCCGTAAGGGTTTTAGTAAAGATTTATAGCTAGATTATACCATATCTAGGACATTTTGACCATACGGAGGGCGCTAACCCTTAAAAAGGGCATAAATACAAGAAAATTTAAACGAGGTAAAACACCATGACGAAAACAACAACAGTATTATTGAGCACTGAAAAACTAATCGACTTAGGCAGCGAACTAACTGACATCATGAACAGCTTAGAAATGAATAACTTAACTCTAGAAGCCTTAGAGATAACGCAAAAAGTGGATACAGCGACCTTTAACTGGATAGCTAAGAAATATATTGAGACTGCTTATGCACAAAACGAAAAACTTTGCCAAAGACTAGACAAAATTGCCTTTCTGCTATTAAACAATGACAAACCCAAGGAACTGGAGGCATTAAACAAATGAGCGAACTACTAGGCGCAATTTTAACGCTACTACTTTTCTTTCTCGCTGGTATTTGTACTCAACTGTTTAATGCTTGGGCGATTGCTTACAAGCGGAGGGGCTATATCACTAAAAAGCAGCTAAGAAAAATTGAAAAATGGCTAGAGGTTATGGAGGCAGAACATGGCAGATAAAAAAGATTTTGACCTTGCAAATGAAAGAGCTAAGAACTTTGGTATTTGGCTAGAAGAAGCCTATCAGACTATGCTAGATTTTTCCCTAGAAGATAAATTTGACTGTTACAGTATTGAGGAACGAAACCAACTAGAACAAGTTTTAGAAACTTTAATGGATTTTTGCGATATGTGGGAAAGAGGGCAGATTATCCTAGCCAGCAAAGAAAGAGAGGCGATTGAATGAAGCTTCCAACTTTACCAGAGAATTATAAGCGCGTGCTTGCTCTTATTCCGCAGGGAGCAGAAAGACCACGCGCAGGCAAAGAGATTGTTAAACTCACAGGGCTAGATATCCGAACCGTTCGAGGCATTATTCGCGGTTTAGTAATTAAGTATCATATCGCTATTTGTGGAAGCCGTGACCTAGCAGGCGGTTACTATATCCCAGCAAATGACAGCGAACGTCTGGCAGGTATCAGAGCACTAGATAGGCAGCGACAAGATGAGCAAAAGCGGATTAGTGCCCTCATGTATGCGAACTTGGACGAACAAGACAAATATTTGAAAGGCGGTTAGTATGGCATTATTTAGCTTAGATACAGAAACACAACTAAAGGCAGAAGCCCTAACCTTGCTTTCTAACTTTCTGCAGTCTTATACACAGCCAAAGCCAAGACAGCTTGGACTAATGACAGCCCAACAGGTTAAGGAGGAACTAGGGATAAAATCCAAAACCTTGGCACGTTGGGAAAAAGCAGGCTTAAAACGATATCGCCCACCACTAGAAGACACTAGGAAAGTCTTTTATAAAGTAAGCGATATTCTGGTATTTTTGGGAGTAGATTAGGGGGAACAATGGCAAAAACAAAAGTTTATTTTTGGTTAAAAATTGATAAAAAGTTTTTTGATAATATCTTTATCAAGAGACTTAAAACTTTACCGGGTGGTTACACTATGACAGTTATATATATCAGACTTATGCTTGAAAGTCTTGATAGTGACTGCATTCTTTACTACGAGGGATACTTTGATAGTTTAAAAGCAGAATTAGCCTTAAAGCTAGATGTTTCAGAAGATGATATTGAAATGACTATGGCATATTTTACAAAATGCGGTTTAATTCAAATTGATGAGGATAAAAATGCAAAGCTGCCACAAGCTAAAGCCATGGTACAACAAGAAACGAACCAAGCCGCCTATATGCGGGAATACCGCAGAGAACAACGAGAAAAAAATAAAAATCTTACAATGTTATCTGATAATCTTACAACGTTAACTACGTGTAAGACAGAGATAGAGAAAGAGATAGAGCAACAGCTAGAGCAAGAAAAAGCTGGTGAAGCTGGTAAAAATATTATCTTTGAAAAACTAAAAGAGGCTTTTGGTGAAATGTCTGTTAGTGGCACAATGGTGACAGAGGCTGAAGACTTACTAGCTACTCACGGCCAGCCTTTGCTACTTTATGCTCTTGAACAAACCATATTGAACAACGGTAGGTCTATTAGGTACACGCGCTCAATACTTGAACGTTGGCAAGGTCAAGGATTAAAGACTATCGAGCAAGTCAAACAAAATCAAGCAGCTTACGAGGCTAAGAAACAGCCATTAGCACAACCAACACAGGACAACTTCCCTGATGTCCCGTTTTAGGAGGAGGTGAAAACATGAAGGAACAGTTCAAAGAGTATCAAAATAGAAAAATACTTGATAAGGTCTGCTCAATTCATAACGTGAACTATTGGCAAATATCAACACCTATTAGGGGAAGTGATGAACGTAAGTTGCAAGAGTTTTGCCCTGAATGTGTCAGAGAGAATATACAGCGCGAAGAACAAGAGTTAGCTAACGAAGCCACAAACCAACAAGTCTATCAAAAAACCTATCATGTCCTAATGCGTGATAGTGTAATCCCTGATGAGTTAAAAACAGCAACATTTGACAATTTCATAGTCGAGACACAAGAGGAGAAACAACTATTAGCCTTTGCTCAAAATCAGGTAAAGAAGTACCTAGAGGGTATGAATGGAAATACGCTGATTACAGGCTCTACAGGCGTTGGAAAAAGTCATCTAAGTGTTGCTATGGCTAAAGCTATCAACGAGGACAGTAAGGCTAAAAATGAGCCTAAAAGCGTTCTGTTTGTAACCTTTACAGATATTGTTAATAAAATTCAAGATGGTTGGACTTATGGCAAGAATGCAGCTTTTACTAAATCTGATGCCGTGGAACTCTTGAAAAGGCCTGACTACCTTATCATTGATGATCTAGGGGCAAAGAATGCGGTTATTAAACCTAAGAACGATTGGGAACAGGATTTATTATTTGATATACTTAACAATCGTGAGAATACAATTATCAATACCAATCTAAGCGGTGATGAATTAAAAACAGTGTATAACGAACGTAACTATAGCCGCATTCTCAAGGGTTTAGAGGGGAATTCATTCAGGATTTATAGTATCAAAGATAAGCGGTATTCAATTCGACAATTAAAGACTAAACAAATTAAGAAATAACAAAGAGGCGCGTGCCTCTTTTATTGTTTAGCTAGACTTGAAAATTAAGCGGGCTTTTGGTAAGGTATTGAATATAGGATCTAACAAGATAGCGCGTGATTGAACAAAGAACGAACAAAGAGAAAATAACTATTTGAGTCATGGATAATCCAAAGAACACGCGCAGGAAATAGCAAAAAAAGCCAGCTTGTGCTAGCTCCTTTTGGTATAAATTCGATAACTCTATTATATCATAGGAGAGATAAAACATGCTGGAATTGTTTAGAGAGATTGACGAAAAAGCAACTCAAGCCAAGGCTAAAAAGATTTTACAGACTTATCGCCGTTTGTGTCGAATTGCTGGGAGTGAATACACTTTGCGGAGCGCCAGTGCTTTTTCAGACCAACCACGTAGCAAGAACAATCAGCCAAGCAAAGGACTTGAAACCTTTGTAGTAAAAAGGCTAGACGCAGAAAGAGAGAAAGCAGAGATAGACAAGGCTATTAGTTTGCTCTCTAGTGATATGTACAAAGAAATATTGATTAGAAGATTTTGCAAAGCAAGACAGTGTAGCAATATCTGTATATACATGGAATTAGACTTGTCTGAATCGGAATTTTACAGAGAACAAAGCAAGGCATTATTAGAGTTTGCGGAATGGTATAAAGCCGGTGAATTGCTTGTCTTTAAACCTTACGTAACGGGTTGAAACAGTATTTATACAAACCAAGATACAGGGGCTATTTGCCCCCTATTTTTTTGAACGGGATAGAGGTTATTTGGAATAAAAGGACGCTGCCCTCTTCTGTGCAAAAAATTCCCTTTTTGAAATTTTTGAATGCAAGAGGAAAAGAAAAAATCAATTTTAAAACACCCCCCGCACCCTTGCGAGAGCAAGAGAGCCGCGACAAGATGTCGTCTTACATCGCACGCCAATTTTTCAGATTTTTAAGGGGTGTCATGGGGAGGCAGAATTGGAGGGAGGTCACTTGGTTAAAAATCCTTATTATCGGCAAAATAAAGGGCGTTTACCCAGCAACCCGCCGAACTATTTGGGAGTAGTCGCGAGGGAGACTTGGCGCAAAATCGTTCCGTTTTTAGAACCTTATTATCAATCTATAGCCAAATGCTAAACTGCAGTATTTTATATATGCTATCAGTTAAAAAACTTTTTCTTTCCACTTGTTTTTAACGCGCATAATGTGTATAATAGAAAATGTAAGGAGGTAACGTGCACTATGCCACTTACAGGAAAAGAAATGGTAAAGCTAGCCGAGAAAAACGGTTGGGTAGAAATCCGACAGAACGGCAGCCATCACCATTTCAAACATGAAGATTTTGATTATATAGTGACTATCCCAATCCATGGAAACAAGGATTTAGGAAGAGGGCTAGAAAGCAAAATCCTGAAAGATTTGGGGCTGAAATAATCCCCCTTATCTTTCATTTTTGGAGGTAACAGACTATGTTAAAATCATATCCAGCAATTTTTCATAAAGAGGAAGACGGTTCTTATTGGGTAGAATTTCCAGAGTTTGGAGGAGGCACACAAGGGGCAAATGTTGAAGAAGCCTTGAAAAATGCCCGTGAAATGCTTGAGAGTGTTTTAGCTGCTTACATAGACGAAGGATTAGATATGCCAAAGCCTAGCGACATCATGGCTTTAACCGTTAAAGACGGCTTTGTTAGCATGATACAAGCAGACCCTACCCCGTTTATTCGCAACAATAAAGCCGTTAGAAAGAATGTGACTGTCCCTGAATGGCTAGTAAGATTAGCGGATCGTGAAAAAGTAAATTATTCTGAGGTGCTAACTCAAGCCCTAGAAACAAAGTTACAAGCCTAGACACAGTCAGCATGCGCAGCAACAGAAATGCGTGTGATGACATGGTATAATAATCTTATCAGCAAGGCTACAAGCAACTAAAAAGCGTAGCTATCCACTACGCTAGTTCTTGCCTGCTGAACTCATATTGTAAATGACCTGTAAAGGTCTTTTTTGTTCACCTTTTTGTGGACTTTTAAGGATTTTCTAACAACTTATAATACTACATAACATTGATAAAACCCAGTAATATCAACGGTTAAGAGCTGTCAATGAGTTGTAAAACTATCTATTTCCTAGTCTATAATTTTTGACATAGTTTTCTCCGTAAGTATTCTAGCTATCATTATAACATAAAGCTGTTTTTCTATCAGAAGTCCGGTGTGAGGGGAACACACATCGTTTACTAGAAAGAACCAAATAGACAAGCAAAGCAACCACTTAGGTAAAAGTCCTTGTTTTCCTAGCCGAAATAATGTTTAATAGATTTAGGAAGGGAAGGAAATAATGGATCTCCCTTGCAATGAAAGTCAGCAGTAAGAAAGATACAACATCATTGGGAAAGAAGGGGTGTTTATGAAAGTTCAATTACATATTGATGAAAAATTTTCAGAAGAAAAGATCATTATTGAAGCGCCTGTTTTGTCGGATTCCGTTCAACAACTGCTGACATTTGCTCAACATATCGGTAAAAATAAAACCATTCGAGCCAAAAAAGAGGAGGAAATTTACCTACTAAATAGCACAGAAATACAACGTGTCTATACTGAAAATCGGCAAGTTTGGGCTGAAACAGCGACAGGCAATTATCTCTTAGGGCTTCCGCTTTATCAAGTTTTGGAATTGCTTCCCACTGATTTTCTACAGATTTCCCAATCTGAAATCATCAATATCAAACAGATTGATCATCTGAAATTGACTGGCAGCGGTCTGATTCAGATTGCAATGAAAAACGGTCTGATAACGTATTCATCTCGCCGTTATCTCAAAGCTATAAAGGAGAAATTACAACTATGAAAAAAACATTATTCAGAGATGCTCTAGGAGGCATTGTTATCGGACTCCTCCTATCCGTCATCTTTTCTTACTTTTTTGCACCTGTCTATCATCCGCTCAACCCTTATTCAGCAGTTGGTCTTTGGATGGAACAGCATCATATTCACGGCGCCTTAGTCGTTCTTTATTGCGCAGTAATATGGAGTCTAATCGGCTTGCTCTTTAGCTTAGGAAAAGAGCTTTTCAAAAAAGATTGGAGCATTCTCAAAGCAACAATCTACCACTATGGACTTATGATTTTAGGGTTTATCCCTCTAGCTCTATTAGCTGGCTGGTTTCCAAGTGAACCCATTTTCATCTTACAGTTGATTTTGGAATTTACTGTTGTTTATCTTATCCTTTGGGCAATCCTGTCTTATCTGACTAAAAAGAAAATTGAGAAAATCAATCATCACTTAAAGGAACAATGCAAATAGCAAGAAATAACCGCTGTGAAAAAACTCACGGCGGTTATTTGAGCCCAACTAAAAATGCAGATTGATAGAAAACAATCATAGCTTACTAAATTGTTGTGGTTTGAAGATTAGACCCTAGCTGCAATTCTGGTATGACATTTCAGCAAAGTAGGCTGTTAGCCAGCCACACCCACTATAGCTTCAACATTTTAAAGTTTCTTCTTCATCTCTGCCACAGCCAACATCACTTCCATTGGAGTCATGTTATAGATGTCCAACTGACGTAACTCGTCTAAAATAGGTGATTCGGTTATTTCTGGAAATAAAGACATCTGCTCAGCCACTTGATTTTTTTCACGAGCATCCGCAGGCAATGTATTAGAGATGCCAAGAGATGACTTCTCATTTGCTTGGCTTTCTAATCGTGTCAATATTTGATCCGCTCTTGTCAACAAATCATTTGGCAAACCTGCAATTTTTGCTACATGAATCCCATAAGATTTATCAGCAGGTCCAACTTCAATCTTATGAAGAAATGTTACTTGACCATCTTTTTCTAGGGTTGCTACATGGACATTTTCTAGTTGTGTCAAGCTAGTTGACAGTTCTGTCAACTCGTGATAGTGAGTCGCAAAAAGTGTCTTGGAGCCTGTCCGATTGTGAATATACTCAATAATCGCCTGAGCAAGCGCCATACCATCATAGGTCGCTGTTCCTCTTCCTAACTCATCGAAAAGAATGAGTGAATTTTCTGTTGCTTGAGAAATAGCATGATTCGCTTCCATCATTTCAACCATAAAGGTTGATTGTCCAGAAACCAAGTCATCCGCTGCACCAATTCGAGTAAAAATTGCATCAAAAATCGGCAATTGAGCGCTTTCAGCTGAAACATAAGAGCCCATTTGAGCCATAATCACAATGATTGCTAACTGCCGCATATAAGTTGACTTCCCACTCATATTTGGACCTGTAATTAGCTGAACATTAACATTCTCGTCCATTGAAATGCTGTTAGGAATATAGGTTTGTGCACCCATAACTTTTTCTACAACCGCATGCCGCCCTTTATCAATTTGGATAGAGCGCTGCTCAATAAATTCTGGTCTCACAAAGTGTTGCTTTTCAGCTACAGTTGCAAAGCTTTGCAGCACATCAACTGTTGCCAGAGTTTGCGCCAAGAATTGCAGGCGTTTGATATATTTACCAGCTTCCTCACGAATGCGCATAAAAATCTCGTATTCCAAATTAGCTGATTTTTCACGCGCTTCCAACATCTCGCCTTCAATACGAGCCAGTTCTTCCGTACCAAAACGCTCCGAATTTTTCAAAGTTGCCTTGCGGAAAAAATGACTGGGAACGTGTTCAAGCTGGGAATTGGTGACATGGAAATAATAACCATCTTTTTTATTGTAATCAATCTTCAGGTTGTTAATTCCACTAGTTTCTCTTTCTTTCGCCTCAATATCTGCAATCCAACTCGTTCCATCTCGCATGACCACTCGATACTTGTCCAAAGTTTCATCAAAACCTGTTTTAATAATATTACCCTCTGTAATGACATTTGGAGCATCCGACGAAATTGCTGACTGAATCAAGGCCGCCAATTCAGGAATTTCATCCAATTTGGCAATCAAATCTTCCAAAACTGGGCTGTCAATTCCTTTTAAAATTCCCTTAATTTGTGGTACATGACTCAATGTCGCAGCAAGTTGTAATAAATCTTTCGGATTGGTCTTGCCAAACGAAACCCGACTGGCTAAACGCTCAATATCATACACTCCTTTGAGACTGTCTGATAAGTCACTGCGCTCAAAGAAATGATCTAAAAAGACTTGCACTACATCCTGCCGCTTGACGATTCGCTCTTTATCAATCAACGGACGTTGAATCCACGCTCTCAACAATCGCGTTCCCATAGCTGTCTTGGTCTCATCCATCAACCAATAAAGGCTACCGTGCTTCTTTCCTGTCCGAGCATTCTCTGTCAAATCCAGACTTGCCATAGTTGAGTAGTCCATCTGCAAGAAATCTTTGATTTCATAATGATGAACTTGTTTCAAATGACTAAGCTCACGTAGCTGCGTTTTATGAACATACTCTAATAACTTTCCAGCTACTTGGTGCTCTAGCGGCGACAAGTCCTTTCCTAGCAGCTGAACATCATCAAATGTAGTTTCTACTTGCGATAAAAGGAGATTCATTTGAGTCTCCAATACTTGACGCTCCATTTTAGGCAATTCATACCCTATGACTACTTCACGCGCTCGCAGGTTTCGGATTTCTCCACAGACCATGTTAAAATCACTGAGAGTTGTGACTTGAAATTCACCTGTTCCCACATCCATATAAGCCAGCCCATATATACCTGCCAGCTTATCCAAAGCCACTAAAAAGTTGTTCTGACTATCTGGTTTTGAAGAATCAACTACTGTCCCCGGCGTAATCACCTGTACTACTTCGCGTTTGACTACTCCAACCGCTTTTTTAGGATCTTCCATTTGCTCTGCAATCGCAACTTTATAGCCTGCTTCAATTAAGACATCAATGTATTGCTGCACCGAATGATAAGGAACTCCTGCCATTGGGATTGGATTTTCCGAGTTTTTATTGCGGCTAGTCAGAGCAATCTCTAAAATCTGTGCCGCATTGGTCGCATCATCATAGAATAATTCATAAAAATCTCCCATGCGAAACAACAAAAAAGCATCTGGATAATCTTTTTTTATATCTAAATACTGTTGCATTCCTGGAGATAGTTTTTCTTTTGTCATTCTCATCCTTTCTGTTGGTTAATAGTGATAAGAGTGGGATAGAAAACAATAGTTTCGTAGAAACTTGATTTCGTCGTCCCACATCCGCATAGATGGGAGTGGGACAGGACTCATCTTGAAAATTTTCAGTTCGTCATCTCACCCCGCAAGGCTTGCTCAACAGTCTGAAAGACTGTTGAGGTGGTGGATAAAGAAAACAAAGTTTTTGTCAAAAGTGTTTTTCCGAGCCTGAAAAACAACAGCTTTGAGACGTGTTTCGCAAGTTCTATCCACCACCTCAAAGCATTGCTTTGAGCAATCAGCTACTGCGTCTTGTTGACTACATAAACAAAGGAAGCTGAGCTCTTTGTCCCAGCCTCATCATTCATTCTCTTAATCCATTTTCTCAAGGAGCTGCTCTTCCATTTGTTTTGCAGCTGCTGTATCACGACAGATAACTAAGAGCGTGTTAGCCCCTGCTACCGTTCCTAAAATCAGCTCACCTTTATTGGCATCCACAAAGTTAGCCAGAATAGAAGCATCTCCTAAGCGAGTATGAAGAACCAAGGAAAATTCCGCCCGAGAAACACCCTCTACATGATAAGACAAGAACTCAACCAAATCGATTTTATTTGTTTCATCTGCTAAAACATAATAAACTTCATTGTTTTTCTTAGCTTTCGTCAATCCAATTTCACGTAAGTCCCGAGAGAGGGTTGTCTGTGTTACAATGATGCCTTGTGCCTTTAAACGATCCTGAATATCTTTTTGTGTACTCAGTTTTTCTTCCTTAATCATTCGCTTAATTAGTTTATGACGTTCACTCTTTTTCATTTTATCCTCAATAATGTATATTTATACTCAAAATTATACCAAAAAAATTGAAGATTCGTCAAAAAATATGTTAAAATACTAGTAAAAGACCAAAGGAGAAACCATGGATAATAAACAATTGATTGCAAGTGAACTGGCTAAGGTCATTGACAGCTTAGACCAAGACTCTATTTTAAATTTACTAGAAAAACCCAAAAGCTCAGATTTAGGTGATATTGCTTTTCCTGCTTTTTCTTTAGCGAAAATAGAACGAAAAGCGCCTCAAGCGATTGCAGCAGATATTGCAGAAAAAATTGACTCAACAAACTTTGAAAAAGTAGTGGCAACTGGTCCTTATGTTAATTTCTTCCTTGATAAATCAAAAATTTCAGCTCAAGTTATCAAAGAAATTGTAAAAGAAGGAAACAACTATGGCCAGCAAAGTGAAGGAAATGGAGAAAACATTACCATTGACCTCTCCAGTCCAAACATTGCAAAACCATTTTCAGTTGGTCATTTGCGCTCCACCGTTATCGGTGATGCTCTTTCTAATATTTTCCGTAAATTGGGTTACAACACCATTAAAATCAATCACTTAGGTGACTGGGGAAAACAATTCGGTCTTTTAATGGTGGCCTATAAAAAATGGGGCAGCAAAGAAGCCGTCGAAGCAAATCCAATTGATGAATTACTGAAACTGTACGTTCGTATCAATGCGGAAATCGAAACAGATCCTGATCTTGATGACGAAGGTCGCCTCTGGTTCAAAAAATTAGAAGACGGTGATCCTGAAGCTACTGAATTATGGCAATGGTTCCGCGACGAAAGCCTGAAAGAATTTAACCGTATCTACAAATTGCTTGGCGTTGAATTCGATAGTCTGGCTGGTGAAGCCTTCTATAATGACAAGATGGACGAAGGCATCAAAATCCTTGAAGAAAAAGGATTGTTGGAAGAGTCTAAAGGAGCTAGCATCGTCAATCTTGATGATGTCAACCTTCCGCCAGCTATGATTAAAAAATCTGACGGAGCAACACTTTACATTACACGTGATATTGCGACAGCTATGTACCGTGCTCGCACTTACAACTTCGTTAAAAACATTTATGCTGTAGGTCAAGAACAAGCTAATCACTTCAGACAATTAAAAGCCGTTTTGAAGAAAATGGGATTTGACTGGAGCGATGATATGATTCACGTAGACTTTGGATTGGTAACCAAGAACCGCCAAAAATTGTCTACACGTAAAGGAAATATCATCCTTCTTGAACCAACTCTTCAAGAGGCTATCAGTCGTGCTAAATCACAAATTGAAGCCAAAAATCCTGACCTCGAAAACAAAGAAGCCGTTGCTCGTGCTGTCGGGGTAGGAGCTGTTAAATTCTACGATTTAAAAACAGACCGTCGCAACGGTTACGACTTTGATTTGGAAGCCATGGTATCCTTTGAAGGAGAAACAGGTCCATACATCCAATACGCTTATGCACGTATCCAATCAATCCTTCGCAAAGCTGACTTCAAGCCAAGTGCTGAAGCAACATACAGCCTAGATGATGCTGAAAGTTGGGAAATCATTAAACTGCTACAAGATTTTGCCCGTGTTGTCAAACGTGCAGCTGACAATTATGACCCATCACTCATTGCAAAATATGCGATCAGTCTTGCACAAGCATTTAACAAATTCTACGCACACACTCGTATCTTGGACGAAAGCCCTGAACGTGACAGCCGTCTGGCTCTCAGCTACGCAACAGCTGTTGTTCTAAAAGAATCTCTTCGTCTTCTCGGCGTTGATGCTCCAGAAAAAATGTAATTTCCTAACCCTATCAAAAAATCCTATCGGTATTTACAACGATAGGATTTTTTATTACATTCCGTATAATTCTTCAATTTTCAGACCAATTCGTTTGACATCTTCATTCAAGCCACGAAGTTCAAATGTGTCCAAGACTGGAAAGTCAAATCGCTCTGCATATTGCTTAGCTGTTAAACAATATTGGTTGTTAAAATTACGATTACCACTACCAACAATGCCAAAACAGCGTTTGTAATTTTCTTCAAAAGCGATAAAGTCACCTAAATCATTGGTAAGAATCTCCACATCTCCATTATCCAAACCATTCCCACCTTCTAAGTAGGTTGGCAAAAAGGCTACAAAGGGCTGAGACATGGCGTAAAATGGTCGCTCCTCTTTCACCATATCTTTTATATCCACCTGCTCAATCTCAACATTTTCATGTCGCTCTTGCAAAAAAGCAGACAAACGTTTGATAAAACTCGCTGTGTTGCCACTTAAGCTAATATAAACTAAGGAAATCTTCATATTTTCTCACTTTCTAAAAATAAAACACATCTATCATTCTCTTAAAATTTTAAGCTGATAGATATGTTTTGTCAACTATTGTAATTTTTCTTTTGCTAAGTCTTGTTGCTGCCGTTTCATCTTGAAAAAGACAATAACAAGGAAAAGAATATTAAATGCAAAATAAATAATGGTCAAAACTCTTGTCGATGAGATTGCTGTGGCACGCATCGTTTGATCTTTATAAAGATTGTTGAGTGGCATACCACCGATATAATTGTAAATTGTCCCAATAATTCCTAATAACACATAAGCAATATAGGCAAAATTAGCGTATAAAATGTTTTTCTTGACGATAAACACAATAGCAGCAATCAACAATAAAATTGAAAGGACAACTAATATTTTATGCGGAATATTATGAAGAAAGACAAGACTTCTTTCAGTTACTTCCACGATTTGCTTCACAACCGTTTCAGACAGTCCTTTATAAGAACTTGTATTCGTTATTTTTTCACTGCCAAAAAAGGTTCCTACAAATGTAAAAGATGATAGAATGGCTGATAGTGTCAGCAAAACATATAGATAAATTGGTCGTTTTTTCACAATAATCCTCCTCGTTGTGAAAAAGTTTTCAGTTTTATTTATTATAACGTACGCAGTCAAAAATGGCAACAAAAATAAACAAAAGTTTCACTAGTGTCCTTTATTTTTTTCAAACAAAAGCCCCTCAACTACCAATCAAGGGGCCTATTCGCTATTGAACTAGTTCAAATGCCAAATTTCATCGTTATATTGAGCAATCGTACGGTCAGCAGAGAAGAAGCCTGCTTTTGCAATATTGACAAGAACTTTTTCAAGCCAAACATCACGGTCTTCATAATCCGCAAACATGCGTTCTTTTGTTTCGATATAATCTTCCAAGTCAAGAAGCGTCATGAACCAGTCTTTGTTGATCAATTCATTGTAAAGTCGTTCCAAGCGCTCTTTCTTACCAACTGCAAGAACGGCATCGCTGACAATGAAATCAACCAGCGGTTTGATTGCTTTACGAGCATAGAATTCACTTGACTTATAAGCTTCTTGGGCATACAAATCAATAACTGTTTCAGAATCTTCACCGAAGATATAAATATTGTCATCGCCGACTAATTCATGAATTTCAACATTCGCACCGTCTGAAGTACCAAGCGTTAAAGCACCATTTAGCATGAATTTCATGTTACCAGTACCTGAAGCTTCTTTAGAAGCAAGGGAAATTTGCTCAGAAATGTCACCGGCTGCAATTAAGAAGCTAGCTGCTGTTACATTATAGTTTTCAACCATAACGACTTGCAAGTACGGAGAAACTTCTGGGTCGTTAGCAATTACTTCTGACAAGCAAAGGATTAAATGAATAATATCTTGCGCAATCGTGTATGCTGGAGCAGCTTTCCCACCAAAGAAGACTGTAATTGGACGCGCAGGAATGTTTCCAGCCTTGATATCCAAGTATTTGTGAATGACATAAAGAGCATTCATTTGTTGGCGTTTATACTCGTGAAGACGTTTGATTTGGATATCAAAGATTGATTCAGGATTGATTTCAACACCTTGGTGCTCTTTCAAGTGACGAGCTAATTTCCGTTTGTTGTGAGCTTTGATTTTTTCAAGTTCAGCTTTCACATCAGCCTTACCAGAAAATTCAAGTAAGTCTTCTAATTTTGAAGCATCATGGTGCCAATCGCGACCAATCAAGCTATCAATGTAATTTGACAAGCGTGGATTTGCATGCATGAGCCAGCGACGGAAGGTGATTCCGTTTGTTTTATTGTTGAATTTTTCTGGATAAATATCGTAAAAGGCTTTGAGTTCTGAGTTTTTCAAGATTTCTGTATGAAGAGCAGCAACCCCATTGACACTATATCCATAGTGAATATCCATGTGAGCCATGTGCACACGATCGTGTTCATCAATGATTTGAACAGCTGGATCTACGTATTCAGCCTTCACGCGCTTATCCAATTCTTTGATGATTGGAACCAAGTGTGGAACAACTTCTTCCAAGAATTCAAGTGGCCATTTTTCAAGCGCTTCAGCAAGAATTGTGTGGTTTGTATAAGCCGTCATATTCTTAACGATATTGATTGCTTCATCAAGAGAAATGCCACGTTCTGTCAAGAGACGAATCATCTCTGGAATGACCATAGATGGGTGTGTATCGTTGATTTGGATAACAGCATAGTCAGCCAAGTCATGAAGATTGCTACCTTTTTCAATCGCTTCATCAATAATCAATTGTGCGCCATTTGACACCATAAAGTATTGTTGGAAGATACGGAGCAATTCACCTTGCTTATTACTATCATCTGGATAAAGGAATAGAGTCAAATTACGAGCAATATCTGTCTTATCAAAGTCAATCCCATCTTCAATGATACTTGCATCTACTGAGTCAAGGTCGAACAGACGAAGACGGTTTTTAGTAGCTGTTTTGTAACCAGGCACATCAATATCGTAAAGAGTTGATGTTAAAGTGAAATCAGCAAATGGTACTTGATAGCTACGGCTTGATTTTACTAACCAATTTTGCTCTGTCAACCAGAAGTTTGGTACTGTTGTTTGCTCATTATTTTTCAAAACTTGTTGGAAAAGACCAAAGTGATAGTTCAGACCTACACCGTCTCCATTCAAACCAAGTGTTGCGATAGAATCAAGGAAACAAGCAGCCAGACGTCCTAAACCACCATTACCAAGTGAAGGTTCTAATTCTACTTCTTCCACTTCAATCAAGTCTTTACCAGCATCTGCCAATTCTTTTTTGACATCATCATAAAGGCCAAGATTAATGAGGTTGTTTGACAACAGTTTTCCAATCAAAAATTCTGCTGAAATGTAATATAATTTCTTTTTACCAGTATTAACTGGCTTTTGTGCACTAGCCAATTTTGTATAGTTTAAAAGGGCAATATACAATTCTTCATTGCTACATTCAGCAATTTCCTTTTGATAAGTTTGTTGAATAAATTCTTGTAAATTCGACATTTTTTCTCCTACCTAGAAAAGAACGTTACAGTTCATTCTCTTTCTTTAATAATTTTTTATTTAAACGACGATATGTTTTCGTCAAGCTGTATAACTCTGCTTCAACCACAGGATCCAATTCTTCTGCTGTCATACGCCATGACCAATTGCCACCAATGCTTGAAGGATAGTTCATACGAGCTGAACCATCTAATTCTAGTAAATCTTGCATGGTCGCAATAGCCATAAAGCTGACAGAAGCAAAGATGGTTCGTAACATCGCATGAGGAACTGTTTCATATTCTTTACGATTGGTGTATTGAGCCATGTATTCACGTGTAGCATCATCAATCTCATCACGGTACCAACCAAGAACAGTATTGTTGTCGTGTGTCCCTGTGTACATGACAGAATTGTTAGGTGCAAGGTGGGGACTATCAATACTTTCAGAGTCTGGATTAAAGGCGAATTGAGTGACTTTCATACCAGGGAAACCAGTTTTTTCACGTAAAGCAATTACTTCGTCGGTCATAAAGCCCAAGTCCTCGGCGATGATGTTTAGTTCACCCAATTCTTCCTTCACAGCTTTAAACAAAGCGTAATCAGGGCCTTTCACCCATTTACCAGGAGCGGCTGTATCGGAGCCAGCAGGGATTTCCCAGTAAGATTCAAAGCCACGGAAGTGGTCAATGCGAACTACATCATAAATCTTGAAACTTTCACGTAACCGTTCAATCCACCAACTGTATCCGTCCTCGTCCATTGCTTTCCAGTCATAAATTGGATTTCCCCAAAGCTGACCGGTTGCAGAAAATTCATCTGGCGGGCATCCTGCTACACATGTTGGTTGACCTAGTGCATCTGTTTTAAAGAAATGAGGTTGTGCCCACACATCACAACTATCAGCTGCCACATAGATTGGCATATCGCCAACGATTTCAATATGATGTTCGTTAGCATAATTTTTCAATTCTAACCATTGTTTGAAGAAGAGATATTGCGTAACACGATGATAGGTCAATCGATCAGCTAGCTTTTCGCGATAAGTTGCCAAGCTAGACGCTTCACGACGACGTACCGCTGCATCTGGCCATTCCGTCCAAGCTTTCAAGTCGAAATGCTCTTTAATCGCCATGTATTCAACAAATACTTCAAGCCAAGACGCATTATCTGCTACAAATTTTTCATAAGCCGCTAAATCTCCGCGTTCTAAGAAACGTTTCACAGCTTTTTCTAAAACCGGTCTACGATTGTTGAAAACTTTCGCATAATCTACTTTTCTTGGATCTTGTCCAAAGTCTAAACCGTCAAGCTCACTTTCAGTAAGTAGACCCTCTTCAATCAGTCGGTCAAAATCAATAAAATGTGTATTCCCCGCAAATGCAGAGAATGATTGGTAAGGAGAATCTCCATAACTGGTCGTGCCCAAAGGCAAAATTTGCCAATAGCGTTGCTTTGTTCTTACCAAGAAATCCACAAAATCGTAAGCACTTTTCCCAAATGAGCCGATTCCGTATTTTCCTGGAAGAGAAGAAATATGCATGAGAACACCACTTTGACGCTCTTTCATCTTATCACCTCAATAAATTTTTCTGTTAAATTTTGCATTCATTTAACGAAAACGTTTGCGTTGATTTGATTATAACTTAATTCCGACATGTGTGCAACCATTTTTCTAGTTTTTTTGTAAATTTTTAAAATATTTTGGACAATTGAATCATTTTTTTCTATATTTTATCAAGATTTTTGGAGTGGAAAATATAAAATTTTCAAGATTTTTTAAAAAAGTGTTGCAACCGTTTTCTGTTTGTGGTATACTAAGTATAGTTTAAGAAAACGTTTGCGTAAACTATTTTAAATTGTTATCTTATTATTTTATTCTTTAGGAGGAATAAATCATGAAACGTAAAATGTTGAAAAGTGCTGCAGTTCTTGGAACTGTAGGGTTGGCTAGCTTGCTTTTAGTAGCTTGCGGAAGTAAAACAAGTAATTCTTCTTCTAGCGACGGCAAGAACATTACAACCTACGTAGAAAAACAATACGAAGGCTACATGAAGAAAGCTGCTGCTGCTTTTGAAAAAGAAACTGGTACAAAAGTTACTATTAAGACAGGTGACCAACTTAAAGGTCTCGAAAATCTTTCACTTGACAACCAATCTGGCAAGGCTCCAGACGTTATGATGTCTCCATATGACCGCGTAGGTAGTCTCGGTTCGGACGGTCAACTTTCAGAAGTGAAACTTGACAAAGGTTCAATGACTGATGACACAACAAAAGCACTCGTAACTACAAAAGGTAAGACTTATGGCGCACCTGCTGTTATCGAAACATTAGTAATGTACTACAATAAAGACCTTGTTTCTAAAGCTCCAACTACATTTGCTGAATTAGAAGAACTAGCAAAAGACAGCAAATATGCTTTTGCTAGCGAAAATGGCAAAACAACTGGTTTCCTTGCTGACTGGACAAACTTCTACTACACTTATGGTCTGTTAGCGGGTAATGGTGGATATGTCTTTGGTAAGAACGGTACTGATCCTAAAGACATTGGACTTGCAAATGACGGTTCTATCAAAGGTGTTGAATACGCTAAAACTTGGTATGCAAAATGGCCAAAAGGAATGCAAGATACTAAAGGTGCCGCAAACTTAATTCAAACTCAATTCCAATCAGGTAAAACAGCTGCTATCATTGAAGGCCCTTGGAAAGCCGCATCATTCAAAGAAGCTAAAGTGAACTATGGTGTTGCCACTATTCCTACACTTCCAAATGGTAAAAACTATCAAACCTTTGGTGGTGGTAAAGCTTGGGTCATCCCTGCAGGATCTAAAAATACCAAAGCAGCTCAAAAGTTTGTTAACTTCTTGACTTCGACTGAACAACAAAAAGCTTTCTATGATGCTACAAACGAAGTACCTGCAAACACAGAGGCTCGTAAATACGCTGAAGGAAAAAATGATGAATTGACTTCAGCTGTTATTAAACAATTCCAATCTGCTCAACCTATGCCAAATATCTCTGAAATGAGTACTGTATGGGATCCAGCAGCAAGTATGCTCTTTGATGCTGTAAGTGGTAAAAAAGATACTAAAACCGCTGTAAATGATGCCGTTAAATTGATTAAAGATACTATCAATCAAAAATTTGGTAAAAAATAAAACAGATTGAGGTAGGATAGAACTCGATTGGCAGCACCAGTCGAGTTCTATATTTTAGAAAAAGGAGACTCTGATGACTACACAACAACAGCCACGTAAAGCATTGCTGCTCTCCCTCATCCCAGGACTTGGGCAAATTTATAATAAACAAAAAGCAAAAGGGGCTATCTTTTTAGGAGTTACCATCTTATTTTTGATTTACTTTTTCGCCATTGCTGCTCCTGAGTTAGGAAACTTAATTACTCTCGGTGAGGTGCCTGGACGCGATAACTCTCTTTTCATGTTGATTCGTGGTGCATTCCACTTTATTCTTGTCATTGTTTATTTCATCTTTTATGCTCTCAATTTAAAAGATGCTTATACTATTGCGAAACGTTGGAATAATGATTATCCAGTTCCTACGACTTTCAAAGATATGTTAAAAGGAATTTACGCTAATGGTTTTCCTTACCTATTGATTATTCCTTCATATATTGCAATGACTTTTGCTATCATTTTCCCTGTATTGGTCACTCTTTTAATCGCCTTTACAAACTATGATTTCCAACATTTGCCTCCAACCAAGCTCTTGGATTGGGTTGGCGTGACAAACTTCACTAATATTTGGCGACTTAGCACTTTCCGTTCTGCTTTTGGAGCCGTTCTTGGTTGGACTATTATCTGGGCACTGACTGCCTCAACTGTCCAAATCGTTATTGGTATTTTTACCGCTATTATTGCAAACCAACCATTTATTAAAGGAAAACGCATTTTCGGCGTTATCTTCCTACTGCCTTGGGCTGTCCCAGCATTTATCACTATCTTAACTTTCAGTAACATGTTCAACGATAGTATCGGTGCGATCAATACCCAAGTCATTCCGCTTCTTGGTAAAGTTTTGCCATTCTTAAATGGACATCTGATTCCTTGGAAAACAGATCCAACCTGGACTAAAATTGCTCTAATTATGATGCAAGGTTGGCTTGGATTCCCTTACATCTATGTATTGACACTTGGTATCTTGCAATCCATTCCAAACGATCTTTACGAAGCAGCTTACATTGATGGTGCAAATGCATGGCAAAAATTCCGCAATATCACTTTCCCAATGATTTTAGCAGTTGCTGCCCCTACACTCATCAGTCAGTATACTTTCAACTTCAACAACTTCTCTATCATGTACCTCTTTAATGATGGCGGTCCTGGTACAGTTGGTGGTGGTGCAGGTTCGACTGACATCCTCATTTCATGGATTTATCGTTTAACGACAGGTGCAGCTCCTCAATACTCAATGGCTGCTGCGGTAACACTTATCATTTCTCTTATCGTGATTTCAATCTCCATGATTGCGTTCAAGAAACTACATGCATTTGATATGGAGGATGTGTAAGATGAATAATTCTATTAAATTTAAACGCCGTTTAAACCACTTCCTAACTTATTTCTATTTAGTGGCTTTATCTATTATCATTATCTATCCTCTCTTGATCACGATTATGTCCGCTTTCAAGACAGGGAATGTCCTTGCGTTCAAGTTGGATACTGATATTAATTTCAGTTTTGAAAACTTTAGCAAGCTCTTTACCGAAACTCTATACGGTACTTGGTACTTTAACACCTTAATCATTGCCATCTTGACAATGATTATCCAAACAAGTATAGTTGTACTAGCTGGTTACGCTTATAGCCGTTATAATTTCCTCGCTAGAAAACAAAGTTTGGTTTTCTTCTTAATCATTCAAATGGTACCAACAATGGCAGCCCTTACTGCCTTCTTCGTTATGGCTTTGATGTTAAATGCGCTCAACCACAGTTGGTTCCTCATCTTCCTTTATGTCGGCGGTGGTATCCCAATGAACGCTTGGCTCATGAAAGGGTACTTTGATACTGTACCTATCTCGCTTGATGAGTCCGCTAAATTGGACGGTGCTGGTCACTTCAGACGCTTCTGGCAAATTGTACTGCCACTCGTTCGTCCAATGATTGCTGTACAAGCTCTCTGGGCTTTCATGGGACCATTCGGAGACTATATCTTATCTAGTTTCTTACTTCGTGAAAAAGAATTCTATACAGTTGCTGTTGGTTTACAAACCTTTGTTAGTGATGTGAAGAATTTGAAGATTGCCTACTTCTCAGCAGGTGCTATCTTGATTGCCTTGCCAATCTGTATCTTATTCTTCTTCCTACAAAAGAACTTTGTATCTGGTTTAACAAGTGGTGGCGACAAGGGATAATCTTGTCCCACCCTCTTTTATTTATAGTTGTATGATAGCTAATAAATTTAATTTTATTAGCTATCACCTGATTATAATTTTTTAGAAAGAAACGCTTATGTTACCTTATCCATTTAATTATTTTTCCAGTATTTATGGTTTTAAAAAGCCTTTTGCTAATCGGAAATTGCTGACATGGTTTCAGCTGATTTTCACTAGTGTCTTTTTAATTTCCTTATCCATGATACCAATTGCGATTCAAAATTCTTCACTCAAAAGTTACCCACTCACCACTTTTGTAGACGGTGTTTTTGACTCGCTAACAAAAGAAACGATGGCTGATATTGCAGAGAACGCTAAAATAGAAAATCATCAATTTAGCTATTCTGGCCAGCAAGCAACTCACAATAGCAAAACGGGAACTGTCCTTCTTGGAAAAGAGAATACAACCTTAGAAGAAAAGTTAACGCTTGCTTTTGAGCCAAAGCAATTGGTTATTAGTAAAAAAGGAAGAAAACTAGCAGAAATTCAATACCAGCATATTAATCAAGCTGCTTTGAAAGATAAAGCCGCTCTGAGTGCTGCCATTTCTCAAGACTGGTTCCAACAAAATCGTGTGACAGTCAGTCTATTTTTGGTTCTGATTTCAGGATTTCTATTGGCATTAAACTTCTTTATTGTCCTTCTAGGTGCTACTTTTTTCCTTTATTTAACGAAAAAATCCCGTCTCTTCTCCTTTAAAACAGTCAAAGAATGCTATCACTTTGCTTTGAACTGTTTGGGATTGCCAACTTTGATTGCTGTTGCAGCAGGGTTATTGTTCGGTCAAGCCATGACCACTATGATTACCATTCAGAACATTCTTTTTGTTCTTTATCTCGTCATTATTTTCTATCGGACACATTTCCGTGATGAAAAAATGAAAAAGTAGGAGGTTTTTTATGCGAGTTACTATTAAAGAAGTTGCTAAATTGGCAGGAGTTTCGCCTTCTACCGTTACCCGTGTGATTCAAAACAAATCCAGCATTAGCGATGAAACAAAAAAAAGAGTCCGCAAGGCTATGAAAGAATTGAATTATCACCCTAATCTCAATGCACGTAGTCTTGTTAGCAGTTACACACAAGTCATTGGGATTGTTTTACCTGATGATTCAGACACTTTTTATCAAAATCCGTTCTTTCCTTCTGTTTTCCGCGGAATTGCTCAGGTGGCTTCCGAGCATCACTACGCTATCCAAATTGCAACCGGAAAAAATGAAAAGGAACGCATGGAAGCTATTTCCCAAATGGTTCTTGGCAAACGAGTAGACGGACTCATCTTTCTCTACTCTCAAGAAAATGATCCACTAGTGAAAATGGTCAGTGAAGAACAATTTCCTTTCTTAATTTTAGGAAAATCGCTTTCTCCGTTTATTCCTTTGGTGGATAATGACAATATCCAAGCTGGATATGATGCAACAGAATATTTTATCAAAAAAGACTGCCACAATATTGCTTTTATTGGTGGTAACAAAAGACTATTTGTAACGCAAGATCGCTATAAAGGGTATCAAAAAGCACTAGAGGATTATCACTTAGAGCTTGACCCTCAAAATACAGCCTTTGCAAATGAATTTTTGGAAGACAAAGGATATCAATTTACCAAGCGCCTTCTCAGTCATGATACAAAAATTGATGCTATTATCACAACAGATAGTATGCTGGCAGAAGGAGTTTGTAATTATTTAAATGAAAATCAATTGTCTGTTCCCACTCTAGCCTTTGACTCTATTAAACCCAAACTTGATTTAACAGCTTATGTAGACATTAACACATTAGAGCTAGGGCGGGTTTCGTTCAAGACTATTCTACAAATTATCAATGATACCAAAGAAAATCGACAAATTTGCTATCGCCAATTGATTCCACATCGCATTATCGAACGATAAAGAAAGGAAGTTTATGGCTTTCCGAACATTCCAAGCCTATTTAGATGACCAAAATCTCATCACTATTGAGTTAGAAAAACAATTTTATGCCGAACCATTACAATTTACAATTGAAATGGTTGATTGTGCAGAAACTTTACGGATAAGAGCTGTAGGAGAACATGACAACTTCGTGCAATACCGTCTTGCTCCTCTTGAGCCGTTAGATTTAACCAGTCATTATTGGATTTACGACCAAGATCGCAATAAAACTTTCTTACAATTTCGCCATATTGTGAGAAAACCGATTTTTGACCAAACATTTGCCTACAACGGAAGCGATTTAGGGGCTCATTATACTCCTAAAGTAACGACTTTTAAACTCTGGGCTCCTATTTCCGAGCAAGTATTGCTTCATTTGCAAAATGACATTTACCCAATGATGCTCGGAGAAAAAGGAGTTTGGCAAGCAGAAGTCTCTGGAGATTTTGATGGGGCGGCTTATTACTATCTACACAAAGTGAATGGTCATTGGGTGGAAGTACACGATCCTTATGCCTTATCTTCAGAAAGCAATTCTGGCGTTAGTTATGTTGTCAATCCAGAGAAAATTACTCGCCCAATTCACCGAGCAGCAACACAAATTCCAATAACAAAAGCTGTTATCTACGAGATGAGTGTGCGAGATTTTTCCATGCAAAAAGAAGCCGAGTTTTCTTACCCTGGTAAATTCAAATCCCTAACAGAGTCTCCGCAATTGCAAGAGCATACTTTAGGAATGGATTACATCAAACAGCTTGGAGTAACCCACATTCAGCTCATGCCTTTGTATGATTTTGGCAGTGTTGATGAAAATCACCCAGAACTCGTGTATAACTGGGGCTACGACCCTATGCAATACAATCTTCCTGACGGTAGCTTTGCAACGAATCCACATGATCCTTATACAAGAATCGTTGAATTGCAAGAAGCAATCGCTACTTATCATCAAGCCGACATTAGTGTTATCATGGACGTCGTTTACAATCATGTCTACGATTCCCAAACCTATGCTTTTGAAAAAATCGTCCCAGGCTATTTCTTCCGCTACGATCACAACGGCAATTTGACAAATGGGACTTTCTGTGGGAACGATGTAGCAAGTGAGCGGGCAATGGTTCGTAGCTATATTAAGCATTCCCTCAAACAATGGCTAACTCTTTATGGAATGGATGGCTTCCGCTTTGACCTCATGGGTATTCTAGATATGGAAACCATGAAGCAGATTGCAGAGGAATTGAAATTTCTTTATCCAAATGTTTATTTGTATGGAGAAGGGTGGCGTATGGCTACCGGACTGGATAGCAATCGACTTGCACATCAATTCAACGCCGCTCAATTACCAAACTATGGTTTTTTCAGCGACCACTTCCGCAATACAATCAAAGAAACGATTTTAGAAGGCAGTCAAATCCAAGATCCTAAACCAATAGATACAATAGAAAATGTATTGACGGCTAATGTTGGATTAACGGAAACAGCACATTTTATTGCACCCCAGCAAGCTATCAACTACGTAGAATGCCATGATGATGCAACGGCTTTTGATTATTTTGCAATTAAAAAGCCAGATATCTCTCTAAATAAGCGGTTAGCAGATGCACGACTTGCTTTGCATATTACTTTGTTAGCTCAGGGAGTACCATTCATCCATAGCGGGCAAGAGTTTTTCCGCAGTAAAAACCTCATGGATAATACTTATAATGCTCCAGACACCATCAACCGTCTTGATTGGCTACGCTCCATTGAATATGAGAAAGACGTAGATTTTATTCGCCAGTTAGTCCAATTCAGAAAAGCAAATCCGCTCCTCAGTTTGGAAACAAGAACAGAAATTAAAGATTACTGTTCTGTCGAATGGCTAACTGATTCTGTGGTCGAATATAAAATTAAAGAAAAAGAAGATCAAATCACAATCCTCATTAACTTTGGAAACGAAGCATTTAGCTATCCAAATCAGGATAAACAAGCTATCTTCATCCAATATCCAAAAATCAACCTTGATACCCCCATTCAGGAAATCCAAAAACAATATACTGTTCCTGCAAAACAAGTTCTCGTACTTAAATAATCGTAACATCTGTTTTATTTGTCTCGCACTAAAAACCACGAGACGGACTGAAAGTCACATAACAAAAAACAATCAGATTGGCTAAACAAGCCAATCTGATATTTTATTCTTCTACGAAACGTCCAAGAATGTGAACATTATCTGCTACCGATACAAAAGCATGCGGATCAGTTTTACGCATAATATGTTTAAATTCATTAAATTCAGCACGCGTAATGACTGTAATCAAAACAGTCTTTTTTTCATGATTGTAAGTTCCTTCTGCACCATTAACCATGGTTGCACCACGATGCAATTTGTTATGAATTTTATCAACAACTTCTTCGGGATGACTGGTAATAATCATCGCCTGCATCTTCTTTTGCTTAGTAAAGACTGCATCTGTCACACGGCTTGACACAAAAATCGTAATCATCGAATATAGTGCATATTTCCAGCCGAAAGTCACACCGGCAATAATCATAATCATGCCATTGACCATAAAGGAAATATTTCCCACATTTCTGCCGGTTTTCTTCCGAACTGTCAAGCTGACAATATCCGTCCCACCACTAGAAATATTGGAACGCAAAGCAAAGCCGATTCCCATTCCCATGATGACCCCACCAAACAAGGCATTGATAATCGGGTCATTTGTTAAACTCACTTCAGGAACAAACTGGATAAACAGCGAGCTCATGGAAACGGTTATAAAAGTAAATACCGTAAACTTGTGCCCAATTTGATACCAAGCCAAAATCATCAGCGGGATATTGATGAGGTAGAAAGTCACAGAAACCGGAATAGTAAATCCTAAAAAACGTGTACTTAAAGCAGCTAAAATCTGTGCCAATCCAGTCGCACCACTTGAATAAACATGTCCCGGTTGAAAGAAAAGATTCACTGCAACCGCAGATAGAAAACCATAAATGAGCGAAGCAGAAATCTTTTCATCGTACTTCTCACGAGAAATACTCTTAAGTACTCGTATCAACTTAAAATCATAGGCTAGACGGCGCAAATAATAACGCAATCGTTTGTAAATCTTACTTTTCTTCATGAGTTTCTACTTGTAAACTTAATTCTTCAAGTTGTTTGGCGTCAACTATGCTTGGTGCCTGAGTCATTGGATCACTTGCTTTGTTGTTTTTAGGGAAAGCAATCACTTCGCGGATATTTTCCTCGCCAGCCAGCAACATGACAAAGCGATCGAGTCCAATTGCCAGTCCACCATGTGGCGGGAAACCATAATCCATTGCTTCTAGCAAGAAACCGAATTGATCAGTAGCTTCTTCTTCAGAAAAACCAAGGGCTTTAAACATTCGTTCTTGCAAATCTTTGTGGTTAATACGAAGACTTCCACCCCCCAATTCATAACCATTCAAGACAATATCATAAGCAATAGCACGAACCTTGCTCAAATCACCTTCTAATTCATGAGCTGTGTCCGCTTGTGGAAGAGTGAATGGATGGTGCGCACTCATGTAACGACCTTCTTCTTCCGACCATTCAAACATTGGCCAATCCACAACCCAAAGGTAATTAAATTTCGATTCATCAATCAAGCCCAACTCTTTTGCCAAACGTATACGCAAAGCACCTAGTGCCGCATTGACAACTTCCAGTGTATCCGCTACAAAAAGAACCAAATCATTGTCTTCAAGCTGTAAAGCATCTGTCAAGTCACTTGTCAAGTCTTTCAAAAACTTAGCAACTGGTCCATTTAGTTCACCTGATGCCACTTTCACCCAAGCAAGTCCTTTTGCTCCATACTGTTTTGCTTGCTCTGTCAACTTATCTATATCTTTTCGCGAATAGCTGTCAGCTGCATTTTTCACAACAATAGCTTTAACAGCTGGTGCTTCTGAGAAAACTTTGAAGTCAATTCCCTTGACAAGATCTGTCAAGTCTTGCAATAGCATCTCAAAACGTGTATCTGGTTTATCACTTCCATACAAAGCCATTGCATCATCATATTTCATTCGTGGGAATGGTAGTCTAACCTCAATCCCCTTCGTTTCTTTCATCACTCGAGCAATCAAGCCTTCTGTAATATCTTGAATTTCTTGATCAGATAGGAAAGAAGTTTCTAAGTCAACTTGTGTAAACTCTGGTTGACGGTCTCCACGCAAATCCTCATCACGGAAGCATTTTACAATTTGATAATACCGATCAAATCCAGCATTCATCAACAGTTGCTTGGTAATTTGAGGACTTTGTGGCAGAGCATAGAAATGACCTTGGTTCACTCGACTTGGTACCAAATAATCACGCGCCCCTTCTGGAGTTGACTTAGTAAGGAACGGCGTTTCCACATCAATAAATTCTAACTCATCCAAGTAATTGCGGATAGAATGTGTTACCTTAGCTCGCAATTTCAAATTTGCCAACATTTCAGGACGACGAAGGTCTAAATAACGGTAACGGAGACGGGTATCATCATTCGCTTCAATACCGTCTTTGATTTCAAATGGAGTCGTTTTGGCCGTATTGAGAACTGTCAGATTCTCCACGTGTAGTTCAACAGCTCCCGTTGCCAATTTATCATTCGCCTGCGTACGGGCTTCTACTTTTCCAGTCACTTCAATCACATATTCGCTTCGTAAACTTTCAGCGATTTCCATGACTTCTTTAGCCACATTTTCAGGATTGATAACTAGCTGCATGATGCCTTCACGGTCGCGCAAATCAATGAAAATCAACCCTCCCAAGTCACGACGACGGGACACCCAACCTTTCAAAGTGATTTCTTGACCAACATGTTCACTACGAACACGCCCAGCATACATTGAACGTTTCATTTTTATTCTCCAAACTTTTAATTCTTTTACTATTTTACCACAAAAGCGATGAAAAAGAAGATATGCTTTTTAAAAACTTCATATCTTAACGTAATATTTTCACAAAAGAAGATGACGACTCACTTCTTATTCTCTTTGTCATATAATTCGGGGTGCAAAACCTTGACTACATAACTTGATGCTAAGCGCAATAGCCCTGCTGCCAAGCCAAAAATCGGTGCTAAAAACCGAAAAAAGAAATCCCCTCTTACAAAATAGGCAATTCCTCCTATAATCAAAAAAACAATTAGAAACTGAATTACAGACGGAATGATTATTTTTTTCATTATTCTCTCCACTTCTACTTCAACGTTCTACTATGTTATGAGAGAAAAAAGCCATTTGACTGGCTTTCTCCCTTTTTAAATTAAAACCCCAGTTGTTCAAAAATTGTTTGAAAATCTTCTTGGATCTGATTTAAATCAACCGTTAATTCTTCACGAGTGTGATTGTTTTTGACGGTAACTTGGTTACTTTCAATTTCACTTTCGCCAAGAGTTATCAAAGTCTTAGCAGAAAAAGTATCTGCTGACTTGAATTGCGCTTTCAACTTACGGTTTAAATAATCACGTTCAGCTGTAAAGCCTTGCTTGCGAAGTGCTTGTGCAATTTCCAAAGCTTTGTTATTAGCACCGTTTCCCAAAACTGCAACATAAACGTCCAAACTATCCTCTAGCGGCAAGACTACACCCTGCTTTTCAAGAACAAGAAGCAGGCGCTCCACGCCCATTCCAAAGCCAAAACCAGCCGTTTCTGGTCCGCCAAAATAAGCAACGAGGCTATCATAGCGGCCGCCTGCACAGATTGTCAATTCATTGCCCGCCACATCTGCAGTAAATTCAAAAATCGTATGATTGTAATAATCCAATCCGCGAACCATGTTGGTATTGATAACATAAGGAATTTTTAGTGATTCCAACATCGAACGCACAGCTTGAAAATGAGTTTGGCTTTCTTCATCTAGATAATCCAGGATAGAGGGTGCATTTTCAACAGCGAGTTTATCTTCTTTTTCCTTACTGTCTAGCACACGGAGAGGATTTTCTTCCAGACGACGCTGGCTATCTTTAGAAAGACTGTCTTTCAGCGGCGTCAAATAATCAATCAATGCTTGACGGTAAGCGGCGCGACTCTCTGCATTCCCCAAACTATTCAACTGCAATGTTACACCTTGAATACCAATTTCATTGAAAAATTGAGCTGCCATGGCGATTGTCTCCACATCAGTCGCAGGATTGTTGGATCCAAAACACTCTACACCAATCTGATGAAACTCACGCAAACGTCCAGCCTGAGGACGCTCATAACGAAACATAGAGCCCATATAATAAAGTTTCACTGGTTTTTGGACTTCTGGTGCAAAGAGCTTATTTTCCACATAAGAACGTACAACTGGTGCTGTTCCTTCTGGGCGTAATGTGATATGACGGTCGCCTTTGTCATAAAAATCATACATTTCTTTGGTTACAATGTCAGTCGTGTCTCCAACAGAACGACTAATCACTTCATAATGCTCAAATAGCGGGGTGCGAATTTCTGCGTAATGATATTTTTTAAACGTTTTGCGAGCAAATTCTTCTACATATTGCCATTTGACAGACTCTTGAGGGAGAATATCCTGAGTCCCTTTGGGTTTTTGTAATTTCATAGCTTTCCTCTTCATTCATATAATATAATTATTTTACCACAAGTAGCAGATTTTGAGGACAGTTTCAGTATATTTTCTCTAAAAAGCTAGCACGCTCTGCTATTTTCCAAAAAGTAAAAGAAAATCTGTCAAGTAACTTTACTTTACAAAATTTTTTTGATATACTATTACAGTTGATGAAAATCAAAGAGATTGAATCGAACTTATATTAAAAGGAGAATAAAGAAAATGGCAGTACCTGCACGTCGCACTTCAAAAGCGAAGAAAAACAAACGCCGCACTCACTACAAAATTACAGCTCCATCTGTACATTTTGACGAAACTACTGGAGATTACTCACGTTCTCACCGTGTATCCCTCAAAGGATACTACAAAGGACGTAAAATCGCCAAAGCTGCAGCAGCAGAATAATAGAAGGGAGCTATCATGCGCGTAAATATCACACTTGAACACAAAGCATCTGGTGAACGCTTGTACCTTACTTCTAAAAACAAACGTAACACTCCAGACCGTCTTCAATTGAAGAAATACTCACCAAAATTACGTAAACATGTAGTGTTTACAGAAGTTAAATAAGGTTTCATTACATTTCAGTACATGCTGAAAACCTTGATTTCATGCGATTTTTGAAATATTGAATTTCATTACAAATCATTTGACATCAGTTCTATGGCAACCTTTTTGGCAACCTTTTTTGAAATAAAAAAGAAAGTCAACAATCGAAGAATGAGAAGTCCTAGAAGATTCTTAGGGCTTTTTTCATTCCTAAAAATAAGTAGAATAGCATAGTCTTTTCAATCATTTGTGGAATATAAAAATCTTCCTACACCATTGTAAGAAGATTTTTCTTTTTTTTACTTGCTTATCCAAGAGCCATGAATAAGCTCATTGATTGGGTGACTATATTTTGCATAATTGTAATGATAGTGATTAGAAGCTCTAGATAGAACATCCCCTGTTTTCTGGTCAGGTTGGACATATTTCTCAAATTCTGCAATAGGAATTATAAATAATTCAAGCCCCTTAATCTCATTATCTGAAACTTTACTTATTCCATAAGCAATACAATCAATATACTTTTCATTATGGTATTTTTGGAATTTCTTAACAGAATCATAGTTTGCTTCAACTGTGGTGGTTTCAGAATCTATCGAAATTGTTCTAGTTACTGGTAAAATTCTAAATTTTTCTTTACCTTTTGTTGCTTTCAAGTAATTCCCTTGATTCATTACAGCAAAACCTTTAATGGATAAATTATATCTGATAAATTCTTTTAAAAATTTTCTTGTGTTACTCATTTTCCTATCCTCTTCTATGTTTTCCTTTATATCCCAATCCTAGACCTACTAGCAGGCTAAGTCCTAGTAAACCAAGTATAGATCTTTTTGAGCCTGTGTTTGGTAGCTGCTTGCTTCTTTCAACCCGTGAATAAGTTACAGGAACTACCTTAGAGTTAGTAGGCACTTCTTTAACCGCTGCATCAATAACATCTACAACATTACCGTTAGCATCAAGGACTTCTTTAGGCTGACCGCCATTTTTACGGATTTCATTAGCCTTATTTTTCAAATCTTGCAAACGTTTAGCATCAGCTTCAGCCTTGTCTTGTTCATCTTTAAGTTTAGCTAATTCATTGTACTTAGCAACCTTTTCTTTAGCTGTTGCCTGCAACTTAGCAAGTGCTTCTTTAGCAGTTTCAAGCTCTGCACGAGCTGCTGCTGCCTTAGTTTGAGCTTCTGCAAGTTTAGCATTAAGTTCTTTAAGTACAACTGGTTTGTTAGTTAAAGCTGTTTCAAGGTCTTGTGCCTTTTTATTAGCTTCATCAGCAAGAACTTTTACTTTGTCACGGTTAGCTGTCGCAGATTCAACAGACTGCTTAGCTACCCCATTAGCTTTGGTAAGCACTTCTAGTTCTTCCTTAACCTGAGAAAGAGCTTGTTGAGCTTTTAAGTTTTCTGATTTAGCTTTTACAAGTTCAGCCTGAGCCTTAGAAAGAGCATTGGCTTTATCAACCGCACTAGCCTTAGCTACTGCAAGTGTTTCCTTAGCAGATTGCAATGATGCCTTATCCGCATCTAACTGTGCTTGTGCATCTACTACCGCTTTTTCAAGAGCAGGAATATCTACACTACCCGATTGCAAGTCAGAGAGTTGTTTTTGAGCATCTGCCAAAGCCTTCATAGCAGTATCGTACTTAGTTTGAGCCTCAGCCAACTTAGCTTTCGCATCTTGGTCTGCCTTAACAGAGTTGTCGTAAGTTGCTTGAGCCTTAGCTACTTCCTGTTCGTTTCCGATTGTTTTCGTTTCCGTTTTCTTAACAGTTGGGGAAAGTACAAATGTTGCAATGAAACTATTAGGATAACCCTGAGCATACTCAAAGGCTAAAGATACCCCTACGTTTGTTTTTTTTGAACCTTTCAAACCAAGCATATACATATACTTTTTGATAAGCTTATTATATCAAAGATTTGTCCTTCTTTAATACATTCTAACAATTCGTCCTTATATCCTAAAATAACACAAATCTATATTTTTCAGGAATCGCAAGAATTTATAAAAGATTTTCAACAATAAAAAGAAAACATACAAATAAAGAGTTTAAAACATCTGTCTTAAACTTTTTGCCCCTCACTGTTGCTCACCAATACAGCATTCTTCATGCTCATCTAAACTTTCGTCTGTCTGAATGGTTACTTTTGTAATTCCATACATTTTGAGATGTTGGCGAATGAGCTGCTGAGTTTCTGCTTGTTGTTCGGGATGTTTCATGCAAATATGAATCATCGCAAATTTTTCTAGCCCATCGGTTGTCCAAACATTTAGCTGAGTGATTGTTTGGATATTCTCGATTGTTTGAATCTCTGCATAAAGATCATTCAAGTTCACATCACTCGGTACGTGATCAAGAAAGATTTGAACATTTTCCCAAAACTTAGGCAATGCTTTACTCAAGATAAAGATCGAAATGATGAGCGAAAGCAATGGGTCAAGGAAATACCAATTTGTAAAACGAAGAATGAAGGATACAAAGATCACAGCCAACCAGCCTAAAATATCTTCTAAGAAATGCAGACTCAGAATGGATTCATTGTGTGTATGTCCATGGCTAACAACTCTGCTGGCTGCAAAGTTGATTACAATTGCAAAAATTCCCAAAATAAGCATACCATCGTAATTTACCCGTTCAGGCGCAAACAGCTTGGGAACATTTTCAACCAGAATGAGAATAGATCCCACTATCAAAATGGTAGAGGTCAACATAGCCCCCAGCAAACTATACCGTTTATACCCTAGTGTGTATTTCTTATCATCTCGTCTGTTGGAAATTTTTTCAAAAAACGCCGACAAGCCAATCGCTAAGGCATCTCCTGTATCATGTACCGCATCTGCCAGTACAGCACTGGAGTTAAATAGAGCTCCAAAGATAAATTCAATAATCGCAAACGAAAAATTTAACAGAAATGCAATCCAGACATTTTTACTTGATTTCATTATTGTCTCCTTCTAATCGCACATTGAGATTTGATTTTATTTATTGTATAATGTATTCAAAACAAAACACTTTGTTCAATTATATTATCTACTATTTTAACGGAGGAAACAAGAAACAAATCTAATGCTTCGTTTGATAGCGTACATTTATTAGGATTTGTTCGGAAATGATGGATAGACGAGTTAAAAAATCACGCGCAGCCATTTATCAGGCTTTTCTCACTCTTTTGAATCAAAAAAGTTATGAATCCCTCACAGTTCAAGAAATCATTGACCTTGCAGATGTCGGTCGGTCGACTTTCTATGCTCATTTTGAGACGAAAGAGGCATTACTTGAAGAAATGTGCCAAGATTTGTTCCAGCATACGTTTGTTGAGCGCTACCAAGCAAGTGAACTTTTTGACGCAACAGCTCATATTTTTTACCATTTCAGGAAAAACCAAGATAAAATAGCTACTTTATTATTGTCTAAAAATATTTATTTTACCAATCGTTTAAAATTAGAACTAGAGCATTATCTTTTTCCTCTCATTCATGAAAAGCTATTGGCACAAAAGTCTGAGCTACCAGAACCATTTTTAAAAAATTATGTCACGACAACTTTTATTGAAACAGTTACTTGGTGGTTGGGACAACGAAATAAAATCGATGAAGCCACTATTACAGCCTACTATCTTGAGCTAATGCACTAATATAGGGCTATAATTTTGGTTATCGCTATGGTATAATTTTTTTAAGAACCCTTCTAGGAGAATTTATGAAAAAACAACATTCTATCTTTTTATTACCAGGAATTATCATGGTGGGTGTCGCTTTGCGGACGCCCTTTACAACGCTTCCAACTGTCTTAACAGACATTGCCAACGGGCTTCATGTTTCAGTTAGTTCCCTCGGTCTTTTGACCAGTCTGCCCTTAATCATGTTTGCTCTCTGCTCTTCATTTTCGGCGCGTTTAGCGAGCAAAATTGGGCTCGAACGGCTTTTTACTCTCGTCCTTGCTCTGCTTACCATTGGATCCTTCATTCGGATTTTTAATCTACCACTTCTTTATGTGGGGACGATTCTCATTGGAGTTTCCATTGCAGTACTTAATGTTTTACTTCCAAGTGTCATCCAAGCCAATCAACCGCATCGGATTGGACTCTTGACAACCATGTATGTAACCTCTATGGGGCTATCAACCGCTATTGCTTCTTCTATTGCAGTGCCGATAACAAAAGCAACTTCATGGCAAGGTCTTGTCCTTTTTTTGACAATGGTTTGTCTTTTAGCATTTTTGATTTGGCTACCAAATACATCTTATAACCATTTCTTAGTGAACAAAAATAAAGAGCACCAAGGTAGCTCTATCTGGAAAAATAAAAAAGTTTGGGCTATTATTATTTTTGGTGGCTTGCAATCATTGCTTTTTTATACTTGCCTAACCTGGCTACCAACTATGGCAACACAAGCCGGCATTTCAAATGCTTCTGCTGGAGTTTTAGCCTCTGTCTTTAACTTGATTAGTCTACCTTTTTCAATGACCATTCCTAGCTTGACAACACGGCTGTCTCCTCGTCATCGTATGATAATGTTAGCAATTATCTCTGCTGCGGGTGTCCTTGGTATTAGCATGCTCTTAATTCAAACGAATGATTTCTTTTATTGGCTTATTGCCAATATCCTCATTGGGTCAGCTGTGAGTGCTCTTTTCCCATATCTTATGGTTACTTTTTCAACAAAAACGAGTAGCCCTGAACAAACTGCTCAGCTATCTGGCTTAGCACAAACAGGTGGTTATTTACTAGCTGCTTTTGGACCAGCTTTATTTGGTTATAGTGCCGATTTCTTCCATTCTTGGCTACCTGCTGTATGTGTCTTGCTCATTCTTACAATCATTATGATTATTGCTCTCTTTTATGTAGAGAAATCTGATAAAATTTTATAAAAATCAAAAACAGAATGGAGAGTGAACCTTTTTCAGTTGTTGGACTCTTTTCTCCACTCTGTTTTTTTAATTATCTATTTTCCATGTCTTAGCATCTGGCAGTAAACCTACCTTCGAAATTTTAGAAACATGCCGATTGCCCATAACATAAAAGCCTAGAGGCGCAGCTCGCCATTCATCTGTACAGGTCACGCCAATTCGAGAGCGCGAGCCAATTTGAAACGGGACAGCATTTTCTACCAATTGCAATCTTGAAGTGGTCAAACCTTGACCATCAAATTCCCTGGTAATCCCTGCAAATTTAGTTAATTTTCCTGGGCCGTTGGCAAGCAATGTCCCGTCTGGCAATTCCAAGGCTCGAATCAAGACAGCTTCTGCGACATTCTCAGCTCTTGTGACTAGATTCAACATTTGATGTCCGTAGATTTGATAGACATACCAGTGTCCAGCAGATAAATACATAGACTCGTTTTTCGATGTTCGTTTGCCATGTGCACTATGACAAGCACTATCTTTAGCTCCCAAATAAGCTTCTGTCTCAACAATTCGTCCCAACACTTGTCCGTCTAAGCACAATTGCATACCTAACAAGGACTTAGCCGTTGCGACTGTATCTGTCTGCATGATGTGTTTAAATTCTTTTGATAACATGATTTCATTATAACATGAATTCCATACAAAAAAGCAATCGAGAAAGACTGCTTTTTTGTTTAGGAGATTATGATGAAAAAAGTTTTTTTAGGATTAGTTATAAGATACCTTGTTTTGCTTAAATTTGTCTTAATAGAAAACAGCTAAATCGCTTTCAAAAATTCTTTTTTGTGTTAAAATAATAACAAAGAAGAAAAATGAACATTCTGATTATCACCCCACAATGATATCATGCTTATAAAGAAGAAATTTTATGAACAAACGACCTATCCGCCTTGTCATAAGCGATATTGACGGTACTATTTTAAATGACCAACACCAAGTTGATTATCAGCTAAAAACACAGCTTTCTCTTTTGCAGGAAAAAGGAATCCCTTTTGTGTTGGCATCTGCACGTTCACCACTTGGCATGGAGCCAATCGCACAGCAGCTTGGTCTCATTGACAATCCATTGGCTTGCTACAATGGTGCTCTTGTCATCAAAGGAAATCCTCAGAATTATGATATTTTAATGGAACACGCTTTGGATAAAAAAGAAGTTCGTTGTCTGCTAGAGCTCGTCCAAGAGAAGTTTCCAGCTGTAGCTATCAATCTCTATTCAGGAAAGGATTGGTTTGCTGAACAGATTGACAAATGGGTTCAGGAAGAAGCAGATATTACCGGTGAAAATCCTATCCTTCAATCTCTAGTTTCTGTTGTAGAACATTGTGCTTCTATTCACAAACTTCTTCTGATAGGTGAAGCGATCACCATCCAAAATCTTCACGACTATCTGCAAAACACAGATTTTCCTAAAACAACCTTTTATCTTTCAAAAGAGAATTATCTAGAAGTGACAGCTAAACAGGTTTCTAAGGAAAATGCTCTTCAAGAGATTGCTCATTTTTACCAAATCCCTCTCCAGCAAGTCATGGCAATCGGTGATAACTTCAACGATCTCCCCATGCTGAAATTGGCCGGATTAGGAGTGGCTATGGGAAATGCTCCTAAAGCAGTCAAAGAGCAAGCTACTATAGTCACTCTGACAAACAATGAGGGAGGAGTCGCTCAAGCAATAGAGCAATACGTCTTGGATTAACAGCTATCTTTCCAAAATACAATAGAAAAATGAACGGATTCATAAAATTCTCTAGTTCTCCATATAAAAAAACACGGACAAGCAAACTAGCAACCAACTAGTTAAAATCTTTGTTCGTGTTTTCTTTTTCTTATTTAAAATTCTCAATTGCTCCGTCATAATTTGCCCATTCTTTGCTGAAGAATCGATCATTCATCCGGTAAGTCGGAGCAGGCTTTGGATTGGAAATAAAAGGATTGACAGCCTTATCAAACGCCAGCCAGCCAAGCCAGCCCATGTGAATGGTGTCCTGCATAAAATAAGGTTTCCCACCATCGTTTGAAAAGTCTGCAATATTGGTAAAACCTTGGCTTTCCAACTGATAACGAATTTTCTTCACCGCTTGTTGGTACTTTTCTTGACTCAAACCAGTATAGGCCATCCATTTTGCATTAACAGGGGGAATAACAAAGATTGGATTCGTTTTTGACTTGGCAAATTGCTTCAAAACAAGCTGTAAGTCATTATACTCAGGAGACTTGACATAGGATAGCTTTCCCTGCGCACCTTTGAGCTTCTTTAAATGCTTTCGCAAACGGCGACGATAGAACTTATTATCAATTCCCAAGTTATTATTGTTGGTATTTTTTTGTGCATCTTTAATAGCAAATTTTTCTAAATCCTCGTAGGAAAATTTATTTGGTAAACGCTTGACTTGAGGCTGAACCAATTTTTCATAATTTGCATTGCGTTCGGCAAATAGTGAGCTAAAAAGAGCATCCTCCCGCTGATTCAAACGACTAATAAGACGAATATATTGCTTGTCAAAATTTGACAGTTTCTGATTAGCAGCGACTTTTTTTACATTGTCTTTCATAGCCACTGTCGGATACAGTTGTAAGAGACGCTTAGCCGCATACTGAGCAGCAATATCTCCTTCTTGCTGACGCAAGAAACTGGTCAATTGATCACTATTAAAATATTGTTGAAATGCTGCTGGACTGTAGCCTTTTTTGGTAAACCATTGAGGAGAGACCACATACACGACTGTTTTATTTTTCAGTTGAGGAAGCAGCTGCTGCATACCAAAATATTGTGTAAGAGACGCTGCGGCACGTTGCCCCAAAAAATACGGACGGTAATTGCGGTTGTATTTTTCTGACAAAACCGCAGGATGCATGCTGTCAAAACGCAGCCATTCACTTGAACCAAAGTAAGGAACAAAGCGGTGCTTTTTATCTGTCAAAGCACGTACTTTTTGCGTTCTTCCCTTGAAACTTCCCGCCGTCAAAGTAACGGCTGAGCGCTTTTCAGCTTGGTAATCATGTTGTTGCTTGGTTGGGTAGAAAAATAGTAAAGCCACCACCATCAAAAAGGCGCAGAAAACTGGGCCTAAAATGAGCCACAATCGTTTAAGCATTGCGAAGCTCCGTTACACCTTCAATAATTTTATTAGCCGTATTCCAATCATCACGACCAAATTCTGAGACGGGAACATGAATGTCAAAACGGTTTTCTAATTCAACAATCAATTCAACCGTTCCCATACTGTCCAGAACTCCTGCATCAAACAAATCTTCGTCCATCATGTCTGATACATCTTCCATAAATAAATCATCAATAATTTCTAATACTTCTGCTTTTACGTCCATTAGAGAACTCCTTTTTTATTTTTTAAACCATAAGTCATTCAAAAATCCTGAGAAGATTAAGAATGAAAACATTACAACATTAAAAGTGATAAACATCCCCACTGCTTGCGTCCATTTGTTGTCTGGCAAGGGAGGTAGATTCTTCTTTTTCCGCTCTTTATTGACGGTCTTTTTCTTCCGCACCCAAGCGTCATTGATAACGAGTCCTAGACCATGAAAAAGTCCATAAGCAATGTAATACCAAGTAACCCCGTGCCAAAAGCCCATGACTAGCATATTGATGATATAAGCTACACTTGAAGTGGTATTCCGATTTTTAAAAACTTTGTTTCGGATAAGTACTGTAACCAGACGCATAAAGACAAAGTCACGGAACCAAAATGATAAACTCATATGCCAACGATTCCAAAACTCTTTCAAATCATGCGAAACGAAAGGTTTATTAAAGTTAATCGGACTTTTAATGCCCATTAGATTGGAAATAGCGAGGGCAAACATGGAATAACCCGCAAAGTCAAAAAATAAATCCAATCCAAATACATACATCACTCCTAGAGTTGGCAGGTTGAAGATACCACCCATTTGCACTGCATATTGCTTGAGAGGAGGCAAAATCATTGAGCCTAAAATATGTGCCAGAATAAACTTGTATAAGAAACCAAGCATTATGTATTGAACGGATTGCTCCAACATATCTAGCAGTTCATCACGCTCAGGGATGTTTTCATAGTCTTGATTGAACCGCTTAAAACGATCAATCGGCCCACTTGAAAAAGTTGGCATAAAGAGCATGAAACGTAGAAATTCCCATAAGTTAAAGTCTTTTAGAACACCATCCCGCAGCTCAATAATCATTCCTACTGAACGGAAAGTTAAGTAGGAAATTCCTAAAAAGCCCAAGAGTGATTGATGACCATAAATAGCTGGCGTTACCTTTACAAAGAAAAGCGGTAGGATAGACAAAGCAATGTGCAAATAGAAAATCCATTTGCTATCTCCCGTTTTTCGATAAATTTTATAAGACCAAACCCAAATCATCTGCCAAATAACGTAAAACAGTAGCGCATAAATTTGCGTTAACTTTGGTCCAGTCAGCATAAAAATGATAAAAGCAAAGCTGGCCAGAGCTTCGTAAATGGGAAATCTTTTTTTGAAGAATAAACCAACAAAGATTGGCAAAACGGCTAAAATGATATAAACAAAATACTGCGGATCCCCGTACGGTTCCAAGTGAGGAAGCTGTCTTATGAAATCCATCATCGGTTGTTGACCTCGCTAATCAAACCTTTAATATCAATCTTACCATTTGGTGTCAATGGCAAGGAATCCCGATAAAGGAATTTGGAAGGCATCATATAAGACATCATAATATCTTGCAAATCTTCTTTGATAGCTTTGGTGATATCAATCTCACGCTCAAATTGTTCCTTAACCCCGTCCTTCAGGATGACATAGGCTAGAAGGTTTTGTACTTTATGATCTTTATTGTAACGCGGTACAGCCACAGCTGAGTCCACATATTGAGACTTGTTCAGGTTTTGGGAAACATCTTCTAATTCAATACGAAAACCGTTGAACTTGATTTGGAAATCCATACGACCGCCATAAAGCAGTAAACCTTCATCTGTCATAGTACCAACATCACCTGTATGATAAGCTGGTAACCCTTCAAACTCAAAAAATGCTTCGGCTGTTTTCTCTGGATTGTTCATATAGCCTTTTGATACAGCTGGTCCAGAAACAATGATTTCTCCTTGCTCACCGTTTGGCAATTTGTTTCCATCTTCATCAATCACAAAAGTTGGAGAATCCGCTTTGGTATAGCCAATCGGCAAGCGTTTCATATTTGTCAGCATATCATCTGTTATAGCAACGGCAGATAGAGCCACAGTTGCTTCTGTCGGACCGTAAGCATTGATAATACGTGCATTTGGAAAACGGTCACGCAATTTTTGAGCCGTTTTAACCGTCAATTCTTCTCCGTCAAAGTAGAAATGTGTAATGCCTGGCATTTTTTCAGCATTGAAATCTTCAGACAGCATTGCCATGTCTGCAAAAGACGGCGTGGATGTCCAAATAGCGATTGGCAAGTTCAAAATAGTCTCAAATAGCTGCTTGAAATCTTGCGTAATGGCAGACGGAACTGCAAAAAGTGTTCCTCCAAGTGCCAAGGTTGGCGCCCAATACATAACCGATAAATCAAAAGAGTAAGGTGGCTGCGCCAACATTTGCGGACGAGCTGGAGTCGCAAATTCCTTATCTGTAATCATCCAGTTGGTAAAGCTAAGCAAATTATCGTGCGAGATTTGCACACCCTTTGGCTTTCCAGTCGTTCCTGAGGTGAAAATGATATAGTAATTCTCATCACCTTTAACAGGGTGTGTAATTTCGTAAGGATGTTTGGCTGCAAAAGCTACTTGAACTGTTGTTACATCAAGAATCGGAATCGTCACATCTTTCAGCGGAAAGTCATTGATTGCAATAATGAGACTAGGCTGTGCCACTTCCACAATCGCTGTCACGCGCTCCAGAGCTGAATGACTATCAATCGGAATATAAGCATGTCCTGACTTCGTCAAAGCTACAAAGGTTGCTAACATGTCGTATTCTTGCCCACCAAACACCACCACTGGTGACTTTTCAGGAAGCGCAAGACTATCAATCTTTGCAGCGAGCGAATCCGAGTCCACTTTCAAATCATGATAAGTATGAGCTTCTCCGAGAACATTGTAAACTGGAAAATCTGGTTGAGACTGAGCAAAGCGCTCAATCGTTTCAATCATGTCGTTAATTACTGAATTGGTCACAGTCTGCTCCTAAAATTCATTATAGATAAAACCACCTTGGCCTTGACCAAGATAATTAAAGAAATAAAGCAACGCTAGAAATATCACAAAATAAAACAGCGTCTGTCCAAAAAATTTAAAAATTATTTTATGTTTTTTCATCATATTCATCACTTTTGTCTTACTTCTAGATAAGACTTAGTATATTTTACCATTTTCTAACGCTATTTTTCAATACAAAACATTCTTTAATTGAGGAATTCAGTTAGAATTAAGGTTTATTTACAACAAACCTAGACAAATTACAGATACTTCTTGACACAGTTAGCTGAAAAAATACGTCTACTAACAGCAACTTTTGATAATATATAAAAATTTTATATATTTTCTTGACTTTAAAAAGAAAAAGAACTATACTATGTATAGAAAAATTATATATAAAAATATTATATATAGGAGGTGCTCATGTATTTTCCAACATCTTCTACCTTGATTGAATTTCTCATTCTAGCGATTTTGGAAAGCGAAGATTCCTATGGCTATGAGGTTAGCCAAACGATTAAATTGATTGCCAATATCAAGGAATCAACCTTATATCCTATTTTGAAAAAGTTAGAAAAAAATCGTTATTTAACGACTTACTCGCAAGAATATCAAGGTCGAAAACGGAAGTATTACTCCCTTACTCCAGTGGGACGAAAGCAGTTAAACACCCTTAAAAGGGAGTGGGAGTTATATACAGCGACAGTCAACGGTATCATAGAAGGGAGCATTCGCCATGACAAAAACTGACTATTTAGCCGCACTAGAGAAATACTTGAAAACATTGCCAGAAGCAGATTATAAAGAAGCAATGGATTATTTTACGGAATACTTTGAAGAAGCCGGACCTGAAAATGAAGCACAAGTCATTGAGGAGTTGGGAGATCCCAAAGACGCAGCAGAAGAGATTATTCGTTCACTTTCATCAAATCAAGCAGAAGAAACGTCAACTCGTCCTCAACACCAGTCATCTGCACACAATCACCAATCATATACCGACAATGCTTATATCTTTGAAGACTATGCAACAATCTCTGAATTGCATATTGATGTCACCACGCAAGATATTCTGATTGAGCCTTCACCTGATGATTTTTTCCACATCAAATACTATAATGGAAAAGGCAACAATCAAATCATTTCTACTGTTCAAAACGAGAAGTGGCACATTACAGAAAAAGGCAACACGCATTATAGTGGTTTGGACTGGATTATTAACGTCATGAAAAACGGTTTTGATAATCATCCTATTTGCATTCAAATCCCGAATGGCAAGATTCTTCAGTCATTCTCACTTCAAGCAACTTCTGGTGATGTAGCTGTATCTCATCTTCAAACACAAAAAGGAACGATTGAGCTTTCAAGTGGTGATTTGACCATGCGTCATTGCCATTTGCAACAGACCAATGTTACCCTTATCAGTGGTGATATTCATCTAGCGCATGCCAAATTAACAGATTGTAAAATTACTCTTGTATCAGGTGATCTCGACACGCATTCTTTAGAAATTGCTGGTAAAACCTCTATTCAAACAACAAGCGGAGATATTTCACTTCATCTGCTGCACCATGATTTCAGCTATGATCTTGAAACAGTGCACGGAGACATTTCTATCTCTGATCAGCTCCAGCCGAGCCACCAAATCGTTGGCAACACGATCCACCACCAAGCAACGGATTCTACAGATTCTCTTACTATCCAAGCTGTCAGCGGAGACATCAATCTTTATTAGAGGTTTCGCATGAAACAGATTCATTGGTTATTCTTTGATATTGGCTCAACTTTGGTAAACGAAGAAAAAGCCTACCAAGATCGGATTGAGCAGGCTATTGCGGATACTCACATTTCTTATGCAGCATTTTATCAAACTATGATTCACTATTTTAAGGAAAACAAAAAGGGCGATGGGGAAGCTCTGAACGATTATGGTCTGAAGCGTCCGTCTTGGAGGTCTGATTTAGAGGTGCTGTATCCTGACTGCAAGTAAGTGCTGAAAACTCTCCACCAGCACTACAAGATTGGGATTATTGCCAACCAGTTACCGAACTTGCAAGCAAGATTGAGAAGATTTGGTATTGATTCTTGGATTGATCTGATGATTTCCTCTGCCGATGTTGGCTTGGCAAAACCTGATCTCGCTATTTTTGAGTTAGCTCTCCAACAAGCGAACTGCTTAGCTGAAGGCGCTGTGATGATTGGTGACCGTTTGTACAATGATATTCTTCCGGCTAAACAACTTGGAATGCAAACCATTTGGATCCGACAGAGATTTAGCCGCTTGACCCACGTAACGAATCCAGCAGAAGCACCAGATTGGACTGTTGATTTTGATAGAGATTCTAGAGATTTTAGGCTGAGCATGCAAAAAAACTAGAGTTGTTTCGCTCTAGTTTTTTTAACGTTATCAACTTTATTATATCATAAATTTTCCTTCAAAAATAGACTTGTTTCTTCTTATTTTTGTGATACATTGAAAGTGAAAAAAGGGGAATTCTTTAAGCAGTTCGTCAGAAGGGAGGATTTATAATTAGAGCTGTAGTTTTATCAATTTGATTTTATAAAAAGGAGGAAACACTATGAGGCGTTTAGGTTTAATGTTTATTAGCTTTTTAAGTTTCTTAGTTCTAGTCTTTGGCATTGGAACGACTGTAAAAGCTGATGAAACTACTGTTAAAAATTTTGATGTTGTAACAGTTACTAAAGATGAAATCTTAGCCAATTATGTTAGTAATACAGGCGTTAGTTTTGCAGAAGCTGAACGTACTTTATTCCCCAATAAGAGCACTTCTCAAGCTAGAAATGCTCAGCTAAATGAAGAAACTTCATATGTAGTGTTACGTGGTGCTACATATCAAGATGATACGTTAATTTCTTATATTCCAAATAATGCAGGACATGTCTATTTTTATTGTGAAGTTAGTAAAAGCGGTTGGTTTAGAGGAATAAAACGAATTGTTTATGCAGGTTATTATTCTGGAAGTTTAATATTCCAAGGAAATTTTCAATACGCTTTACCCAATGCCAATAGAATACACTTTACTTTAAACGGTCATTTGTATAGAAATACATCAACAACCACTTCAATCGGAGCTGGAATTGGTATTGGTCAGGTTGGTAGCTTTAATGTCGGAGTTGCTGATACATCTAGTTACCACAGTCCATTATATTATCATGGAAATAGGAGTTATTAAGTATGAAAAAAAGATTGTTATTTTTCAAGCTATTTGGTTTGTTTGTTCCCCTTTCATTTCTTTATTTATTTGTAGAAATATGCCAATTATACGTGATTTATTATTTCATATATTTTTCTTAGTTTTAATCCTATCACAATGGTTAGCGATTAAAACACTATCACACCTTGACGATTAAGCAAAGGTCAAACGAAAGAGGTTGGGTTTCCCAGCCTCTTTTGTCTATCATCACCGTCCGCCAGGACCTCCGCCCATACCATTTCCATTTTGTGTGGTTAGGCTAGCTGTTGCGGTCGTGCTTTGTCCATTTACTGTAATAGTGTAGCTTTTACCGTCTTTAATAGCAGCTGAGCTCGCTAGAACAGATTGGAAATTCTTAGTCGCAGTGTAACTGAGAATTTCTTTTCCTGACGAATCAGAAATCGTCACCTTAGCACCAGCATTCCCAGATACATTCGTAAGGATAGAGGCCTGTTTAGAATTTGAGCCAAAGCCCATTGCCATGCCATTGCTGCCGACCATTACAACGGTCCCGCCAGTAATGGTGCCATTGCCGTCATAGTCAAGAGCACCATTGCCACCATTTGTCGGCCCGTCCACATAGACCTCACCACCTGAAATGGTCAAATCTCCGTTAGAATCCAAGCCGTCACCTTGGGCATTAACCTTGACCTTACCACCTGTGATGGTCAGACTGACACCAGCGGTCGCTTGTCCTGGAGCGCTCTCGCTGCTGCTACCGTCTGCAGCATTGATACCATCGTCATTGGCTGTCAGGTCTAAATCCCCACCGTTAATGGTGACGGTTTTGCCTTCTAGCGCTTCTTCGCTCTTTTCAACCTTAATCGTACCGCCGTCAATAAAAGCAGTATTAGAAGCGTGAATACCATCATCTCCAGCGTGAATGGTAATCTTTCCAGACTGGATATAGAAATTGCCTAATGATGTATCTTCATCATTATCCGCATGAATGGCATCTTCCGTTGCGGTCAAATTCATTGTCGCGTCTTTGATATTGATTGCGTCATTCGCTGAAAGGGCATTTTTATAACCTTTAATCGTGTAGGTTCCGCCTGTAATGCGCAAATCATCATTGGACTCAATAGCATTGCCATAATTGCCTTCGACCGTCAGACTACCAGAACCGTTGAAAGTGAGGTCGTCCTTGCTGTAAATCGCAGCGTCATAGTCTGTATTCTTGTGATTGGCAGAATCCGAAATCGTGTTCTTGCTGTCTTTTGCAAGAGTGATAAAAGTCTTATCTGCATTTTCTACGACAATAGCAGCATCTGTTCCAGTCATCGTGACCCCATTCAGCACGAGTTGAACTTTGTCTTTATTGCCAACTTTAACGACAATTTGGACATTTTCACTTGAACCAGACAAGACATAAGTCCCCGCTTTGGTAATCGTCACTGTAGAGCCGGACACTTCCGCACCAGAACCAGAAGTCTTGGCAGATGAGCCACTCAGGCTAATCTTAGTCGCTTTTGATTCATCATAAGAAGCGTCTTGGTCACGTTTAGTAAAATAATTGGACAGTTTAACGGTCGTTACCTTACTGGTGCTAGAGGAATTGGTACTGGCTGAACTACCGTTTTTCGCACCACATGCTCCCAAAGCAACTGTCAATAGAACAAGCGGAACCAGTCGTTTCCATGTTTTTCGTTTTGAGGCTGTTTTTTTCATGGCGGTCCTCCTTATAGTTCATTTTCTTTTGTGACGTAGCGGCTAATGGCAATCTCTAAATTCCCATTTCGTGTCCGCAGAGCGTCCATTAACTCTTTCTCTGTCATTGTACCATTTAATTGGACAATATACTTAATCTTGAACAGACTTCCCATATCAGACGTTTTGACATTTGCTAGTTCAACATAGTTGGTCGCCTTTTGGAAGATGTCATCAAAGACCGTCTCATAGTCTAAACTTTCTGGAATGACAACGGTCACTTGGCGCATGGAATGTTTCATCTGCCCGAAATTCACTGTTTCCAGCAACAACATAACTACCGACATAATCATCGTAAAGACGCTGGCAAAGACAAGATAGCCCATACCGACAGCAATCCCAATCGTCATCGCAAGGAAAATCGCCAGCAATTCCTTAGCACCACCCGGTGCTGAACGAAAGCGAATCAAGCTGAAAGCCCCCATGACCGCAACCCCTGCACCCAGACTGCCATTGACTAGGAAAATGACAATGGCAATCAAAGTCGGCAGCATAACCAAGGTCATCATAAAGGACTTGCTATAAATGGTTTTGTACTGATAGACCTTGGCTAATATCAGCCCCAGCACTAAGGCAACACCAATCGCACCAAACATACTGGCTGGATTGACCGTTGTCCCTGTAAAAACATCACTAAATAGCTGATCGAACATGATTGATTACTCCTTTGTAGTCGGTTGTTTTCTTGTAGGCAACCCCGTATTTTGAGAAAGACTTTGGAAAAACGTGGTGACGATCCAGAATCTCTGCCAGCCAGAGTGGATACGCCCCCGGCACCTTGATTTCCATGATGACATGGTTGTCAGGAAGAAGGTTCTTGCCGTTTTTTCCTGCCAGTAAGCTCAAATTTTTCGTTCGATAAGCGACATCATAGTCAATGGTAATCCGCACATTTGAATCTTCCAAACCTTTTAAAGAGTAGCGGTTGTAGTAGATATACATCATGGGCTGCACGCCACCGTAACGCTCACAAAGCCATTCGATTTCCTGTTTAATCTGCGAATCCTCAAGCTGGCATTCCCCTGCGAGATACTGCTCTGCTGTCAACAACTCAGTCGCAATCCGACGTTTATACACGACCTTGCGCACTTTTTTCTTGATTTCCAAAAAGACTTGGCTATCAGCCTGAGGGCTAGCATCATAAGTGCGCACGCGCAATTTTTCCTTGAAATAAGGCTTCTCCAAAGACTCCCGAATCATCTGATAGGTCGGTGTATCATAGTAGAGGTTGCCAATCGTTGAATAGGCGTGCTCATCTTCTGCCATATACGCTTCAAACTCCTGTAGCAAATCTGCCAACGTTTCCTTTGAGATGACGTACTTGGTTTCTATCCGTTGAAATTTATCTTTAAATGTTTTTTTAGCCATGAGATTGCTCTCCTTTGTCGTTCTTTATCTACGTAGTTTACGGGCAAATCCTTAAAAGAAAGCTAAAGAAAACTTAAAGAAAACAAAACACCCCCATTTTCTGGAGATGTTTAATAAATGTCTGTAGAATGAAATAGAAACTAGAAGCTACCGCAATCTTATTCTTCACTCTTCTCTTCTTTTTCTTTTTTGATAAGAAAACTGAAAATAATCAGAATAGCTGCTACCAGAAAAATCCAGTACCACACATCATGGCTGCTTCTCGGACCAGAGTAGAGGGAACGTGAAAAATAAATCATCAGATACAAGGAAGTTTCATTATAAAATTCCCAGTTAAAGTGATAGCTGCCTACTGGATAGGACCGCTTATGCGAACACTCTGGCACAAAGATCTGCAAAAGCAAAAATGTTCCCAACACAGCAAAATAAATCACATTGAACACGTCTAATTTCGCATAAGGTTCAACAACCAAGGAAACGAATATCATCATGCTCAACAGATAAAACCGCCACCGAAACCAAAATTCGTTATTAAAATGAAATCGTATCATCCCATCACACTTTCTAATTTTCTGCTCGTTCCTCTTCGTCTTTATCCTACCACTCTGACAGACAAACTTCAAGTAAGATGAAGGAGAAATGTTAGTTGATTTCTGCTACTTTTCCTGCTTCTGCTTTAGGCTCTTTACCCTTGCGACGGGCAAGGACATCTGCATAGTGCTTGCGGCTGTTATTGAGCACGGAAAGGAAGGGCGCATAAAAGCTATCGTTTTTGACTTGGTGCAAAATCACCACATAGTCCGCCAACTGTTGGTAAGGCGTCGCCACTTCTTTGCGCAATCGCTTGACATCATAGCTCACTTTTTGCAATTTCTCTTGGGAGCGAGAGGCAAAGAGTTGTTCAAAAGCTGAGTGACTTTCGGTCAGATTTTCAACGAATTTTCCAAGCGCTAAAGTCCCCACCTGCTCCTTATATGGGGCTGTTTTTAGCTTGTCCAGTAAGCTGACAACGAGGGCGGTTTCTTCCTCGTAATGCTTCTGATGAGCGTCTTTGTATTGGTCAAACAAGCGTTTCAAGCTGGCATAAGCCGCCTTTTCCTCTTCCCGCTTGGCTGCCCGATACGGTTTCAGCGCATCGCGAAGAGCTTGCAAATCAGCGTCGCGCAATTCGTCAGCCGCACTAATCGAAGCTGACTTTTCACTCGCCCGAATCTGACCGAGAGAGGCTTGATAAGCAGGCAAGGCTGCCTTGATCTTCTTGACGAGAGCGGTAATGACGTCCTCATTTTTAAAGTCGAGCGCTTCTTTCTCCACATCGTCTAAAAAACGAGTGATAAACTGCGTGAATTCCGCATGACGGAGATGTCCAGTTCTTAATCCAATGAGCTTTTCTTGCTTCATAAATTCCTTCTTTCCTTTTTTACTTGTCACTTAAAGCGACCGTTTCAATGACTTCTCCTTTTTTCTATCGACTGGGGCGACAACTTAAACTACTTTGGATTCACTCTTTCGACTCGGTCGACAGTCTAAACTACTTTTCATTCATTCTTTCGACCCAGTCGACGGTCTAAACTACTTTGCATTCTTTCTTTCGACCCAGTCGACAGTCTAAACTACTTTTCGTTCACTCTTTCGACCCGGTCGACGGTCTGAACGACAATCAGTTTGCCTTGTCAGCCGCGTGGACGAAGTAAAATTGTCTCGCCTCACCTCATCAGCCAACGAAATCCAGAAAAATCATCTCATTTAGTATAACATGAATGGGAAATTATAGGAAATTTTCTGAAAAAGAGGATTAACCACTTTCAAAACAGTTTGAACACACAGTCCTTAATGGAACGCAGAAGCAGAAAAGGTATTTTTCTTCATCACTTTTTCTCCTTTCATCTATATGATATAATATGATGAAAAGGCATTCACAAAATGCCCACTATTTTCACATTTCATATTTTACACAAGGAGTCGCCTATGCGTTGGGATATTGGAACAGTTTACAAGACAATTCGAAAAGCAAAGGGAATCACCCAGCAAGAGATTTGCGGAGATTGGATTTCGCGCTCCAATCTTTCCAAGTTTGAAAGCAACCAATCCGTTCCCAGCTATGAAACTATGGAATTTCTGCTCCACCAGATTGACATGAGCTTTGGGGAATTTGAATATATTTGTAATTATTATAAACCTCGGATAAGACAAGTGATTATCAATCAAATGTCAAACCACTTATCTATTGTTAATAATACAGAACTTAAAAAAATTGCTCATCTATGCGAAGAACATCTTAAAAAAGTCAAACATGATTTGCCAATCCAAAATATTCTCTCCACAATCAATATTATTATGGAAGTACGAGAGCATAACTTTAGCGATAAAGCAAAACAATTGGCAGAGCAAATTTGGACAGATTTAGAAAAGCGAGATGTCTGGTACGAAAGTGACTTTCGCCTGTTAGGTGTTATTCTCTTCTTCTTTCCAATTGAAACCATTCAGGAGATTACCGAAAAAATTCTCACCAATCTTGAAAAATATAATGATTATAAAAACATCAAAGGAACTCAAGCCTCTATTTTATTCAATCTTTCCACCGTTTATTTTCTCAATAACCGCCTTGACGATTGCCAGCGTATCACCGAGATGATCTTACCGCTCGCCAAGCAAACAAAACGATACGACAAGCTCGGGTTTGCTCAGGTTCGCCTGGGTATTTGCCAAGGAGACGATGCCCTTGTCCAGAAGGGGCTCCAGTTGCTTGAGCTGACAGAAGAAACGACCTTGCTCGAAAACTTGAAAGAAGAAGTCAAACAACATCGTACTTCCCCTTTCTCTCACGTTTCACGTGGAACTTCAGCATCTTAAAGGAGACAGAGAAGCAAATGACTTACAACGGATTTGTATTTTTTGATATTGACGGCACCTTGGTTGATAGCCAAGGACAAGTCCCAGCAGACAACAAAACAGCCATTGCTCAACTACGAGCCAACGGCTTTCTGCCTATTGTCTGTACGGGACGCGGTCGCGGAGAAATGGGGACGGTTCTGGAAGACGCTGGGATTCATTCCGCTATCTTGCTAAATGGCATGGAAATCCTCCATGAAAAGCAATTCCTGTTTGAAGGACGAATTGCACAAAACAGCATTCTCAAGCTCCTGCAACTGGCAAAGGAAAATGAGCATGACCTCGGTTTTTATTCGCAAGGAGAAATGCGTGTGACAGCGCTCAGTCTGACCGTTCAGCAGAATTTCCGCTATTTTCATCAAGACCTGCCCCAAGTCGGTCCGACCATTTATCAAAATCAGCCTTGTCAGATGTTGCTCATTTTTAGTGAGAAGCCTGAAAAAGACACCCAATATCAAGCAGAAATCCCTGAACTTCACTTTTTCCGTAACAGCCCCTACTCGATAGACATCACGCCGCACGGTTGTAACAAAGGCTCTGGGATTCAGCACCTGCTGACCTTGCTGGCAGACGAAGCACCGACTTACGCATTCGGAGACGGACTCAATGACCTGACCATGTTTGAAACAGTAGATTATCCCATTGCAATGGGCAATAGCCAAACAGCCGTCAAAGAAGCAGCCACTTTCATCACGCGCTCCAATGATGAAAACGGTATTCCGTACGCCCTCGCCCATTTCGGTTTGATTTAAAAAGGGCGGGACAAACATCAACATTTCGCAAGAAAACGATGTTGTCATCCACCCCGTAAGGTTGAGTTTTATTCTAGAAATAAACGAGTCTGGAACACTTTTATACGTCATCTTCTCACATTTCATTTTCCTGTGAGTGATTGCGCCAGCGTTCCAGCCTCTTTTTGATTAAACTAATTCTTTTTTATTTGGATTGTAAACCAAGAAACCAAGACCAACAAAGAGCAGCAGAACGATTGTCATGAAGGCAACTTGCCCGCCAACTTGCCCCGTCATCGAAATTGTTTGACGCAAAGCCGAAACAGAGTAACTCATTGGCAACCAAGGATTGACATCTTGAAAAATCTTATCCGTTAATGGAAGTGGGTAAGTACCCGCACTAGAGGCGAGTTGCAGCAACAACAAGATCAAGGAAATGAAAGCTCCAAGCTTGGTATCCCACGTTACCAGAGCCGTCACCACCGCCATGAAGCACATGCTGGTCAAAAGAATGATACCAAGCGTTGCCCATTCGTGGTTTGCGGTTAAGCCAATCATGTGTACCGCACCATATACCAATAAACCTGCCAAGAGAGAAATAACGCCATTGACCTGAATACGTGCTTTCAGCCATTCCATACGTGTCTCAGGTTTCTTACCAGAGGGCAACGTGTTAAAAATGATATTGGTTGAAATCGCTGCTACAAAAAGTGCCACAGAAATCATGTATGGTGCCATACCGATACCATTTTTACCAACATGGTCTTTATCTGTTTTCTTCGTTGTTAATGGATTTGCGAGAGCTTTAGCATTGGCTTTATTGGTTATCACCATAGATAATTGATTTTTGGCATCTGTCAAACCTGCTGTCAAGGTGTCCGCACCCGACACAAGTGTTCCCAGATTAGACGTGATAGTTGAACTACCGTCTGCTAACTTCGTAGAACCATTTGCAATTTGACCAGCACCGTCAGACAGTTTGCCTGCCCCTGACACGAGCGTAGCAGAATTGTTCACTAATTGACTAGCTCCGTCTGCCAATTTTGCTAAGCCAGCGTCGATTTGACCATTATTAGCCGCCAATTGATTAGCTCCGGAATTGATTTTTGCCATACCAGATGTCAATTGACTATTTTTACCAGCCAAAGTCTTAGAACCTGAACTGATTTTCGCCATGCCAGACGTCAACTGCCCATTCTTACCAGCCAAAGTCTTAGAACCTGAACTGATTTTCGCCATGCCGGATGTTAATTGAATATTCTTACTAGATAAGGTATTAGCTCCTGCTGTTATCTGCGCAACCCCATTGGTGTAGTCGGTTACACCTTTTGCCAATTGACCAGCACCTGTTGCTAAGCTCGTTTGCAATTGGTCAATACCTGCTGCTACTTTATTAGCACCCGCATTTGATTGTTGCAAAGCTGCAAGGATTTTTGCTTGGGATTGTTGTGAGCTCGTTTGAAGCTCTGAAAGCGCACCTTTTGCTTGTCCGATGACAGCTGCGCTTTGTTGATTAGAAGATTGCTCTGGCAAGTTCGTCACTTGCGTCTTGAGCGCTTGAATATTTGTCAATAGACTTGCCGCAGTCGTAGCAGTTTGACTTGGAGTTTGCGAAATCGCAGCATTGATTTCTGCCTGCTCACTAGCACTTAACTTTTGATAAGCAGCTGTAGCAGCCACGTTAGTTGCAATCGTAGTTTTGTCTGTCGTCGCACTATTGGCAAGCGTGTTCGCAGCCGTTTCCATATTGCTTAAAGCAGTTGTCATGCTTGCTTTGGCAGCTGACAAGTCTGATCCAGTTGAAAGAGCGGTTTGCACAGCAGTTAAACCTGCTTGCAAATCCTGTAGCTTTTGAACTTGTTCAGCAGTCATGCCAGATTGTTGAACAGTCGTCATTAACGTGTTCAGACCCGTAGCTAATTGATGCGCACCGCTTGATAATTTTTGAATTTCTTCATTAGAAGCACTCAATTGATTAACACCAGCCAATAAGTTTTGCGATTGACTGTTTAATTGATTTGCGCCACCTGCAAGATTGGCCACACCATCGGTATAGGTAGTTAAGCCATCTGATAATTGCCCTGAGCCGTCAGCCAATTGACCAACAGCACTTGTATAATCTATCAGACCTTTTGATAATGTATCTGACCCAGAAGCTAATTGACCAACAGCATTTGTATAGTCTGTCAGACCTTTTGAAAGCGTATCTGACCCAGAAGCCAATTGACCGACACCTGACGTATAAGCTGAAAGGCGTGTCGATAGCGTACCAATTCCGTCTGAAAGCTGACGCACACCAAGCGTATAGGTCCCCAAACCTGTCGTCAATGTATTAGCGCCGTCTGCAAACGTCATACTAGAGCTAGATAAAGTATTCAAATTATCTGTCAAGGTTTGACTACCGTCTTTTAATTGTTGACCGCCAGAAGCGAGTTGACCACTACCAGAAGCAGCTGTTGTCATGCCTTTCCTCAAGCTATTCATACTCTTGAAGAGAGATGTCGTGTATGTATTTGTCACATTGTTAGCGACAGTTTGTTGAAGCCGCGTCATAGCTGAGTCACTCATCTTGCTGGCAATAAAGCTGTGTCCGCTAGATGTTTGATAATCAATCTGCATCTTTTGCGGCTTATTATCCAGAATACTAGCAGCCTTTTGAGACAAATCACTTGGAAGCGTGATTATCATATAATAATCACCTTTCTCCAATCCCTTCTTAGCCTTTCCTTCAGATACAAAATGAAAGTCCAAAGCATCATTCTTTTTAAGACTTTTCACCATATCATCGCCAACAGATAAGGTGTTGTTGTTAAATGTCGCATGTTGGTCTTTATTCACAACCGCTACTGGCAATTCTGAAACTTTACCATAAGGATTCCACATGGAGCTCAAAAAGATTACATTATAAAGAGCAGGAATCAAGGAAACACCAATCATGACAATCACAAAAATTGGTTTTTTGAAAATTGCTTTCCATTCTTTGAACATTTTTTCTCCTCTATCTTAGACACTCTGTATAAAAATTTTAATTTTTGAAATATTTTTATACACATTGTCTAAATATTTGATATAATAGATTATACAGTTTCTGAAATTTTTCACAAGAGAAAAATTTCATTTTTAGACACGTTGTATAAAATTGTTCAAAAGAGGAAGGTAAAATGGTAGAAAGTAACAAACGTCAAAAAACAAAAATGATTATTGAAAACGCTATGGTAGAGCTACTGGAACACGAATCATTCGATCAGATTAGCACTGTCAAGTTGACAAAAACGGCTGGTATCAGTCGCAGCAGTTTTTATACACACTACAAAGATAAATATGACATGATTGAGCATTATCAGCAAAAACTTTTTCATAAGTTAGAATACATTTTTGATAAGTATGCCCAAGATAAGCGCAGTGCCATTATAGAAGTTTTTGATTTTCTCATACGTGAATCTCTCCTTTCTGCCCTATTGACAGAAAACGGAACCAAAGAAATCCAAACTTTTTTACGCCATAAATTCCAAATTATGCTAGCTGAAGACCTACAAGATCACTTCAATAGCAAATTGCTGAGTCAAGTAGAAAAAGAGTACAGTTATGTTTATCTCACAAATGCCTTTTTTGGTGTCTGTCAAATGTGGATTTCCAGAGGAAAAAAAGAAAGCCCCGAACAAATGGCAGATTTCCTTTTAAAAATGCTGTATTAGAATATTTCCTATACCTGCTCTAGTAGCACACACAAGGTCTTTAGGACTTTTTTCGTAATCTTTATAACAAAAAAGAAGCTGGGGAAATCCCAACTTCTGATAATCCATTGATTAAAGTTGTTTGTTGTAGTATTCAACGACAAGTGCTTCGTTGATTTCTGGGTTGATTTCATCGCGTTCTGGAAGGCGAGTCAATGAACCTTCTAATTTTTCAGCATCAAACGATACGAATGCCGGACGTCCAAGAGTTGCTTCAACTGCTTCAAGGATTGCAGGTACTTTAAGTGACTTTTCACGAACTGAAATCACTTGTCCAACAGATACGCGGTAGCTAGGAATATCTACACGTTTTCCGTCAACAAGGATATGACCATGGTTTACGAATTGACGAGCTTGACGACGAGTAGTCGCAAGACCAAGACGGTAAACAACGTTATCCAAACGGCGTTCCAAAAGAAGCATGAAGTTGAAACCAAGGATGCCTTCTTTGATCTTAGTAGCTTGAACAAACAAGTTACGGAATTGTTTTTCACCTACACCGTAAGTGAAACGAAGTTTTTGTTTTTCAGCTAATTGCAAACCATATTCTGACAATTTGCTACGGTTGTTTGGTCCATGTTGACCTGGTACGTAGTTACGACGTGCCAATTCTTTACCTGTACCTGTAAGTGAAAGACCCAAACGACGAGCTTGTTTCCAAGATGGTCCTGTATAACGTGACATAAACATGTCCTCCTGTAAAAATAATAATTTGAGGAAATAGTCACTTAGAAAGCCCTGATTCGTGCAGAACATTTTCGCCTAAACAGCCAAGGCTACTTTTATAGCTAATGTTCTGTTGACGAGCTTCATGCTCTCCTGCTGCTATTTCACACAAAAGCCATTATATCAAAAAAAATCCTATCTGTAAAGACGGATTTTACCAGATTATTTCTTTCTATGAAAATAACCTTTCTTTTTCAACAATTCTTCTATCGCAATTATATTTTGCTGTTCAGATGTTGCTAAAATAGTTTCAAATCCTAGACTTTTAGCGACATCTAAATTAACCTGTAGATCATCTATAAACACACATTGATTAGCTTGTAATGCGTATTGAGCTAGTAACTTTTGATAGATACTTTTATCTGGCTTTGCACACCCTACTTCGTAAGAAAGGATTTTACCAGTCAACACTTTCGTCATCGGTAATAAACCTGCATTTTCAACTGCATAAAATATCTCACTTGTAGTAGACAAAATATAAATGCCATATCCCAGCTGAACCCATTCAAAAATTTTCTCTTGTAGCTGATGATAAACATCCACTGTCTCATACCAATGAGTAAAAATGGCTTCAACAGTAGCAGAGTAAGAACTATCTAGTAATGTTTGAGCTGCCTGAATAGCTACTTCCAAAGTTAATTGTCCAGTATCTGTCTGAGCCCAGAACCCCGAATCAAAAATAGCAGCTTTGACGCACTTCCGGTCTTCTTCATCTTCTACAAAAGTAGCTAAAATCTTAGCGGGATTCCATTCAATTAAAACATTGCCAAAATCAAAAACTAGATTTTTAATCATTTTTCACTCCAGCTACATCACATCAAAGCAGTTTTTCGCCATTAAAACAAATTTATTCTCAATCCAAATAATGAATGAGATTTTTCTCTGTTAAAATATCTGAATAAGTATAAGATTCGACATAAGTGTTTTCAATCTCACCTGGTTGACCTCCATTACTTGTATATTCAACGATAAACAAAGAAGGATAAACTTCAATCAAGCGCCCTTGCTTATTTTTTTGACGTTTACGACCATTTTCAAGAGTCATTTCTACCATTTTGCCCTCATGGGCTTTGATTTCTTCTTTGATTTTTCTCATTTTTGCAACATCTGTAAATGCATCACTCATTATTTATTCCTCTCTCTTGGAAATACTTGAAAACTTATTGTATTCTTTTTGGAAAATCAATTCCACCGTGCCACGCGCACCGCTACGATTCTTTTCGATAATCACTTCAACTTTGTTGTTTGGAAGCCCTTCAGATTCTTCACCGCCGCGTTCATAGTAGTCATCTCGATATAAAAATGCGACAATATCTGCATCCTGCTCAATTGAACCAGACTCACGAATATCTGACAAAACAGGTCGTTTGTCCTGACGCTGTTCCACACTCCGTGACAATTGGCTCAGCGCAATGACTGGCACTTTCAACTCTTTTGCCAAAATCTTTAATTGACGAGAGATTTCAGAAACTTCCTGCTGACGATTTTCTCGACCAGTCCCTGTAATCAACTGCAAGTAGTCAATCAAGATCAATCCAAGATTTCCTGTTTCTTGCGCTAATTTTCGAGCACGCGAACGAATTTCTGTAATCCGAATTCCTGGCGTATCGTCAATGTAAATACTAGCTTCTGCTAGATTTCCTTGTGCAATCGCATACTTGCTCCATTCTTCATCCGTCAGTTGCCCTGTACGGATTGAATGCGATTCAATTAACCCCTCTGCTGCCAGCATTCGGTCTACTAGGCTTTCTGCCCCCATTTCTAAAGAAAAGATAGCAACTGTTTTATCCAGCTTTGTTCCAATATTTTGAGCAATATTGAGAGCAAAAGCTGTTTTACCAACCGCTGGACGAGCTGCCACGATGATTAACTCTTCTTCATGCAAACCCGTAGTCATGTGATCCAAGTCTTGATAACCTGTCGCAATCCCTGTAATATCAGAAGTTTGCTGAGACCGCGTTTCCAAGCTGCCAAAGTTAAGATTCAAAATCTCTTTAATATTTTTAAAGCCACTTCGACTAGCATTTTCACTAACATCGATCAGCGCTTTTTCAGCCCCAGCAATGATTTCATCTGCAGGACTAGAGCCATCATAAGCTAGATTGATAGAGTCTGTCAGCCGCGAAATCAACCGGCGCAAAACAGCTTTTTCTGCGACAATCTTAGCATAATATTCAGCATTGGCAGAAGTCGGCACTGAATTGACCACTTCAACCAAGTAAGACAAGCCACCGATATTTTGCAAATCACCCTGACTGTCCAAAATATTACGAACAGTTGTCGCATCAATGGCATCACCTCGATCTGCCAAGTCAATCATCGCTTTAAAAATTAACCGATTAGCATATTTAAAGAAGTCAGTTGGCTCGATATATTCACGAACAAAAACTAGCTTACTTTCATCAATAAAAATCGCACCTAAAACAGATTGCTCTGCTAAAATATCCTGCGGTTGTGCTCGCAATTCATCAATATCTGCCATAAGACCTCCTCTCTCAAAAAATATTCTTCAATTAACCTTCTTTTACACGTAAGTTAATCACACTTGTCACATCTTGATAAATTTTCACTGGCACATCAATCAAACCAACAGAACGAATAGGACTCTTGACTTGAATCAATCGTTTATCAATCTTAATTCCAAATTGCTTCTGCAACTCTTCAGCAATTTTTTTACTGGTAATAGAACCAAAAGTCCGTCCATCTGGTCCCACTTTTTCAGTAAATTCGACAATTGTACTTTCTGCTTCCAACTTTTCCTTAATGGCTTGCGCTTCAGCTAGCATTTCAGCGTGTGCTTTTTCTTCTGATTTTTGTTTTCCGCGAAGCTCGCCGATAGCTGCTGCAGTCGCCTCTTTTGCAAGATTTTTCTTAATCAGAAAATTCTGTGCATAGCCAGTAGGCACTTCTTTAATTTCACCTTTTTTTCCTTTACCTTTTACATCTGCTAAAAAGATTACTTTCATTCTTCTAACTCCTTATCTTTTAGTACTTCACGAACAATAATTTCATTCAGGCTATGAACCACCTGAGCAATTGTCTGGTCAGGAATTTGCGCTGCCGCCAAATTAAAATGACCGCCGCCACCCAGTTCTTCCATGATACGTTGGACATTGATTTTACTACGACTACGAGCAGATATCGATATACTATTTTGTTTGTTTTTGCTGACAACAAAACTAGCTTCAATCCCTGACATAGCTAACATAGCATCTGCTGCTTTACTAATAACAACTGTATCATAGCATTTTTCTTCTGCTCCGGTAGCGACGAGTACATTTGGCAAGATTTTCTTACCATTTAAAATTAGCTCATTCACTTCACGGTACTCATCAAAGTCTGTGGCAGAAATATCTTGAATGGCTACGCTATCACTTCCGCGCGTGCGCAAATAGCTCGCTACATCAAACGTCCGACTCGTTACACGAGAAGAAAACTTCTTCGTATCCAGCATAATCCCAGCCATCAACACACTAGCCTGCATTTTACTCAAGCGTCTTGTCTTAGAATTTTGGAATTGAATCAACTCTGTTACCAATTCACAGGCACTGCTTGCTCCACTTTCGATATAAGTGATAACAGCATTTTCCGGAAAATCTTGATCTCTTCTGTGGTGATCAATGACAATAATTTGGTTAAACAAATCATAAAATTCTTTTGATAAAGTCAGAGCTGTTTTTGAATGATCCACCATAATCAACAGAGAACGATTGGTCACCATTGTCATCGCATCAGCGACCGAAAGAAGATTGGTCTCCCCTTCATCCTGCAGTTTGCGAACTGCTCGATCAATATCCGCAGCCATTTGATGAGGATCATAAACAGCATAAGTCTGATCAATAATATTACTAGCAAATACTTGCATTCCCACAGCAGAACCAAGCGCATCCATATCCAAATTTTTGTGCCCAACTACAAAAACTTGGTCCACACTTTTAATCTTATCCGAAATAGCAGTCATCATAGCGCGCGTGCGAGTACGTGTCCGTTTCACCGATGCAGCTGAGCCACCACCAAAGTAAACAGGATTCTTTGACTCATCATTTTCTTTAACAACAGCCTGATCACCACCACGAACTTCAGCAAGATTCAAGTTTAAGAGAGCCACTTTACCAATTTGCTCATGATTACTATCACCATAAGAGAAGCCCATACTCAATGTGAGAGGAATTTCCCGCTTTTTAGCTTCTTCTCTAAACTGATCAATAACTGCAAACTTATTTTGCATTAACCGATCTAGCACCGTGTAATCCGTAAAAATATAGAAACGATCCATTCCAACACGACGAGAAAACATAGCATATTTTCCTGCAAATTCAGAGACAAAATTTGCAATAAAGCTATTAATGTGGCTAATATCTGAATCTGAGACGACGTCCTCTAAATCATCATAATTATCAACTGAAATAATACCAATAACTGGTCTCGTCGTTACTAATTCTGAAGTTGCCTCATACTCATTAGATGCATCAAAAAAGTAAAACACACTTGAAGCATGATCTAAGTAGACCGAATATTTTGTATCCCCAATTGTTGCATACGACCCAGCACCCTCAGATGGTGTTTTGGTAATTTTTTGCAGCAAATCCACATCAAATTCACCGTCTTCATTGGTAAGAATCAACTCTGCGTAAGGATTAAACCATTCTACATTTCCAGATGTTTGATCAACTTTTACAACACCAACCGGCATTCTTTCAAGCAATGATGCCAAACTATTTTCTGCTTGATCATTCACATACTGGATTTGTTCCACTTCATCAATTTCATAACTTTTTTGTTGGTAAATCAATAGAAAAATCAAAAGAGCAAGCACTAAAAAGAGTGCAGATAACATCAGAATGCTGCTACCAAAAACTCGTAATAAAATAGCTAAAATTCCAAAGGAAATAACGCCCATGATTACAAAATGAATTGGAGTAAAACGAAATTTTTTCATCATAAACCTCTTAACCGCCATTTTACCACAAAAGCTCTAAAAAAGCGAGTTTTCCCTTATTAAAGCAAACCAAATAATACTGTCAAACATTAGAAAAAATTAAATCTTCCTGCATCCCTTTGATTACTTTACAAGAAAGAATGCCTGATTTTCCCATTAAACTAACTTTATTTCTCTGGTGGTTTACAGTCTTGTCAAGTATTATTGACGAAAAAATACTTGCTCAGAAATGTGAACAAGCATCTTCATCATTTATTTTTTTGCTTTTTCTTGATTTTTTGAGATACTTCGTGATTTACCTTCCAAATAAACCATCAAAATCGAAATATCCGCTGGATTGACACCTGAAATCCGACTAGCTTGACCAATTGTTTCTGGGTTTATTTTCTTAAATTTCTGACGAGCTTCTGTCGCAATGGAATCAATATCATCCCAGTCAATGTTTGCTGGTATCCGTTTTTCTTCCATTCGTTTCATCTTCCCAACCTGATCCAACGCCTTGGAAATATAGCCTTCATATTTAACTTCAGTTTCAATCAATTCAATAATCTTTTCATCTAAAACTTCAGCTGCTGAACCGACAAACTTGACAACATCTTGATATGAAACTTCTGGCCGACGCAAAAATTCTTTCGCTGTAACTGCGTCTGTCAATGGTTTAAAGCCTAATTTTTCAACCATTTCATTCGTTTCTTTAATTGGCTTTAATTTAATAGTGCTCAAGCGCTTCATTTCAGTTTCATATTGATGTTTCTTAATTTCAAAACGCAGCCAGCGCTCATCATCAACCAATCCTACTTTACGTCCAATTTCAGTCAATCGCATATCTGCATTGTCGTGTCGTAAAATGAGACGATATTCAGCACGGCTTGTCAAAAGACGATACGGCTCTACCGTTCCCTTAGTGACCAAGTCATCAATCATGACCCCAATATAACCATCACTGCGTTTCAAAATCAGTTCTGGCTTTCCTTGAACTTTCAGAGCTGCATTGATTCCTGCAACAATGCCTTGTCCCGCTGCTTCTTCATAACCAGACGTCCCATTCGTTTGTCCAGCTGTAAACAAACCTGAGATTTTCTTAGTTTCTAGAGTGGCGCGAAGCTGATGTGGCATAATCATATCGTATTCAATCGCATAGCCAGTTCGCATCAATTCAGCATTTTCAAGTCCTTTAATAGAATGCACTAAATCTTTTTGAACATCTTCTGGCAAACTCGTTGACAACCCCTGAATATAAACTTCTTCTGTATCTCGCCCTTCTGGCTCCAAGAAAAGTTGGTGACGCTCTTTATCTGCAAAACGAACAATTTTGTCTTCAATTGACGGGCAGTAACGTGGTCCTACACCTTTCACCATTCCTGAAAACATTGGTGCACGGTAAAGGTTGTTTTGAATAATTTCATGACTTCTTCCATTAGTATAAGTTAGCCAACAAGGAATCTGATCTTTGAGGTAATCCTCATCGTGAGAAGTATAGGAAAAGTGGTTCGCTTTTTCATCTCCAGGCTGAATATCCGTTTCTTCATAATTGATAGAAGAGGCTTTCACACGTGGTGGAGTCCCTGTTTTAAAACGCCCAATTTCAAACCCTAAATCACGTAAATTGTCTGCTAAGTTAATTGCAGCTAAACTATGATTAGGACCAGAAGAATACTTCAAATCTCCAATAATAATTTCTCCACGCAGAGCTGTACCGGTTGTTACGACAACTGCCTGTGCAGCAAACTCTTGGTGCGTGGCTGTTTTCACACCAACGACTTTCCCATTCTCAACTAGAATCTCATCTATAATAGTTTGACGCAAAGTGAGATTTTCTTGATGTTGAACCGTCTTGCGCATTTCTTTAGAATAAAGTTCCTTATCTGCTTGGGCACGAAGAGCACGAACCGCTGGACCTTTCCCAGTATTGAGCATCTTCATTTGAATATAAGTTTTATCTATATTCTTAGCCATCTCTCCACCTAGAGCATCCACTTCACGTACAACGATCCCCTTAGCAGATCCTCCAATAGAAGGATTACAAGGCATAAAAGCTAGCATTTCAATATTGATTGTCGCAAGTAGGACTTTACAGCCCATTCGACTGGCTGCTAACGAAGCCTCAACACCTGCATGCCCTGCGCCAATTACGACAATATCATAACTTTCAGTAAAATTGTGTGTCATCTTTTCTTTCCTTATTTTTTCACCAAAAAAGTCAAACCTCTAGAAGTGCAGGACAAAAAGCCTGCAACATCCATGAGCTTTGACCATCATAGTTATTGCTATATCCATTTTAGCAGATTGCTAAAAAATGTCAATCTAAATATACTGTTGAAGTTTACCATCTTTATAGGCATTGTCAATCAAGCCACCACCAAGACACTCTTCTTCATCATAAAATACAACGGCTTGTCCAGGTGTAATAGCACGTTGAGGTTCTGCAAAGTTGACAATTGCCTGGTCACCCTTTACAGTTACTGTAACCTTAGAATCTGGCTGACGATAACGAAACTTAGCTGTACATTCCATAGTAAACTCAGCTGGCATTTCTCTTGTAAAATGTACTTGACTAGCGTCAAGACTCGTTGACATCAAGTTGTCATGGTAAAAACCTTGACCAACATAAAGAATATTTTGACTGAGATCCTTACCCACTACAAACCAAGGTTCATTATCCCCGCCATGCTGACCACCAATACCAAGGCCACCACGCTGACCAATTGTATAATACATTAAACCAGCATGTTCACCCATATCTCGACCATCAACTGTCATCATGCGACCAGGTTGAGCCGGTAAATAGTTTCCTAGGAATTCTTTAAAGTTTTTCTCACCAATAAAGCAGATGCCAGTTGAATCTTTTTTCTTAGCAGTAGCTAATCCTGCTTTCTCTGCAATAGCTCGAACTTCAGACTTTTCTAAATGTCCCAAAGGGAACATCGTTTTTTGCAGCTGCTCTTGTGATAACTGACTAAGGAAATAAGTCTGATCTTTGCCATTATCCACTCCTCGCAGCATATGAACAATTCCGTCTTCATCGCGCTTTACACGCGCATAGTGACCTGTTGCCACATAATCCGCTCCCAATGTCATAGCATAGTCCAAAAAAGCTTTGAACTTAATTTCTTTGTTGCACATGACATCTGGATTCGGGGTTCTACCAGCTCGATATTCAGCTAAGAAATATTCAAAAACGCGATTCCAATACTCTTTTTCAAAGTTGACAGAATAATAGGGAATGCCAATTTGGTCTGCCACAGCTGCTACGTCTTTATAGTCCTCTGTAGCCGTACAGACCCCATTTTCGTCAGTGTCGTCCCAATTTTTCATGAAAATGCCAATCACGTCATAGCCCTGCTCCTTTAACAAAAGAGCCGTAACTGACGAATCCACACCGCCACTCATTCCGACAACGACACGTGTTTTAGAATGATCACTCATAGTGTTCTCCCATCTTTTCGTTATTTCACGATTGAAGGTCGTGTTTTGCTTTCAACGATTGAAGGTCGCTTAGAGCAAGGTTTATTATAACACGAAATAACCTTAAGAACAAATTTCAATAACCAGACATCAATAACTTTACACTACTATAAACTAAAAATTCAGTGGATAAACTATTAAATCAGTGAATGAAACAATAGAAATTCTATCAAAAGGGCGAATCTAGTGAGCAACTTTCAGCCTCTATCTACAGTCTGAAAATGGTGCTTTTAGTCGTAAACTACTATATTAAAGCCTTGCTTTCATCACAAAAAGGTTGAGACATTTTGTCCCAACCTCAATCATTTTTTGTATTCATCAATACCAGCCATTTGCTAACCAGAAAGTCTTAGCAGCTGACCAAGAACCATAACGACCCGCTACATAAGCGTCTGCTACTTTTTCTTGATTCTCTGCTGACAAGTCACCATTTAAATATGATAAACTCAATTGGTAACGACCATAATATTGTCCATTTTGGGCTGTATAACTGCCACTTGATTCTTTTTGCGCAATCCATTCTTTTGCAGCCGCATCTTCAGCACTCAGACCAGATGTGGTAGTTGTAGAATTACTTGACTCCGCAGTTGTAGTGCTTGTAGCGGTGTTATCTAATTCCAATACCTGCCCAACACTAATCAGATGAATATTGCTAATCTTATTTTTCTGAGCAATTTGATCAACTGTTGTATTATGTGACGCAGCAATAGCTGAAAGAGTATCTCCAGATTTTACTGTATAGCTATCCGCATTTGCAAGTGTAGGAAGAAAGAACAGCACTGTTGCTGCTAAGCTCATTAAACCTACTTTTGTTTTTTTATTTGTGTTATTTAAATTCAATATCATTTAAATTCTCCTTTTCTATGATAGAACTATCATATACCTTAATTATTACTATTGTTTTTTCCTTTCATTAAAAATATTACAAACAAATTGAAGAGAGACTAAAATCCACCCTATATTTCTTTGCTTTAAGGTTACTATAAGAAAAGTGACCTTAAAGATGGTCTAGAATTTACATCACATCTATTTTGTCAAATAAAAAAACAAAAAAAAATACTGAATTTTGATATAATGAAGATAATGAACTTATAAGGAATTACAATGAACTCACTAAAATTTCAATCTGTTTTTGATATTATTGGACCTGTTATGATTGGTCCATCTAGTAGTCATACTGCAGGAGCTGTTCGTATCGGAAAAATTGTCTCGTCTATCTTTGATGACGAACCAACAGAAGTTGAATTCCAACTATTTAATTCTTTTGCGAAAACTTATCGGGGACATGGTACAGACCTGGCTCTTGTAGCTGGGATTCTCGGAATGGATACAGATGACCCTGATATTCCAAATAGCCTAGAAATTGCTCATAAAAGAGGGATTAAAATTGTCTGGACTATTCAAAAAGATAGCAATGCTCCACACCCAAATACAGCTAAAATCACCGTAAAAAACGACCACAAAACGATTAGTGTTACTGGTATTTCTATTGGTGGTGGAAATATTCAGGTAACTGAATTAAATGGTTTTTCTATTTCACTCAGCATGAACACTCCAACAATCATTATCGTTCACCAGGACGTACCTGGAATGATTGCTCATGTTACTGAAGCACTTTCTCGTTATAACATCAATATCGCACAGATGAATGTCACAAGAGAAAAAGCAGGTGAAAAAGCAATTATGATCATTGAAGTTGACAGTCGCAGCTGTGATGGAGCTATTGAGGAAATCAAGAAAATTCCTAAACTTCATAATGTCAATTTCTTTAAATAGGAGAGTTTATGTTTTATTCAATCAAAGAATTAGTGGAGCAAGCAGATTTAGACTTTCAGGGTAGCGTTGCCGAACTTATGATTGCTACTGAATACGAACTGACAGGTCGTGAACGAGATGAAGTCTTACGCTTGATGACTAGAAATCTAGAAGTTATGAAAGCTTCTGTCGTTATGGGATTAGATGAAAGTAAATCTCGGAGTGGTTTAACAGGTGGCGATGCAGCCAAACTCCACAAATATATTCAATCAGGAAAAACTATTTCGGACTATACTGTCTTGACGGCAGCTAAAAATGCTATTGCTGTCAATGAATACAATGCTAAAATGGGGTTGGTCTGTGCAACACCAACAGCAGGAAGTGCTGGTTGTTTACCCGCTGTCCTTACATCTGCTATCGAAAAATTAAGCCTTACTGAAAAACAACAACTAGACTTTTTATTAACAGCTGGAGCTTTCGGTCTAGTCATCGCTAATAATGCTTCTATTTCAGGAGCTGAAGGGGGCTGTCAAGCAGAAGTTGGATCAGCCTCAGCCATGAGTTCAGCAGCACTTGTTTTGGCAGCAGGTGGTACCCCATTTCAAGCCAGCCAGGCGATTTGTTTTGTGATTAAGAATATGCTTGGATTAATCTGTGACCCCGTTGCAGGATTAGTAGAAGTTCCCTGTGTCAAACGAAATGCTATGGGAGCTAGCTACGCTTTCATTGCCGCTGATATGGCTTTAGCAGGTATTGAATCAAAAATTCCCGTTGACGAAATAGTTGACGCTATGTATCAAGTTGGAGCAAGTATGCCAACTGCCTTCCGTGAAACTGCTGAAGGTGGATTGGCGGCTACACCTACTGGTCGTAGATTGTCCAAAGAAATTTTTGGAGAATAACTTTCTCCAAAAAAGGAAAAAGTTTACAACTCTGTAAACATGAATTTAGACTATGCAAAATTTTAAATATATTTTTTTCGATTTAGATGGAACACTTGTTGACAGTTCTGTAGGAATCAAGAATGCTTTCCAGTACGCATTCACTTCACTAAATATCAAAGCCCCTGATAGCAAAGAGCTGGATACTTTCATTGGACCACCTTTAGAAGTTAGTTTCGTTTCTGTAGTGCCAGAGACCAACGTCAATCAAGCTATTGCTTTCTTTAGAGAATACTATAAAAATAACGGTGTTTTTGAAGCTCAACTTTACAAAGGTATAAAAGAACTGTTGTTAGAATTAGAACATTCGGATTACCATGTCTATATTACCACTAGTAAAAATGAACCAATGGCTCATAAAATGGCACAATACCTAGAAATTGATAAACATTTTAATGGTATCTTCGGCTCTCTTCCAAATTCTTATCATAAAGCAGATGTTATAACTCGTGCTTTAAATAATTCTCATGCTAATCTTAAGCAATCTATCATTGTTGGGGATACAAAATTTGATATGATTGGTGGAAAATCAGTCGGAATTGCTACTTTAGGAGTTCTGTGGGGATTTGGAAACAAGAAAGAATTAACTGACAATGGGGCAGATTTTATCTCAGATTCACCTCAGAAAATTTTAACGGCTTTGGTAAATAATACTTTACATGAATTGTAAACCATCTTTACAATATACAATCAAAGATTCTAAAACAAACAACTATGTTTGCTGAGCCAATCACTCATAGAAAAAGACGAATCATCTTTTACTCAATGATTCGTCTTTTTGTTTACTCATTTATCATAAAATTTTGCTTAATAGTTCCAAGCTGAAAGACCTTGAGCATTATAAGCACGGTAAGCAGATTGAATCTGATCATCTACTGTTGCTGTTGACCCCCAACCTGGCATAGTTTGGAAAAGACCACTAGCTCCTGATGGGTTATAAGCATTTACTTGTCCATTTGACTCACGAGCAATGATATGTTCCCAAGTTGATGCTGGGACACCTGTCAATTCTGCCATACGAGCAGCTGCATAAGATCCCGTAGCACCAGCAGTATTTCCATTAGGAAGAACAACATTTGAAGAAGTGTTTGCAGCCGGTTGCGAATAGGTAGTGGAAGCAGCAGGTGCGTTATATGTCACATCTTCATAAGTTACAGCTTCTTCTGTTGTAGTTTCTGTTGAAACTTCTGAATTTTTCTCTTCATCAAGTTCTAAAATTTGCCCAACTTTAATCAAGTCAGGATTTTCAATTTTATTGAGCTCAACAATTTTTTCAACTGATGTGTTTTTTTCTTTAGCGATTTCTGATAAAGTGTCACCTGATTTAACAGTATAAGATTCAGCACTTGCAATAGCTCCCGTTGCAAAAAAGGCAACTGCCGTAAAAAGTCCTGATAAAGTCCATTTCATTGATTTTGTATTCATGTATATATCAATTTCTCCTTTTTTCGTATAATACTATATTACACATAAAATATTACTCTAATCTTATAATTGTATTACAAAGATTACAGAAATATTGATTTTATACGCCAAAAACGCCCTTCAAGGCGTTTTTTAGCTAACAATAATATAAGTTTTTTAACTTTTTAAGAAAAATAACATCAAACCTAAAGCAAACATAATAAAAATAGAAAGGGTATCTGCTTTTTTCCACCTCAATTGACGATAACGACTTCTTCCTACACCACCTTGATAACCTCTCGCTTCCATAGCAGTTGCCAAAGCATCCGCACGTTTAAAGCTAGAAGCAAATAACGGAATTAAAATCGGAATAATTGATTTTACTTTTTGAACAATATTTCCTTCACCAAAATCAACCCCACGCGCCCTTTGAGCATTCATAATCCGTGTCGTATCATCCATCAAAGTAGGAACGAAACGTAAACTCATTGATAACATCAACCCTATTTCATGAACGGGTACCTTTAATGCTACTAAAGGCTGCAATAATGATTCAACTGCGTCTGCCAAACTAAGTGGCATTGTTGTTAAAGTCAATAAGGTAGAGAATATAATAATTAAAAGAAAACGACTAAAAATGATACCCGCTTGAGCCAGACCTACTTCAGTAATTCTAATAAAGCCAAATTGAAATAAAGTCGTGCCACCAGATGTAAAAAGTAGTTGAAACAAAGTAGTAAAAGCAATCAAAAAGACCATAGATCTTAATCCTTTAAGGAAAAAGCCTAAAGGAATCTTGGAAAGTCCAACTAATACTATTGTAAAGACGAATAGTAGTCCATTGGTTACAATATTATTTGCCAAAAAAATAATTAAAATAAAGAAAAACATTGACAAAAGTTTACTGCGAGGATCTAATCGATGAATGATTGAATTTCCAGAAACATATCGCCCCAAAATCATACTATCCATGTAGTAACTCCTTAAATTCTTCTATGGTGATAGGTAAATACGGAAGAGTTAACCCTCTATTTTTTAATTCTTGTACAAATTTTGTAATTTTGGGGACTCCTAGTTGAATACTTTCCATAAATGCTACATCTTGAAAAACTTGCCGAGGCTCTCCGCTTTTGACTAATCTTCCTTTTTCCATCACATAAACCGTATCTGCAAAATTAGCGACATCATCCATCAAATGCGTTACCAAAACAATGGTCATTCCTGCTTCATGTAATCGTTTAAATAAACTCATCAATTCTTTTCGTCCAGCAGGATCTAAGCCTGCTGTTGGCTCATCCAATACAAGAATATCTGGCTCCATGGCTAGGATACCAGCTATGGCTACTCGACGCATTTGTCCCCCAGACAGTTCAAACGGGCTTCGTTCAAATAATTCTTCTGAAATTCCGACAAGAGTTAATTTTTCACGTGCTAAACGTTCAGCATCTTCTTTTGATACTCCAAAATTTTGTGGACCAAAAGCAACATCTTTTAAAACGGTCTCATCAAAAATCTGACTTTCAGCAAACTGAAAAACCAATCCTACTTTTCTACGTACTTGTTTAATATCTTTGTTTACAGATGTGGAAGTAATTTTGACATCATCAATCACAACACTTCCTTCAGTCGGGACTAAAAGCCCATTCAGCAATTGTAAAATAGTTGATTTCCCACTACCTGTATGACCAACCAAAGCAGTATATGAGCCATCTTTTATTTCTAAATTGACTTTAAAAAGGGCAGGACCCTCAAAGGGAGTGCCTGCTTGATAAGTATAACTTACATTTTCTAAAGTGATTCCCATAAATAATCCTGCAATTCTTTTTCTGTTAAATAGCGCTCTGGCAATTGAAAGCCTGAATTCAGCAAAGTTTCCTTTACTTGATTTGTAAAAGGTTCATCTAAACCTAAATCTTCTAAATCCACTCGTGAGAAAAGCTCACTTGGTGTGCTGGTTGATTCCACCTGACCTTCCTTCATCACCAAAACTCGGTCACTAAGAGCCACCTCATCCAAATCATGCGTGATAGAAATAACAGTCATTCCATGTCGATCTTTAATCTTTTTAACTGTCTGGATCAACTCTAAACGCCCTTCCGGATCCAACATACTAGTTGCTTCATCTAAAATAATGATGTCAGGACGCAAAGCAACCACACCAGCAATAGCCACGCGCTGCTTTTGCCCACCTGAAAGTCTTGCAGGTTCACGCTCTTTAAAATCTTGCATTCCAACAATGTCTAATGCTTCTTGAACTCTGTCAAACATTATTTGGTAATCCATTCCTTGATTTTCCAAACCAAAGGCAACATCATCCTCAACAGTCGCCCCCACAAATTGATTATCTGGATTTTGAAAAACCATCCCAATATGCTGGCGCTTTTCCCATACATTTTCAAGAGTTAATTTATCTCCATCAATGATAATCTCGCCACTTTCTGCCTCCAACAAGCCATCTATTAAACGAATCGTCGTAGACTTGCCACTGCCATTATGCCCCACAATAGACAGCCACTCTCCTTGTTTCACGTGAAACGTCACATCCTTGAGAATATAATCATCTACATGATGATCGTATTTATACTTTAAATGCTGAACTTCAATGATATTTTTCATATTATCTAAATGTATCTTTAAAAAGATAGGCACTTCCTTTGAAGTAGTCATAACCCGAATAAATCGTAAAAATCAATGCAATATATAGCAAAACTTGTCCTAGCAGTGTCCAGTGCAATAACAGAAAAATAATGGAAAACATCTGCGTAAATGTTTTTATTTTCCCTGGCATAGCAGCAGCTAAGACTGTCCCTCCAGTTTCAACCAACAATAGCCGCAAACCTGTCACAGCTAACTCACGACAGATGATAACTGCAACAACCCAAGCAGGTGCTATATTCATTTCAATCAACATAATAAAAGCTGACATGACCAATAACTTATCTGCCATCGGATCAGCAAATTTCCCAAAATTTGTTACAACCTTCCATTTACGAGCCAAATATCCATCCAAATAATCTGTAATGCTGGCTACTGCAAAAATAATCGCTGCAAAGACATGCATTCCAACAGAGTGACCCAAGGATAGTACTAAAATAAAAATTGGAATTAAAGCAATCCGCAAAAGAGTTAAAGCATTGGGAATATTTTCTTTTTTCATTTTCTTTTCCTTAATTGTTTATTATAAGTGTAATTGTACCTGTCAAACTTGTCAAGCCTGACGTATCAATCTGTTGATTATCAATTGTAATGGTCACACCTTGAACCACACCAAGAGTAATTGTTGAGGTAGTGCCTGGTGAAATAGTGGTTGACACACTTTGATTCTCAGGACTTAATATTGCCCCACCTTCTAAGTCTGTACCTGTAACACTTACCCAACTAGTTGCATCAGTAACTGATAGTTTTAAATTGACAGAGCTTGTTGCACCTGTTAAGGTTGCTGTCAAGTTGTTACCATTTCCTGATACAGTCAAATTTGTATTTGAACTGCCAGAAGATTCACTAGAAGTTGCCTCACTAGTCGAACTAGAAGAAGTAGTTGTCTGTTTGTTTACAACACTATAACTTGATGAAGGAGTGGTTGTTAATGAGTTATGGTGAACGTATGTCCAAACATAATAACTAACAAAAGATAAAATAGCTAATGCAAGAATCGTCAGATAAAATAATGGTAAAAAAGAAGTTCGTTGTTTTTTTGTTCTTCGACTTCTAAAATTCTCTTCCTCATCAACATCCACTTCATCATAAGTAATCATGTTTCCTTCTTCATAAGCATCAAGAATAATTCGCTCATCTAAATCAACAGCCCAAGCATATTTTCTTAGAAAAGAACGAGCATAGAAAGGACTGGGAAGACGATCAAAATCATCAGCTTCCATAGCTTCCAGTAGCTCTAACTGAATATCTGTTTTCTTTTGTAAATCTTCCAAGCTCATTCCTTGATTAATACGAGCTAACCTCAGGACTTCACCGATTGTTTTCTTTCTCATACACACTAGCCTTCTTTCTATTAAACACTATTTTACCAAATTTCATCAAAACATGAAATTATTTTGGAAAAATAGTAAAATCAATCATTTCACAAGAATCAATAAAATGATGTCCTATTTCAATCACATCAACTAAACTAATTGTCTGTAATATTTTTGGTAAATCAAATAGATTATCCCCTTCTGAAAAGGTTTCGTATTGAGTGGCAATATATTCTAATGAGTTCAGTCCATGTAAAAAATCACCAAACATTTCACTTTTTATAATATCAAGATGCTCTTCTGTTACATCAGGGTCTTTTTCAAAATCACGAATCGCAGAACGAAATTGGTGAGACAGAGCAACTGGCTCACTAGTATCCATTGTTAACATCACAAAGTGAAAATCTTTTTCTACTTCAACTTCTAACGATAATGAGTTGTCTATTTTTCCAGCCTCATAAAGCGTTTGAAATCTTTTAGATGTCCAACCAAACATCATTGCAAATAGCAGTTTTAAAGCAGTCTTATAACGAAATAAATCAGCTCCCACTAGTGATTGACTCCCACGTAATCCGATTGCAAGTTTAGAACTTGCCACTTCCATTCGAACACTCCCAGTAGAAATAACAGGATTTAACGCAAGGGGAAAACGTCTAATCAAACTTTCTTCATCAATCCCCTTCAAAGATTCGTGTTGTTCCTGAATAACAGCAATGGTCTTTTCTAAGTCAAAATTACCAATCAGCAGTAAACTCATATTAGATGGATGGTAAAAGGTTTCAAAGTTTTCATCCAAATCCTCAACAGTTATTTCTGCAATTGATTCAACGCTTCCTGCAATATCTTCTGCCAATGGAGTGTCTGGATAAAGATTTGCTAAAGTGTGAAAAAACAGGCAATAATCTGGATTGTCTTTGTACATATCAATTTCTTGCTGGATAATTCCCTGTTCACGTTGAACAGATTCTTCTGTGAAATAAGCATTTTCTAGTAAACTTTGCAACAATCTCACATTTTCTAAAACATTGTCCGTCGCCGAAAAAAGATAACTGGTCTTAGTAAAACTTGTAAAGGCATTGCTCTCAGCACCTAATTCAACAAATTGTTGTAAAAGATCTTGACCATTTTCATCCTCAAATAATTTATGTTCCCAAAAATGTGCAACTCCTGCAGGGTATTGAACAGCTTGATTAGAACCACGCGGAATAAAAGAAGTATCAATTGAGCCAAAATTTGCTGTCATAATCCCATAAGTTTCATTGAAATCTCGTTTGGGTAAAAGAAATACTTTTAGACCATTTCGTAAAGTAGTCTGATAGACTGCTTCTCCAACTGCTGGATAATCCTTCCTCTCCATTTTTAAAATTTGCATTATTTTCCTTCCATAAAATAAATCGCTTGTAGCCTGAGTTGTGTTGCAGCAACAATGATATCTTCTCGGCTGACTGCTTCTAAAGCATTTAGCCAAACAGCAATTGGCATAAATGTTTTCTGCAAAACAGATGCCATATAAGCTTGTTCTATCAACGTATTTTGCCTATCTAAAGAAAGGAGCATCGTATTTCGTAGCATTTTTTTGGTCTGATTTAACGCCTCATCAGTAAAATGTCCTTTTTTTAAATCTGCAATTTGTCGATAAATTAAACTCACTGTTTTTGTTCGATTTTTCCTATCAATTCCAGCATAAATACGCATCATACCCGAAAAAATATCAATACTACTTGAAATTGTATAAGCTAGACCCTCTTTTTCCCGAACATTAACAAATAATTTTGAATGAGCAAAGCCACCTAAAAGTCCGTTCAATACAATAAGAGGGATATGAGTCTTATCACCATATTGAGCAGAAAAATGATATCCTAATTCAACAATAGATTGATAAGCATCTTTTCGCTCCAATGATTCTTTTAAAACATTCGAAAATTCTTGATGATAATGCAGTTGCAAACTAAGTTGACGCGGCTGTAAACCAAAGGTTTTAATATGTTCACAGACTTCAATCTCATTAAAATCACCCATAAAAAAGATGTCAATTTTATCATTTTGAAGCATTTTTTGAAAAATAGCAAAACTACTTTCTGGTGTTTCCTTGTCAACTAAGTCTGGCGTAGCTAAACGAGGAGTTTGTATTTCCTTTTCTGTATAAAATAATTTATTCAGCTCTTGATGCGCGTGATAAAAATGATCTTCAATTTCAGCTTTTAAATCATTGAGTACATTCTTTTTTTCAATTTCAAAAACAGCCTGATTAAAAGCTCCTTCATTCGCTAAAGGTTTTAACAAGCTATCCTTTAAAAAATCAAGTATCTCTCCTGTTAGTGTATTTTTTCGACTTAAAAATGCATCGCTAACAAAAGAGATATTTAAATCCACGTAATGTATTAGTCCTCTGCGTGATAATCCCGTTGAAAAGTTGGCACCATAAAGAGTTGCTAATCGTTCACGAAAAATCTGCGAAGTTGGATAGATTTCATTAGCTGTTTCAAACATACTTGCAACCAGCACGCGCCCCGCTATCGTATCCGTAGACATCGGAGCTGAAAACCTCATTTTTATTCGATTCGTTTTAAATTTTTTGGATGTTATAAAATGGAGATCTACTCCAGAAACCAGCTCCATAGTGTCCCTCATGTTCTTTTAATATTGACTTCTATTATATCACGAAACAACTCCTAATTTCTCCTTCAAGCTTTATTCTTTCAACTTAAAACGTTTTCTTAATGGTGTGATTGTGATAATTCTAATATCATCTTTTCATCTAATTATGATATAATGACAAAGATCGAGGTGAATTATATGAAATATAAATTATTTGATGACTACATCACTCTACAAGCTTTATTAAAAGAAGTCGGAATCATTCAAAGTGGTGGTGCTATTAAAAGTTTTCTTCAAGAAAATCAAGTTTATTTTAATGGAGAACTCGAAACTCGCCGCGGAAAGAAAATTCGCATTGGCGATACTATTACTCTTCCAAATCAAAAATTAGAAATACTGCTGACTGCACCAAATGAAGAGGAAGGGGGGGAGCATGAAAAAGAGCTTTTAGAAAAAAGACGAGTTGCCACCCTTGTAAAAGAAATGAACAAAAGTATCAAAAAAAGTAAATCGACAACAAGTCTGAGAACCAATAAATCGGATAAAAAGGCTCCTATCCGCTTCCCAGGTATTTAATATGTGGTTAAAAAAGTTACAAATTCAACATTTTCGTAATTATGAAGCAACTGAAATAGATTTTCATTCTGGTCTCAATATTTTTCTAGGCCAAAATGCTCAAGGAAAAACAAATATCTTGGAAGCCATCTATTTTCTTGCATTGACACGAAGTCATCGAACTCGTTCAGACAAAGATTTAATTTATTTCTCCAAAGACACCCTAAAAATATCTGGACAACTTGTCAAGCAAACGGGGAAAATCTCTTTAGAGATTGACTTGACACCTAAAGGAAGAATTACAAAGGTTAATCATCTAAAACAAAGCAAACTATCTGATTATGTTGGAAATATGAATGTTATTTTATTTGCTCCAGAAGATTTACAGTTGATTAAAGGAGCTCCAGCCCTTAGACGAAAATTTATTGATATAGAATTGGGGCAAATTAAGCCAATCTATTTATCTGATTTATCACATTACCACCATGTTTTAAAACAAAGAAATACTTATTTAAAAACAGCAAAAACAATAGATGAGACTTTTTTAGCAGTTTTAGATGATCAACTAGTGGAGTTTGGTTGTCGTGTTATGCAGCATCGGATAGAATTTCTCAAAAAATTAGAGCACTTTGGTCAACAAAAACATTTGGAACTCTCAAGTCATTTAGAAAACTTAACCATTAAGTACTGCTCTTCTGTTCCACTTTCAGATTCCAATAAGTTAAAAGAATCTTTCCAAATTGCATTAAAGCAAAGCCGTAGTAGAGATTTATTTAAAAAAAATACTGGGGTTGGTCCCCATCGAGATGATATTGCTTTTTGTATCAATGACATGAATGCCAATTTTGGTAGTCAAGGACAACATCGAAGTGTGGTTTTATCTCTCAAACTGGCAGAAATTGAGCTCATGGAAACTGTTACTAAAGAAAAACCAATTCTTCTACTTGACGATGTTATGAGTGAACTTGACAATAGTCGTCAACTTAATTTACTTGAAACTATTTCTCAAAATATCCAAACATTTATAACAACAACAACTCTAGAACATCTACAAAACATGCCTTCTAATATTAAAATTTTCTCAATTCATGAAGGACATTTAACTGAAGACAAGGTGTAAACTAGATATTAACACGCTTTACACACTTGCAAAGTGTGTAAATTATAAAAGCTCTGCAGTAGGTAATGCAGAGCTTTTATAATAAATCTCATTGTACAGAATAGTTTGGAGCTTCATTCGTAATTTGAACATCATGAGGGTGGCTTTCTTTCAAACCAGCTCCACTCATTTCAATAAATTGAGCTTTGTCATGTAGTTCTTGGAGATTGGCTGCTCCACAATATCCCATACCAGAACGAACTCCTCCAATCATTTGGAAAACGATATCTGCTGCTGCACCTTTATAAGCTACACGACCTTCAATTCCTTCTGGAACTAGCTTGTTCGCCTCATTGACAGAACCCTGGAAATAACGATCGCTGGACCCTTTCTTCATAGCAGCAATGGACCCCATCCCACGATATGTTTTAAACTTACGGCCTTGGAAAATTTCTGTTTCACCTGGTGCCTCATCTGTACCAGCAAACATTGAACCAAGCATCACTGCATTTCCTCCTGCAGCAAGTGCTTTCACGATATCTCCTGAATACTGAATCCCACCATCTGCAATAATTGTTTTCCCGTATTCACGCGCAACTTGTGCAGCATCATAAATTGCCGTCACTTGAGGTACACCAACTCCAGCAATAACACGAGTGGTACAAATTGAACCTGGACCAATCCCGACTTTTACAACATCAACTCCGGCATCATATAATGCACGGGCACCTTCTGCTGTAGCAATATTCCCTGCAATCAACGTTCGTTCTGGAAAATGTTCACGAATCTCAGCAATCTTCCGAAGTACTCCCGCTGAATGTCCATGTGCTGTATCAATGACAATAGCATCTGCACCTGCTTCAAATAAAGCTTCTGCACGCTCAAATGTATCAGAAGTAACTCCTACTGCACCAGCAACCAAAAGACGACCATATTCATCTTTAGCTGCATTTGGAAATTCAATTACTTTTTCAATATCTTTAATTGTAATCAGACCAGATAAACGACCGTAGTCATCAACCAATGGTAATTTTTCAATGCGATGCTCATGAAGTATCCGCTCTGCCGTTTCAAGATCTGTTCCAACAGGAGCTGTCACAAGATTTTTACTCGTCATATGCGCTGAGATAGGTTGATTATAATCCGTAATAAATCGCATATCACGATTTGTAATAATCCCAACTAATTTGCGATTTTCAAGCGTTTCAACAACAGGAACACCACTGATACGATAACGTTCCATCAATTCTTCTGCATCTGATACCGTATGAGTTGGAGTCAAGAAAAATGGATCAATGATAACTCCATTTTCTGATCGTTTAACTTTCCGAATTTCATCCGCTTGTTGCTCAATAGACATATTTTTGTGAATAACACCAAGACCTCCAGCACGAGCAATAGCAATGGCCATTTTACTTTCTGTAACAGTATCCATTGCTGCGGTGATAATTGGAATATTGAGTGTCAAATTTTCAGCCAATTTTGTTTGTAAATTCGCATCATTTGGCAAAACATGACTCTCTGCAGGAATGAGTAATACATCATCAAAAGTAAAACCTTTTTTCAAAAATTTAGTGTCCCAGTTAGACATCCACAATTCCTCTTTTCTTTATTGATTGAGCACAGCTCGTATTTATTGTTAATATGATACCATTCTATCTGTATTTGTCAATCACTATTATCTAAAAAACCATCACTTTTAGTGACAGTCTTTCTTAATTTATTTGAAATAATTAATTCCCATAGCAGATTTTACATCAGAAAGAGTCTGACTAGCTACTTGACGTGCTTTTTCGCTACCTTTTTGTAGCATAGTGTAGACTGCTCCCATATCTTTTGAAAATTCAACACGACGTTCACGAATTGGTCCTAACTCACGCTCTAAAATTTCCAATAAATAGCGTTTTGTTTTCACATCTCCCAGTCCACCTCGTTGATAGTGTTCCTTCATTGCTGTAATTTCTTGCGCATCTTCTGGACGACCAAACACATCTAAATAATGAAAAACCATATTGCCTTCAATTTTACCAGGATCTTCAATCTTGATATGGTCAGGATCAGTATACATGCTCATCACTTTCTTTTGTAAAGTATCCATATCATCAGATAAATAGATGCCATTATTTAAAGATTTAGACATTTTTGCATTCCCGTCAAGCCCCGGCAAACGTCCTGCTGCTTCATTTTGAGGATAAATGCCCTCAGGCTCTACCAAGACATCACAATTATAAGTATGGTTAAAAGAACGTACAATTTCACGAGTTTGTTCAATCATTGGTTTCTGATCATTTCCTACTGGAACATAATTCGCTTTAAAAGCAGTAATATCTGCTGCTTGTGCAATTGGATAAACTAAAAAACCAGTTGGAATACTTTCACCGAATCCTTTTTGAGCAATTTCTGACTTGACAGTTGGGTTACGTTCCAAACGCGCTAATGACACCAAATTCATATAATACATTGACAACTCTGACAACTCAGGAATTTGACTTTGAATAAAAATAGTTGTCTTTTCAGGATCTAATCCAGCAGCTAAATAGTCTAATGCTACATTTCCAATTGACTCTACAATTGTCTTAGGATCCTTAGCATGATCTGTCAAGGCTTGCTGATCAGCTAAAAATACAAATAATTCATATTTTCCTTCATCTTGTAATAAAACACGATTTCGCAAACTTCCTACATAATGACCAATATGTAATTTTCCTGTTGGACGATCTCCTGTTAAAATAATAGGTTTTGACATCACATTCTCCTTGAATTTTCTTGATAATATTATACCATTTTCAAGAAAAATGTGTAGAAACTATTTCTACACTTCTTAAAATTATTTGACAATTGAATTACCAGCTTTCACACGCCATTTATAATCAGATAATATAATATCTTTCAAAGAATAAGTTGCTTGCCAATTTAAAAATTCTTTTGCTTTAGAAGCATTTGCTAACACACTTGCTGGATCACCAGAACGACGTGCCACAATTTCATGAGGAATTTTTTGCTGTAAAATTTGCTCTGCAGTATTGTAAATTTCCTTGACAGTATAACCTTGTTCTGTTCCTAAATTGAAAATCTGTGAAGTTGACGAATCTGTAAACAAATAGTCAAATCCCTTTACATGTGCCTGCGCTAAATCTAAAACATGAATATAATCACGAATGCATGAGCCATCTCGCGTTTCATAATCATCGCCATAAATTTTTAAAGCATCATTTTGTCCAAGAGCTGTTTTATTAATATTAGGGATAATATGTGTCGGATTTTTAACCCTCAAACCATTTGAAGCATCCATAGCAGCACCAGCAACATTAAAATAACGAAAAATGACATATTTCCAACCATAACGGTTGGCCATCCAATAAATCATGCGTTCTCCCATCAGTTTTGTCTCTGCATAAGGATTTACTGGATTTAATAGCGTATCTTCATTTGCCGGTTTATCTATACAATTATTGCCATAAACTGAAGCTGTAGAAGAAAATATAATTTTATCAATTCCTACTGCTGATAATACTTTTAACACCCGATTCATACCAGCTACATTTGCTGAAAAATATTTACTTGGATCTTCAATACTTTCACTAACGACTATTTCACCCGCACAATGTAGCACAGCATCAATTTTATAAGATTGTAAATAAGCTTTTAATGCAGACTCATCATAAACATCCAGTTCTTTAAAGTGTGCTCTTACATCCACCGCATCCCTGACACCTGATGCTAGATTATCCAAAACATATACATCATAACCAGCATCTAAAAGCGCCTTTACAGTATGAGAGCCAATATATCCAGCTCCTCCTGTCACTAAAATTGATTTCATTTTTCTCCTCCTTATCTTTTTACATCAATAAAAGAGTATCTTTTAGTAAGTATTGGTATGTTTCAACCAAACTTTCAATTCTATCTCCAATAAGAATCCCATCAAATCCAATAGTTAAAATCTGTTCAATATCTTCACGGTTTACACCACCACCAAAAATCAACTGATATGTAAAACCAAACTTTACACTTAAATTATCCAAATAATCTTTTAAATCTTGAAAACTTTCTTCAACATCTATAAAGGAATAATCTTTTTTTCCTTTTAATGTTGCACTCAATATTTCGTAAGCTACAATAATATGTTTATCCTGAAGATCTAGATCATCTAAATATGTTGCGCATTCAAAAATAGGATTTTCATGATTTCCTACACAAATAATAGGAATAATATCTTTCTGTAAAGCATTGTCAATCTTTGAGCGAATCATTCTTGTTGTTTCATTTAAATACTTTTGCCTTTCTAAATGACCTACAAAAGCATAATTTATATTGTAATGTTTTAAATGTTGAGGCGATAAATCACCTACATTTCTTCCTTTAATTGACAAATTTTGAACTGCAATGTCAAAATGATACACATTATAATTCGGTATGATAGGAGCAATAATCAATTGATGTTGTTTGCTTATTGGTTGATTGAACTTCTCTAACAATTCTAATTGTTGCTTGATTGACATCTGATTTTTAAAATTAAAAACAACTAACACTTTATGCCTCCTTTACACTATTTACAACTCTTTTAAAAAATAATCTTCTATTGTCTGTTTATAAAATTTAAATTGAGGATTTTTCACAACATTATGAAAAGATAGTGTTTTTCTTTTCTTTAAACCACAAAATTCCATGGTCTTATGGAATGAAATCAAAACATCATCTACATTTTTTCCATCAAAAAATGCAGCCGGATTATTAAAAACTTCTTCTGGTGCATTCCAAGTTGTGGATAAGATATATTCTTTATTTTTCATTAAACCGCCTTGTCCATAAGTATCTGCAAATGAATAAAATTGACCATATTCAAAGACTTCATCCATATATAATTTCAACTTCCCAGGTACATTAAACCAATAAATAGGAAATTGAAAAATAATCAAATCTGCCCACAAAAACTTATTTCTCTCGTCTATTACATTATAGTCCTCAACTGACGATAATTGCACATCATGATTGTGACGTAATTTATCCAACATAATATTATACAAACTAAAATTTAATTCTCCTTTACAAAACTCATGTTTTTGATAACCATTTACCAATAAAATTTTCATTTTCTCCTCCTAAAAATATTCTAAATTCATTATAAATTTTTGAAATTTCTCTTACTTATCAATATTCTAAAATGTCATATTTTATCCCTGAATCATTTGAAAAAAGTCAAATTTTCTAGTAAAATGAAACTAATTACAGAATTAGGAGAAAAATATTGCTTACAGTATCAGATGTATCACTACGCTTTAGTGATCGAAAATTATTTGATGATGTGAATATCAAATTTACAAAAGGAAATACTTATGGTTTAATTGGTGCTAATGGTGCAGGAAAATCAACTTTTTTAAAAATCCTATCTGGAGATATCGAACCAACGACTGGAAATATCTCACTCGGACCAGACGAACGTCTCTCAGTTCTTCGACAAAATCACTTTGATTATGAAGAAGAACGAGTGATTGATGTAGTTATCATGGGAAATGAGCATCTTTATAACATTATGAAAGAAAAAGATGCCATTTACATGAAACCTGATTTTTCTGATGAAGACGGTGTCCGAGCAGCTGAATTAGAAGGTGAATTTGCTGAGTTAGGTGGTTGGGAGGCTGAAAGTGAAGCCTCTCAACTCCTCCAGAACTTAAATATCCCAGAAAATCTTCACTATCAAAATATGAGTGAATTATCCAATGGAGATAAAGTAAAAGTTCTCCTTGCAAAAGCTCTATTTGGTCAACCAGATGTTCTGCTGCTAGACGAACCGACCAACGGCCTTGACATTCAATCCATCTCTTGGTTAGAAGATTTTTTGGTTGATTTTGAAAATACCGTTATCGTTGTATCCCACGACCGTCACTTCCTCAATAAAGTATGTACACACATGGCTGATTTAGACTTTGGCAAAATCAAACTCTATGTTGGTAACTATGATTTCTGGAAAGAATCTAGTGAATTAGCTGCTAAACTCTTAGCAGACCGTAATGCTAAAGCAGAAGAAAAAATCAAACAACTGCAAGAATTTGTTGCTCGCTTCTCTGCTAATGCTTCAAAATCTAAGCAAGCAACTTCTCGTAAAAAAATGCTTGACAAAATTGAACTGGAAGAAATTGTCCCATCAAGCCGTAAATATCCATTTATTAACTTCAAAGCCGAACGCGAAATCGGAAATGACCTCTTGACAGTCGAAAACCTTTCTGTCAAGATTGACGGCGAAGTCATCCTTGACAGTATCAGCTTTATCTTGCGTCCGGGTGACAAGACAGCCTTGATTGGACAAAATGACATTCAAACAACCGCTTTGATTCGAGCTATTATGGGAGATATTGACTATGAAGGAACTGTCAAGTGGGGTATTACAACTAGTCAATCTTATTTACCAAAAGACAATAGCAAAGATTTTGCCAGCGGTGAATCTATTCTTGACTGGCTCCGTCAATTTGCAAGTAAAGAAGAAGATGACAACACCTTCCTTCGAGGATTTCTAGGTCGCATGCTTTTCTCTGGTGATGAGGTTAACAAGTCTGTCAACGTCTTGTCAGGTGGTGAAAAGGTTCGTGTCATGCTGTCAAAGCTCATGTTGCTCAAATCAAACGTTTTAGTACTAGATGATCCAACCAATCACTTAGACTTAGAATCTATTTCTAGCCTAAATGACGGTCTGAAAAACTTTAAAGAATCTATTATTTTTGCTAGCCACGATCATGAATTTATCCAGACACTTGCTAATCACATTATTGTTCTTTCTAAAAATGGTGTCATTGATCGTATTGACGAAACCTATGATGAATTTTTAGAAAATCAAGAAGTACAAGAAAAAGTCAATAGTCTTTGGAAAGATTAAACTTTTCAAAAAATAGGAGCTGATGAAAGATTCAGTTCCTTAAATTTTAGTATTTTACGATAGCTTATGAAAAAAATCAAAAAACTCTTCAAAAATTATTATTTGATAGCCTTTTTTATTCCATTTTTGATTCTGTTTATAACTTACCTTATAAATGGAATCTATTGGAAAAGTGACACTTCTCCGCTATTAGGAGACGGATTTCATCAATATGTCATTTTCGATGTTACTTTAAGAAATATTTTGCATGGTTCAGACAGTATTTTTTACACGTTTACAAGTGGACTTGGATTAAATTTTTATGCTTTATCTAGCTATTATCTTGGAAGTTTTTTATCACCTTTAGTTTACTTTTTCAATTTAAAAAATATGCCAGATGCAGTATATTTATTTACTCTGATAAAGTTTGGTTTGATGGGATTGACTTGTTTCATCAGTATTAAAGGTATCTTTAAAAAAATTTCTCCTTATCTTATATTAATACTGTCAACTTCCTACGCTCTAATGAGTTTTGCAGTTAGTCAACTTGAAATAAAAACTTGGCTAGATGTCTTCATTATTATTCCACTTATTTTACTTGGTTTACACCAGTTGATTACTCAAAAAAGACGTGTTCTTTACTTTACAGCTTTGTCAATTCTTTTTATTCAAAATTATTATTTTGGGTATATGATGGCGATCTTTCTTGTATTGTGGTTCTTTGTTCAAACTTCATGGGATTTTAAAATTAGGATTAAATCTTTCATAGACTTTACAGTTGTGTCAATTTCAGCTGGGATAACTAGTCTCATTATGATTCTACCAACTTTTCTAGATTTAAAAACGCATGGTGAGAAATTAACAAAAGTAACAACTTTACTGACTGAAAAAAGTTGGTATTTGGATATCTTTGCCAAAAACTTTATTGGAGCTTTTGACACAACTAAATATGGATCTATTCCGATGATTTATGTTGGGCTTGTTCCATTATTACTAGCAATTCTCTTCTTCACTTTAAAGTCTATTAAGTTTCACGTGAAACTTTCCTATGTTATTTTAATTATATTCTTAGTAGCTAGTTTTTACTTACAGCCTTTGGATCTGCTTTGGCAAGGTATGCACACGCCAAATATGTTCCTACATCGTTACTCTTGGACTTTTTCTATTGTCATTATTTTCTTAGCTGCTGAAAGCTTGGAGCGTCTAAAAGAGATTAAATTGACAAACATTCTAGCCAGTTTTTCTATCTTAGGACTTGGTTTTATTGCTGCTTTTATTTTTAAGAATCATTACAAATTTTTAGGTTCTGTTAATTTCATCTTAACATTAGAGTTTTTGATTGCTTATCTTTTAATTTCTTGGACTTATACAAAAAAATATATTTCTGTTAAAATATTTACTATTTCTACTTTATTATTTGTTTGCTTTGAACTAAGTTTAAATAGTTTTTATCAAATGGAAGGAATTGCAAAAGAATGGGGCTTTGCAAGTAGAAATGCTTATGAACAAGATTTAACAGCTATTGATTTACTCGTCAACTACAGTAAAAAGAAAAATTCCAATTTCTTTAGAACTGAAAAATTAGCTATTCAAACTGGAAATGACAGTATGAAATACAATTATAATGGTATCTCTCAATTTTCTTCTGTTCGCAATACCGCAGCTAGTTCTATTCTTGATAAATTAGGTTTTAAATCATCTGGAACTAATTTAAACTTACGTTATCAAAACAATAGTATCATTATGGATAGCTTATTGGGTGTAAAATATAATATTTCAACAAACAATCCTCAAAAATATGGTTTTACTTCCATTAAAACGAAAGATAATTTAACACTTTATGAAAATAAAAATGCTAATTCACTAGCATTTTTAACAAATTCAATTTACAGAGATGTAAAGTTTAATCACTTAACATTAGATAATCAAACTCGTTTTCTCAATCAGCTTTCTGGATTAAATTTAAAATATTATCACAGATTATCTCCTACAAGTAATCATAATGTTAAGCAAGTTGGAAATAGAATAGCAGCAGAAGTAGATAAAGAAAATCATGATTCCTTTGCTAGTGTAACTTACACTTTAGAAGTTCCAACAAATAGTCAAGTTTATTTAACTCTGCCAAACTTAACTTTCTCAAATGACAACCAAAAATCAGTTGACATAACTGTAAATAATAATCAAAAAATGCATTATGGTACCAACAATGTCTTTCCATTTTTTAATCTTGGTTATTTTAAGCAAAAACAAACCATAACCGTTAAAATATCTTTCCCAGATAACTCAAAAGTTTCATTTGATAGTCCTGAATTTTATACGCTTAACACCAATCATTTTCAACAAGCGATAAACAAGATTCAACGACAAAAAGTATCCGTGACAACAAAACATAATACAATAACAGCACATTATCAAGCTCAACGAGATAGTTCTTTATTCTTCACACTTCCTTATGATAAAGGTTGGGCTGCAACACAAAACGGAAAACCAATTAAAATTTCAAGAGCACAAAATGGCTTTATGAAAATTGATGTCAAAAAAGGCGCAGGAAAAATAAAACTGACATTTATCCCAAATGGTCTTAAAGAAGGTAGTATAGCATGTTTATCTGGAATCTCCTTATTTATAATTTACAATAAGATACGTAAGAAAAAATTGTCATAGTTAAAAAGCCAAGCTGAACAATAAGACAGTTTGGCTTTTAGTATTCTTTAGTTATATAAAAAAGCATTCTTTATGAATGCTTAGTAGCTCCGGCAGTAGGACTCGAACCTACGACATCATGATTAACAGTCATGCGCTACTACCAACTGAGCTATGCCGGATGATATAGTCCGTACGGGATTCGAACCCGTGTTACCGCCGTGAAAAGGCGGTGTCTTAACCCCTTGACCAACGGACCATATATGTTCTTTCACAGAACATATACTATTATACCAGTTTGGAAAACTTTGTCAATAGTTTTTATTTAAAAATTTAACTATATTTGCTATTTCATTTGCCTATTCTATTTATCCTTTTAATTCCTCTAAAATAGCCTTTAACTTTCCAATTTTCATTCGAGTAATCGGACAACGATGATCTTCATAAAAAATTATTTCTCGCATTTTTTTGTCATAACCTTTGATGTTTCCAATATTGACTAGATAAGATTTATGAGGTGAAAAGAAACGTCTTGTTTCTTTATCTTTTTCTTGAATATCTGCAATAGTACCATAAAATTCTTTAAAAAAGTTTTTACCGACAATTCTTAATTTATGAGAAGAACCTGTCGTTTCAATATATAAAATGTCATTAAAAGGCATTCTAACCTCTCCGCCACGAAAGCTATATTCAAAATAATCCACCATATCTTTATTTTCAATCAATGTCGCTTTTGTATACTCAATGCTGTCTTTTATATGTTTTTTAAAAGCAACATCACTCAAATTTTTATCAACAAAATCCAGTGCAGATACCTTATATTTGAAGGTCATAGTAGCAAATTCTGATTTCGTTGTAACAAAAACAATAATAGCATACGGATTGTGATGACGTATAAATTTTGCTATTTCTAAACCTTTTGTTTCCTCTCCTTTGATATCAATATCTAAAAAATATAATTGATTCACCTCATCATTTTCAACATATTCTTTAAATTCTCTTACTTTGCCAGTTACTTTAACCTTTATTGTAATTCCCATTTCTTTCGCAATCTCTGCCAAAGTTGTTTCCATTCTTACTTGATGTGAAATTTCATCTTCTAATACTAATACTTTCATTATAAACCTTCTTTCCGCACTCTCATTACTTGTGTAAAATATTCATCCTCAATTTTAGTATCGAGGATAATTCCTTCATAGTTGTTAATAATTTCTTTGATATTGCTTAAGCCTAAACCGCGTCCTTCACCCTTTGTTGAAAAATCAGTTTGGTAAATCTCTTCTAAATCTAGCGGTCTTTTCTTACGTGAATTTTGAATGACTAAGATTGTTTCTGTATCTAAATCCACCAAAGAAACATTCATCGTTTTTTGATAACTTTCTGCTGATCCTTCTATGGCATTATTCAAAAGGACGCTTGTCATTCTAACCAGATCTAACAATTTAATCGGCAAGGGCTTGACAAAATCTTTTACTTCAAATGTTAATTCTATATTGTAATCACGTGCCTTAAATAATGTTTGCGTCATAACACTTCTAAGTGCTGAATCTCCAACATTATTTAAATCAAAATACGTATATTTATCTGAACGAAGTTGTAAATTAGCATTTACTAGCACCTCCTGATAAATTCGTTCTACTTCTTTTATATTACCTGTATGAATGGCCGATTGGAAGCTTGCCAACATCCCACCATAATCGTGACGAAAACCTCGAATTTCATTATACAGATTAACAATTTCATCTGTATATTTTTGTAATTGTAGTTGTTCTCGTTCTTTCTGTTTAATTTGTTCTTCTTTTTCATACTTTTCGCGAATAGATTGTAAGTAGAATAAAGTTGACATAAACATTAAAAAGCAAATTGTAGCAATCATACTAGAAAAACTATTTAAATTTTTCATATTACTAAGCCAATGCGACAAATTTAATAAAAAATGAATAAATAAGAGATAAAAGTTTAACTGCACAATATTCTCTTTAAAATCCGCCTTTTTAAAATATTTAAAATTAAACTTAAAATAATCAATTGCTTTTAAAATAAAAACTAAAGAAATGATATTGATAAAAATATAAAACAATCCCCAGTATCTATCAACAAACTTATCACCTGTAACAGAAGAAATAATGACTGAAAAGAAGGTTTCAGAGGTAGTTACAGATGAATAAATTAAAAAGGTTGCAAAAACTGATATATACTTCTCATATTTCTTAAAGCGATAAAAATAGAAGTAAATTATAATAGGCTCTAATAATAAACATAGATAGGCTAATAAGGAATTAATCGAATTTATAAAAGATGAAAATAAAAATAAACACAAGCACAATAAAGTAAAGCGAAAATCTATAATTTTCACTTTACTAATTTTTTTATGAACAATTGAAAAAGATAAAATTCCGATAATAAAAGAAATGATTATAAATATTTTATCCAGATTCATAATGATAAAATCTCCTAACCAAATAATTTTTTCCCAATTCCAATCATTCCTCTAGGATCCCTCCTATCCCCACCAATGATTTTATCTAACTGCTCATCATTCAGTTCTTTAAATTCTACAACTTCCTTTTTTACTACCTCTTTTTTAGCAAACAACTTTTTCATAATTTCTCCTTAATGTTTGTTTTTTGTAAGAAATCTTACAAGGTAATTATACAAAATCTTCATAAATAAATTAAAAAAAACTCTAAACGACACATTTTTACATCTCAAAAGACTTCTTTATTCAGTTATAGAAAAAGGCACGCTTTCCCGTGCCCTTTTCTTATATGATCCCAGCAGGATTCGAACCTGCGACCGTTCGCTTAGAAGGCGAATGCTCTATCCAGCTGAGCTATGAGACCAATGCTCTATCATTTTAACAAAAAAAGCCTATGACGTCAAGATTACTTATGATAGGGACTTCCTTGTTGAATCATAAACAATCGATAAATTTGTTCTACTAAAACTAATCGCATTAACTGATGAGGAAGTGTCAATTTTCCAAAACTCATCAGCAAATTAGCCCTTTTTTTGACAGCAGTAGACAGACCAAGACTCCCACCAATCACAAAAGTAATATCCGAAAATCCACGAACAGTCACATCGCTTAATCTCTTACTGAATTCTTCTGACGGAAATTGTTGCCCTTCAATAGCTAAAGCAATCACAAATTCTTTATCATTAATTTTCGATAAGATACGAGTTCCTTCTTTGTCAAGAATTTGTTGATTTTCTAAGTGACTTGCCTTATCAGGTGTTTTTTCATCTGGAAGTTCAATCATATCAAATTTAGTAAAGCGCCCTAAACGTTTTACATACTCTGCTATTCCATCTTTAAGGTATTTTTCTTTTAATTTTCCAACAGTTACAAGTTTTATTTTCATATCTCTATTCTACCATATCCACAATTATTTCACACCTTATTCACAGGATAAAAAATAAATTACCTTATAAATGACTTAGAAAATCACAGATTTTAAAAGTTATCCACAATTTGTGGAAAAGATAAAACATTTAAGCTATAATTAAGTTAAATTCTTTATACTTTCAGTAATTGAAATAACTAGGAGGAAGATATGAAAAACTCTTCAAATTTCACAAAAAAATTGTTATTGCTTTTCATGGTCTTAGCTATAGGTTTTATTGGTGGTTTACTTGGAAACTTAACTTCATCTAAATTATCAACAAATAGCTCTACAACGACTAAAGTTAATCAAGTTACTACTGCTTATAAAAATACAAATTCCACAACACAAGCTGTGAGTAAAGTAAAAGATGCTGTTGTATCCGTTATTACCTATGCTAATAATAATTCACAAAACAGTGTGTTTGGAAATGATGATTCAAATAATAACAATGATAATTCTCAACAAGTAGCTAGCGAAGGATCTGGAGTTATTTATAAAAAAGATGGAAAATACGCTTACTTAGTAACCAATACCCACGTTATCAGTGGTGCTAAAAAAGTTGACATTCGTTTAGCAGATGGTAATAAAGTTCCTGGAGAAATTGTAGGGTCAGATACTTATTCTGATATCTCCGTTGTTCGCATCAGTGCTGATAAAGTAAAATCAGTTGCTGAATTTGGAGATTCTAGCAAATTGACTGTTGGTGAGACAGCTATTGCAATTGGAAGTCCACTTGGTTCAAATTATGCTAATACTGTGACTCAAGGAATTATTTCTAGTTTAAATCGTAATGTTTCTCTAAAATCTGAAGACGGACAAACGATTTCAACACAAGCTATTCAAACAGACACAGCTATCAACCCAGGGAACTCTGGTGGACCACTTGTGAATATCCAAGGGCAAGTAATTGGTATTACTTCAAGTAAAATAGCTAACAACGGCGGAACTTCGGTTGAAGGATTAGGATTTGCTATTCCATCTAATGATGTTATAAACATTATTAACCAGTTAGAAGCAAATGGAACTGTTACACGACCAGCTCTAGGAATCCAAATGATTGACATCACTAATCTGTCTAGTTCAGATCTATCACGTTTAAAACTCCCATCAAAAATAACTAGTGGAGTTGTCGTACGTTCAGCTCAATCTGGAATGCCAGCTGAAGGAAAACTTCAAAAATATGATGTGATTACAAAAGTAGATGATAAAGAAATTTCTTCAACAAGTGATTTACAATCTGCTTTATACAAACATTCAATTGGCGACAACATAAAAATCACTTTCTATCGTGATGGAAAAGAAACTACTACTACCATTAAGCTTACAAAATCTACAAAAGATTTAGATTCAAATAATTGACACTTTATTAACACATCTTTACAGAATTGTAAAGGTGTGTTATTCTATATAAACATGGAAAAATATCAATATATTGCACTTAAGGACATTCAAACTAATCCTTATCAACCAAGAAAAGAATTTTCAGAAGAAAAAATTACTGAGCTTGCTAATTCTATAAAAGAACATGGGATTATTCAGCCCATTATTGTACGAAAATCTCCGATAATTGGTTATGAATTGCTAGCTGGTGAAAGGCGTTTTAGAGCTGCTAAATTAGCAGGCTTAACAAATATACCAGCTATTATAAAAGAAGTAACAGATGATGAAATGATGAAGCAAGCCATTATTGAAAATTTACAACGAGAAGATTTAAATCCTATAGAAGAAGCACAATCTTATCAATATTTGATTGACAAAGGGTTGACACATAAAGAGATCGCTCTGACTATGGGAAAATCACGTCCTTATATTACAAATTCTGTTCGGTTATTAAATTTACCTCTCAATATTATCGAAGCGATAAAAGAAGGAAATATTTCTCAAGGACACGCTCGTCTGCTCATCAATCTCTCAGAAAAAGAGCAAAATCAGTGGTTTGATAAAATATTATCTCAAGGCCTTTCTGTTCGGCAGTTAGAAAAACAATTGCATTCCCAACAGACAAAAACTGTAACAAAAAATAAACATCATCTCTTCCTCAAAGAGGAAGAAAAAAGATTAAAAAAGATATTTGGTACAGAGATTTCTCTTCAATTTTCTAAACAATCTCAATCAGGGAAAATTTGTATTCATTTTTCAAACCTAGAAGAATATCAAAGAATTATTGACAGCTTTAAATAAGGCTGTTATTTTTATTCTTTCAAGTCACAGAGTTATCCACTCTTATTTTATAAGAAAACCTTAATGAATCACAGAAAAACTGCTTTATTCACAATCTGTGGAAAACTTCAAAGAACAATGTGAATTTATTTCCACAGATTGTGGAAAACTTTTGCATTTTATGTTAAAATAACTTCTATGGATAATTAAATATAACGAAGATTTATTAGCAAGGAAGGAGGTTTCTTATGTCACAAGAAGCTAATTTTTGGGCGCGTGTTTTAGAATTGGCTCAAAAACAAATCAAAAAAAATACATATGATTATTTTGTTTCAGGAGCTCGGTTAATGAAAGTTGAAAATTTTCAAGCTACTGTACTTCTTGACAGTCCTGTCAAACAATTATTTTGGGATCAAAATTTAGCAGATGTCATCATTACTGCAGGTTTTGAAATTTATAATGACCAAATTACCGTACACTATATCTTTCAAGAGGAAAATGATGAAGTTACTCAATCAACAAATACAAATCATTCAGTAGTTAAACCAAGCCTTCCTCCCATTGAAACCGGGTTAAAAGCAAAATATACATTTGATAATTTTGTTCAAGGCGATGGAAATGTTTGGGCTCTATCGGCGGCACTCGCTGTTTCTGAAAATTTAGCAACAACTTATAATCCATTGTTTATCTATGGTGGACCAGGATTAGGAAAAACCCATTTACTAAATGCAATTGGAAATCAAATTTTAGAAAATATTCCTGATGCTAGAGTGAAATACATTCCTGCTGAGACTTTTATCAACGACTTTTTAGAACATCTTCGATTAGGGGAAATGGAAAGCTTTAAGAGAACTTATCGAAGCCTCGATCTTTTATTGATTGATGACATTCAATCTTTAGGAGGAAAAAAAGTTTCTACTCAAGAAGAATTTTTCAATACCTTTAATGCTTTGCACGGAGATAATAAACAAATTGTTTTAACAAGCGACCGAAGTCCTGATCATCTGGATAATCTTGAAGAACGTTTAGTCACGCGCTTCAAATGGGGATTAACTCAAAACATTACTCCACCTGATTTTGAAACAAGAATCGCCATTTTACGCAATAAGATAGAAGATTTAGATTACATTTTTCCAAATGATACCTTAGAATATCTAGCAGGTCAATTTGATTCAAATGTGCGAGATTTAGAAGGTGCTCTAAATGATATTTCTCTTATGGCTAGAGTAAAAAATCTGAAAGAAATTACAATTGACGCTGCTGCTGAAGCTATTCGAGCTCGAAAACAAGATGCAAGTCAAATTTTAGTTATTCCAATTGATAAAATCCAAACAGAAGTTGGAAATTTCTATGGAGTCAGCGTTAAAGAAATGAAAGGAAGTCGTCGGGTTCAAAATATTGTCCTTGCTAGACAAGTAGCTATGTATTTGGCCCGTGAATTAACCGATAATAGTCTTCCCAAAATTGGAAGAGAATTTGGCGGTAAAGATCATACAACGGTCATACATGCTCATGGGAAAATTAAAACAATGCTAGAAACGGATGATAATCTTCGATTAGAAATAGAAAACATAAAAAATAAAATCAGATAATTGTGGATAATTGCAAAAAAATGTTAAAGTTATTCACAATTTATAAACAAGTCTGTTTTTGTGTTCTATCGCTGATTAGGAAACTTTTCCACAAGTTTCACACAAACTACTATTACTATTAACTTAATAATCATAAAATAATAAAAGGAGTGTCTATGATTAACTTTTCAATCAATAAAAATTTATTTTTACAAGCTTTAAATACAACCAAACGTGCTATTAGTCTTAAAAATGCTATTCCCATTCTTTCTACAGTAAAAATTGATGTTACAAATGAAGGAATTACATTAATTGGTTCAAATGGACAAATCTCTATTGAAAATTTTATTTCAATTAAAAACGAAAATGCAGGGCTTTTAGTGACCTCTTCAGGCTCTATTTTGCTTGAAGCAACTTTTTTCATCAATGTTGTATCAAGTCTTCCTGATGTTACACTTGATTTTAAAGAAATTGAGCAAAAGCAAATTGTTTTAACTAGTGGCAAATCAGAAATTACCTTAAAAGGAAAAGATGCAGATCAATACCCTCGTATTCAAGAAATTTCAGCAAGTAATCCTTTGGTGCTTGAAACAAGTGTTCTTAAAAATATTATTAACGAGACAGCTTTTGCAGCTAGTACACAAGAAAGTCGCCCGATTTTAACTGGGGTTCATTTTGTTTTAACAGAAAATAAAAATTTAAAGACGGTTGCAACAGACTCTCATCGGATGAGTCAAAAGAAGATTGTTTTAGAAAAAAATGGGGATAATTTTGATGTTGTTATTCCTAGTCGTTCTCTACGAGAATTTTCAGCCGTTTTTACGGATGATATTGAAACAGTAGAGATTTACTTCACAAATAATCAATTACTCTTTAGAAGTGAAAATATTAGCTTCTACACTCGGCTGTTAGAGGGAAATTATCCTGATACCGACCGTTTAATTCCAACAGAATTTACTAGTATTGTAACATTTGATAAAAATAACCTTCGTTATGCAATGGAACGCGCACGCCTTCTTTCAAATGCAACTCAAAATGGAACAGTTAAATTAGAAATTATAAATGGTGTAGTTAGTGCACATGTGAACTCTCCTGAAGTTGGCCGTGTAAATGAAGAAATTGATACTGAAAGTATATCAGGTCAAGATTTAACCATTAGTTTTAATCCAACGTATTTAATTGATTCATTGAAAGCTATTAATAGTGAAAAAGTTACAATCAGCTTTATTTCGGCTGTACGTCCATTTACTTTAGTTCCAAATGAAGATACAGAGAACTTTATTCAATTGATTACACCAGTGAGAACAAACTAATGTATGATGTAGGAAATTTTGTTGAAATGAAAAAACCACATGCTTGTACGATTAAATCTACAGGCAAAAAAGCAAATCGTTGGGAAATTATTCGAGTGGGTGCGGATATTAAAATTCGCTGTACAAATTGCCAACATATCGTGATGATGAGCCGATATGATTTTGAACGAAAACTAAAAAAAGTGCTAGGAAATTGATTTCTTAGCACCTTTTCATAATCTTATTTTAATTTTTCAAATTTACCGTCTGTAATTTCTTTAAAACCTTTACTTGTTAAGAGTTCTTTACTAGCTTTCATACTAACTTTTTTAGTTTTTCTCGTATTCTTATCTGTATACATTCCAGGTAAGGTTGCTAATTTATCAAAGTCTACTTTATTAAAGTTAATTTCTACAGTTTCCTTAACTCCCTTTTCTTCATAAGTGACTTTTTCTTTAATTCCTTCAATATTTTGATACATTTGAGAAGCTTTATCAATTCTGTCTTTAACATCTTCTTTTTTAGTAGCTCCTAAGGTTTTATAAGACCAAAATGAATTAGTAGTTTGTTTTGTGACAATATCTCCTTTATAATAATAGGTTAAACGTAAGTCGTATTGCAAATTTTGATCAATTCTTTGAAATGACATCTTTTTTTCTTGAGATCCGCATGCAATGAGAGTGATGAGCGAAAAAACTGTAACAAAACCAACCAATAATTGTTTTAAATATCTTTTTTTCATGGCATTACCTCCTATACCTCAATAAAATTATAATATTTTTATTGGGAAAATACAACATTTTACAAAAATGATTAAGTTATAAGTCAAATAGTGGTAAATATGATATAATGGTTTATTGAATTGAAAAGGTGAAAGGAAGAGCGAAATGGCTTTAACAGCAGGAATTGTGGGATTGCCTAATGTTGGAAAATCCACTTTATTTAATGCGATTACAAAAGCAGGAGCAGAGGCAGCTAACTACCCCTTTGCGACGATTGACCCTAATGTTGGACGGGTAGAAGTTCCAGATGCTCGTTTGGATAAATTAACAGAGCTTATCAAACCACAGAAAAAAGTGCCAACAACTTTTGAGTTTACAGATATTGCAGGGATTGTAAAAGGAGCTTCAAAAGGAGAAGGTCTTGGAAATAAATTTTTGGCTAACATTCGTGAAGTTGATGCCATTGTTCATGTGGTTCGGGCTTTTGATGATGAAAATGTTATGCGGGAACAAGGACGTGAGTCAAGTTTTGTTGACCCAATGGCTGATATTGAAACAATTAATCTTGAGTTGATTTTAGCAGATTTAGAAAGTATCAATAAACGCTACACACGTGTAGAAAAAGTTGCTCGAACGCAAAAAGACAAAGATTCAGTAGCTGAGTTTCATGTTTTGCAAAAAATCAAACCAGTCTTAGAAAATGGTTTATCAGCTCGTACCATTGAATTTGATGAGGAAGAACAAAAGATTGTCAAAAAATTATTTTTATTGACTACAAAACCAGTGCTTTATGTTGCGAATGTTGGTGAAGACGAGGTAGCAGATCCGGATAATATTGAGTATGTTCAACAAATTCGCGAGTTTGCAGCAACTGAAAATGCAGAGGTAGTGGTTATATCTGCGCGTGCTGAAGAAGAAATTTCTGAGCTAGATGATGAAGATAAAGCTGAATTTCTTGAAGCAATGGGCTTGAACGAATCTGGGGTTGACAAATTAACCAGAGCAGCTTATCATTTATTAGGACTTGGAACTTATTTTACAGCAGGAGAAAAAGAAGTTCGAGCTTGGACATTTAAACGTGGCATGAAAGCACCACAAGCAGCTGGCATTATTCACTCAGACTTTGAGAAAGGCTTCATTCGTGCTGTAACCATGTCTTATGATGATTTAGTGAAATATGGAAGTGAAAAAGCAGTCAAAGAAGCAGGACGACTGCGTGAAGAAGGAAAAGAATATATCGTTCAAGATGGCGATATTATGGAATTTAGATTTAATGTGTAAAGCATTGTAAACTAAATATAAACGAGGTTGGAAAAACTTTTCCAGCCCTTTTGGTCTTTTTAGAGGTAAAAAATGGTAAAGATGATTGTAGGTTTGGGAAATCCTGGAGAAAAATATTTTGAAACAAGACATAATGTCGGATTTATGCTAATTGACAAAATGTGTAAAGAACAAAATTTAAAGTTTACAACTGATAAAATTTTTCAAGCAGAAATAGCTTCTACATTTTTTAATGGTGAGAAAGTGTATTTTGTCAAACCAACGACCTTTATGAATGAGAGTGGAAAGGCTGTTCATGCTCTTCTATCTTATTATGGTCTAGATATTGAAGATTTAGTGGTTATCTATGATGACTTAGATATGGAAGTAGGAAAAATACGACTTAGAGCAAAAGGATCAGCTGGTGGTCACAATGGCATCAAATCAATTATAAAACATATAGGAACCCAAGAATTTAAACGAATTAAAATTGGTATTGGTCGTCCCGAAAATAATATAACCATTATTCACCATGTGTTAGGAAAATTTTCAAAAGGAGACTATGCTATAATTTTAAATATACTTGACAAAGTTGACAGTGCTGTAAATTATTATTTACATTCTAATAATTTTGAACAAACAATGCAACAATACAATGGATAAAAAGATGGATATTATTGAGTTATTTAATCAAAATAAACAAATAGTTGATTGGCAAAGAAATCTAAATAAATCAACTCGGCAGTTATTAATGGGTTTGTCATCTTCAACTAAGGCTATTACAATGGCCTCTTGTGTAGAGGAGAATCACAAAATTTTGATTTTAACGTCTACTTATAGTGAAGCAGAAAGACTTTCTAGTGATCTGATTGGCTTGGTGGGAGAAGAGAGGGTCTATACATTTCTTGCAGATGATACTCCGTTAGCTGAGTTTGTTTTTTCTTCTCAAGAAAAGATTTTTTCTCGTTTGGAAGCTCTAGATTTTTTATTAGATTCTCAACAATCAGGATTTTTGATAGTTAATGTGGCAGCTAGTCAACTATTTTTACCCAATCCTGTTAATTTCAATTCAGCTTATATTGATTTAAAAATAGGGCAAGAATATGAGTTGAAAGATTTGATTTCTCAATTGCTAAATTCAGGTTATAAGCAAGTATCACAAGTATTGAAACAAGGGGAGTTTAGTCTTCGTGGTGATATTTTAGATATTTTTGAGCGCTCTAGTCAAATGCCTTTTCGGGTTGAATTTTTTGGTGATGAAGTTGATGGTATTCGTCTATTTAATCCTGAAAATCAAATTTCTATTCAAAATGTAGAACATGTGCATATTCATCCTGCTACAGATATCATATTTACTAAAGCAGATTATAAAAGTGCACAGAAAAAAATAGAAAATCTTATAGAAAAAACTGTAGATTCAACTTCAAAATCTTATTTAGAGGAGATTTTAGCTAGTACAAAAGAACAAATTCAACATACTGATATTAGAAAATTATTGTCTTATTTTTATCAAAATGAATGGACAATTCTTGATTATCTTCCAAAACATAGCCCAATTTTCTTTGATGATTTTCAAAAAATTATGAATAGATATGCTCAGTTTCAATTAGAAACAGCAAATTTATTGACAGAAGATTTACAAACTAGTAAAGCGGTTGAAAATCAATCTTATTTTGTAGATGTTTATTCAATATTTAGAAAGTATAAACCAGCTACCTTCTTTTCCAATTTTCATAAAGGACTGGGAAATTTAAAATTTGATTCTCTTTATCAGTTCAATCAGTATCCTATGCAGGAATTTTTTAGTCAATTTCAGCTTTTGAAAGAAGAAATCAGTCGCTATAAAAAATCTAACTACACAGTTATTATACAATCAAATTCTTTATTGACTTTACAAAGTTTACATAAAAGTTTACAAGAATATGAAATTCCACTTGATTATGTTAATGATACTAAAATTCATAAACATGCTGTTCAATTAGTAGAAGGACGTTTAATTCAAGGATTTAATTTTGTAGACGAAAAAATTGTTTTAATCACTGAATATGATATTCTGCAAAAAAAAGTAAAACGAAAAGTTCGCAGGCAAAGTATTTCTAATGCTGAACGTTTGAAAAATTATAATGAGCTGGAAAAAGGAGATTATGTTGTTCATAACGTTCATGGAATTGGGCGATATTTAGGAATTGAGACGATTGAAATTTCAGGAATTCATCGTGATTATCTCACTATTCAATATCAAAATGCAGATCGTATTTCTATTCCTGTTGATCAGATTCATCTACTTTCTAAATATGTTGCGAGTGATGGTAAAGCGCCTAAGATCAATAAATTAAATGATGGACGTTTTCAAAAAACTAAACAGAGAGTACAACATCAAGTTGAAGACATTGCTGAGGATTTAATTAAACTTTACGCAGAGAGAAGTCAATTAAAGGGATTTGCGTTTTCTAGTGATGATTCTTATCAGCAAGAATTTGATAATGATTTTCCTTATGTAGAAACAGAAGATCAGTTGCGTTCTATAAAAGAAGTTAAAAAAGACATGGAAAGTGATCATCCTATGGACCGTCTTTTAGTTGGGGATGTTGGTTTTGGGAAGACGGAAGTAGCTATGAGAGCTGCTTTTAAAGCAGTAAATGATCATAAACAAGTGGTAATTTTAGTTCCCACTACGGTTTTAGCTCAACAGCACTATACGAACTTTAAGGACCGTTTTAACGATTTTCCTATCAACATTGAAGTATTAAGTCGTTTTAAAAGTAAATCAGAACAAAAAATAATTTTAGAAAAATTAAAAAAAGGGCAAGTGGATATTATTATTGGAACGCATCGTCTCCTGTCAAAAGATATTGTATTTGCTGATTTAGGACTCATTGTTATTGATGAGGAGCAACGTTTTGGAGTTAAGCATAAAGAAAAATTAAAAGAGTTGAAAACAAAAGTTGATGTTTTAACTTTGACGGCGACCCCTATTCCTCGTACACTCCATATGTCTATGTTAGGTATACGTGATTTATCAGTTATTGAAACTCCTCCAACAAATCGCTACCCAGTTCAAACTTATGTTTTAGAAAATAATGCAACAGTTATTCGAGATGCAGTTTTAAGAGAAATGGATCGAGGGGGGCAGGTTTACTATCTTTACAATAAAGTTGACACAATGGAGCGAAAAGTTTCAGAATTGAAAGAATTGATTCCAGAAGCTTCTATTGGATATGTACATGGTCAAATGAGTGAAATTCTTCTTGAAAATACTTTACTTGATTTTATCAATGGGGAATATGATATTTTGGTGACAACGACTATTATTGAAACTGGTGTTGATATTCCTAATGTTAATACTCTTTTTATTGAAAATGCAGATTACATGGGATTGTCAACTTTATATCAATTAAGAGGGCGTATTGGTCGTAGTAATCGTATTGCTTATGCCTATCTCATGTATCGTCCTGACAAGATTTTGACAGAAATTTCTGAACAACGTTTGGAAACTATAAAAGGATTTACAGAATTAGGCTCTGGTTTTAAAATTGCTATGCGAGATTTATCTATTCGTGGTGCTGGAAATATTTTAGGAAGTTCACAATCTGGTTTTATTGATTCTGTTGGATTTGAGATGTATTCTCAATTATTAGAAGAGGCTATTGCTAAAAAACAAGGCAAAGAAAAAAGACGGCAAAAAGGAAATGCTGAAATTAATTTGCAGATTGATGCCTATCTTCCTAGTGATTATATTGCTGATGAAAGGCAGAAAATTGAAATTTACAAACGTATTCGCGAGATTGACAGTCGTGTAAATTATGAAGAATTACAGAATGAGTTGATGGATCGTTTTGGAGAATATCCAGATGTTGTTGCCTTTTTATTAGAAATTGGTCTTGTAAAGTCTTATTTAGATCAAGCTTTTGTTCAGCTTGTTGAAAAAAAGCAACAAGCTGTGATTGTCCGATTTGAAAAAGTTTCTCAACAGTTTTTCTTAACTCAAGATTACTTTGAAGCTCTTTCTGTGACAAATTTAAAAGCAAGAATTTCAGAAAATAAGGGATTGATTGAAGTTATATTTGATGTAAAAAATAAAAAAGATTATGAAATTTTAGAAGGACTTTTGCAGTTTTCAGAAAAATTAGTAGAAATTAAAAATCAAAAGAAAAATTGCTAACTTTACAATTTTGTAAAGTTTCGCTTTCATCTATAATATTTTCTTAAAAAATGGTAAAATAATAAATTGAGGTAACTTTATGAGATTAGATAAATATTTAAAAGTATCCCGTATTATAAAACGTCGTCCTATTGCTAAAGAGGTGGCCGATAAGGGAAGAATTAAAGTAAATGGAATTTTAGCTAAAAGTTCAACAGATTTAAAAATCAATGACGAAATAGAGATTCGTTTTGGAAATAAAATTTTATTAGTTCGGGTTCTAGAAATGAAAGATAGTACTAAAAAAGAAGATGCCACTAAAATGTACGAAATTATAAAAGAAACAAAGGTAGAAGTAGATGGCTAGAAATATTGTTCAATTAAATAATCGCTATATACAAGATGAAAACCAACATCGTCGTTATTTAGAGCAAGAAAGAAGAAAAAAGAATCGCTTTATGGGTTGGGTATTGATTTTAGTCATCTTATTGTTCATTTTACCGACATTTAATTTGGTTCAAAGTTATCGAAATTTATTAGAACGTCGAACACAATTGACGCATTTACAAAAGAGATACGAAGAAATAAGCAACGAAAAAGAATCTCAAAAAGCTTTTGCTAATAAATTAAAAGATGAAGAATATGCTGCTAAATATGCACGTGCTAAATATTATTATTCTAAACAAGGGGAATATATCTATACAATCCCAGGATTGTTGCCACAGTAAGGATGGAAAATTTATTAAAAATGATTGAACAATTTTTGGAGTTTTCTGATGAAAAATTAGAAGAATTGTCCAGAAAAAATCAGACTTTAAAATTAGAAGAGACTAAAAAGGAAGGGGGAGAGCATGCGTAAGTTGCTATTTCTATTATTGTTGCCAGCATTTTTCACTGCAAAAGTAGTAGTAAGTACAGAACAAGATGTAAAATTGACCGCAAAGCAACAGTATGAAATTACTAGTACGACCTACAGTAACTATTACACTGACCTTCCAACCAATCCAAATGTTTATGAGCAAATTCCAACTTATACATCCTTAAATTTAGAAAAAGTTGCTGGGAGTTTAACTCCGAATACACCAATTAAACTTTCTGACTTACAAGTCAATGAACAAGGACTCCCAGTTTTTAAACTCGCAAATGGACAATTCATTCCTGCTGATAAACGAATGATTTATGATGATATTGTCCAATCTAGTGAAGATGTTTCACAAACAATGTGGCTCAAACCGTCTTTTGTAGTTTACAACCAAGCTTTTGTAAATGGAACAAAGGAAGTGAAGACGAATTTATTACCGTATCATCCAGTGAAAATTACTCAACTTGCTGAGACGACATCAGGAAAATATGCTTATGTTGAGGGCAAAGGTTGGATTGATGTAAAATATCTATCTGATACAGATAATCGTATGGATAAAGTTCAAGAAATCTTAACAATCAAGTACAATAAAGTAGACTATTCTATCTATGTAAAACAACTAGATTCTGGGAAAACTGCTGGTATCAACCCAGATTTGGAAATGTATTCTGCTAGTGTGGCAAAACTTCCCATTCTCTATTATGCGCAGAAGCAATTAAATGAAGGAAAATACAAGCCATCTTCTGGTTTAAAATATATTCCTGCTGTAAATGACTATTCAGGTGCTTATGATACAGAAGGTAGTGGAAGCATTTCTAAAAAATCAGATAATAAGGAATACAGCATTCAGGAATTGATGAACCATATCGCAAAAGAATCGGATAATGCAGCTACAAATATTTTAGGATATTATATTACTAATCAATCAGACAGCGCTTATCAAGCAACAATTGAGCAAATCGCTGGGAAAAAATGGGATGTGGAAAAACGCGATGCTTCAGCAAGGATGGCAGGAAATGTGATGGAAGCTATCTATGAACAAAATGGGGACATTATCAATGCACTATCACAAACAAATTTTGATGAGCAGCGTATTTCTAAAAATATAAATGTAAAAGTGGCTCATAAAATTGGGGATGCTTATGATTTTAAGCATGATGTTGCAATTGTTTATGCTAATTCTCCTTTTGTTCTGTCTATTTTTACAAATCATTCTGATTATGACACCATTTCTAAAATTGCAGATGATATTTATGAGGTTTTGAAATGATAGAACAACAATTTTTTCAAATGGTGCAAAAAAAAGGCTATTTCAGACATCATAGAAAAGTTTTACTTGCTATTTCTGGTGGATTAGATTCTATGACTTTGCTTGACTGGCTTTATAAATATCGCGAAAAACTAGAAATAGAAATTTATCTTGCTCATGTTAATCATGGAGTGAGAGAGGAATCTGATTTTGAGGAAGAAGAACTAAAAAAAATAGCAACGAAACTTGGTGTAAGCATTTTTACATCAAGTTTTTCTGGACCATTCTCAGAACAAAAAGCGCGTGATTTTCGCTATGCTTTTTTCAAAAAAATTATGTTAGAAGAAAATTGCACAGCTTTGGTAACAGCACACCATGCTGATGACCAAGCAGAAACGATTTTTATGAGAATTCTTCGTGGCAGCCGTTTATTTCATATTTCAGGAATGAAAGAAAAACAAAAATTTGCAAATGGAGAATTGATAAGACCGTTGCTTTCTTTTCAAAAATCAAATTTCCCTCCTATTTTTCATTTTGAGGATTGGACAAATCAAGAGAACCATTATTTGCGCAATCGAATTCGAAATGAGTATTTTCCATTGTTAGAACAAGAAAATCCGCAGTTTAGGAAGCATTTAATAGAATTGGGAACAGAAATTTCTCAAATGCAAGATGCATTAGCATATTTAACTAAAAATATTGTAGCGACGAATCTGCAGGAATTTCAATCTCAACCTTACTCTGTGCAAAGTTTTTTGCTACAGGCTTATTTAAAGAAATTTCCTGATTTGCAGCTCAGTAAAGCACAATTTTCTGATATTTTAGCAATCTTGAACAAGCAATCTAATTATCAGCAACCACTTAAAGCGGGTTACGAACTCTATAAAAATTATGATTCCTTTGAGATTCGTAAAATCAGTCCACAGTCTGATTTAAAAGTGGATTCAATTTTGTTAAAATATAACGATATTGTGGAATATGGTCATTATCGCTTTTCTTTTGGAAAAGAACTTCATGGAAAAAACATCCAAGAAGTGTTTGTTTCACGTGAAACAGAAATTTTACTTCGACATAGAAAAGAACAAGATGAAATTATTTTGAATCAACACCATAAAAAGCTTCGTCGGTATTTTATTGATCAAAAAATTCCTATAGATCAAAGAAAAAATGCTATTGTTATTGAACAAAACGGGGAAATCTTAGCAATTGCTGGAATCGTAACATGTGATTTGAGTAAGAGTCAAAAAAATGATATAATGTATAACAAACTTTATATTCAAAATTTAGATAGGTAAAGAAGATGCTAGAACAAGATATTAAGAAAGTTTTGGTTTCACATGATGAGATCGTGGCAGCAGCACAAAATTTAGGAGCTCAATTAACTAGTGATTATGCAGGGAAAAATCCTATATTTGTAGGAATTCTAAAAGGTTCCATTCCTTTTATGGCAGAGTTGATAAAGCATGTTGATACCCATATTGAAATGGATTTTATGTTAGTGTCAAGCTATCATGGTGGAACATCTAGTAGTGGTGTTATCAATATTATTAAAGATATTGATCAAGATATTGCTGGACGTCATATTCTTTTTGTCGAAGATATTATTGATACGGGAAAAACATTGAAAAGTCTGTGTGAATTATTTAGAGAGAAAAAAGCTGCGTCTGTTAAAATTGCTACACTTTTAGACAAGCCGGCAGGACGAAAAGTTGATATTGAAGCGGATTACACATGTTTTACAATTCCAAATGAATTTGTAGTTGGTTATGGTCTAGATTTTGATGAAAACTATCGAAATCTACCATATGTAGGGGTTTTAAAAGAAGAAGTTTATACAAAATAAAAAGGTATATTGATAGATAGATGAAAAATAAACAAAATAATGGTTTTATAAAAAATCCTTTCCTATATATTTTAATCATTGTTGTTGTTATTACAGGTTTTCAGTATTTTTCAGCTGGAAGTTCTGTAGGTCGCAGCCAACAAATTAACTATACTGAGTTAGTTAAAGAAATTAGAAATGGAAATGTAAAGGATATTAGCTATCAGCCAAATGGTAGTGTTATTGAAGTTGCAGGTACTTATAAGAAAGAAAAGAAGGTAAAGGATAATAGTGGTATTCAGTTTTTTACTCCTTCTTCTACCTCTGTAAGCCGCTTTACTAGTGTTATTCTACCTTCAGATTTAACGGTAGCTGAATTACAAAAATTAGCTTCAGATAAGGGAACTGAAATCACCATTAAACGTGAAAGTTCAAGTGGTGTCTGGATTCAGGTGCTGACAACTCTGGTGCCATTTGCCATCTTTGCTTTCTTCCTGTTCTCTATGATGAATCAAGGTGGAGGCGGTGGAGCGCGTGGAGCTATGAGTTTTGGACGTAATAAAGCGCGTGCGACAAACAAAGAAGATATAAAAGTACGCTTTTCTGATGTAGCAGGTGCGGAAGAAGAAAAACAAGAACTAGTTGAAGTTGTTGAATTTCTAAAAGATCCTAAACGTTATACAAAACTAGGGGCTCGCATACCAGCTGGTGTTCTTCTTGAAGGCCCTCCAGGAACTGGTAAAACTCTTCTTGCAAAAGCCGTCGCTGGTGAAGCAGGAGTTCCATTCTTTAGTATTTCAGGTTCAGATTTCGTTGAAATGTTTGTCGGTGTCGGTGCTAGCCGTGTTCGCTCTCTTTTTGAAGATGCAAAAAAGGCAGCTCCAGCGATTATCTTTATTGATGAAATTGATGCTGTTGGTCGTCAACGTGGTGTTGGTCTCGGTGGAGGAAATGATGAGCGCGAGCAAACCCTTAATCAACTTCTGATTGAGATGGATGGTTTTGAAGGTAATGAAGGAATTATTGTTATTGCAGCAACAAACCGTAGTGATGTGCTAGATCCGGCGCTTCTGCGTCCTGGTCGATTTGACCGTAAAGTTCTTGTTGGGCAACCAGATGTAAAAGGTCGTGAAGCTATCCTTCGTGTTCATGCTAGAAATAAACCTCTTGCTGAAGATGTTGACTTAAAACTAGTTGCTCAACAAACGCCTGGTTTTGTTGGTGCTGATTTGGAAAATGTGTTAAATGAAGCGGCTCTTGTCGCAGCGCGTCGAAATAAAAAAGTTATTGATGCTTCCGATATAGATGAAGCAGAAGATCGTGTTATTGCAGGACCGTCTAAAAAAGATAAGACAGTTTCACAACGTGATCGGCAAATTGTCGCTTATCATGAGGCAGGACATACGATTGTTGGTCTTGTTTTATCAAATGCACGTGTCGTTCACAAGGTAACCATTGTACCTCGTGGTCGTGCAGGTGGATATATGATTGCTCTTCCGAAAGAAGATCAGACTCTTTTATCTAAAGAAGATATGAAAGAGCAATTGGCAGGACTTATGGGGGGACGTGTTGCTGAAGAAATTATTTTTAACGTCCAAACTACAGGTGCTTCAAATGACTTTGAACAAGCTACACAAATGGCACGTGCGATGGTAACAGAGTATGGTATGAGTGAAAAACTCGGTCCGGTTCAATATGAAGGAAACCATGCGATGTTTGGCGCTGCGAGCCCACAAAAATCAATTTCAGAGCAAACTGCATATGAAATTGATGAAGAAGTTCGTAATTTGCTTAATGAAGCGCGCAACAAAGCAGCAGAAATTATCCAATCAAATCGCGAAAAGCATAAATTAATTGCGGAAGCTCTTCTTAAATACGAAACACTTGATAGTCATCAAATCAAATCATTATATGAAACTGGCGAAATGCCTGATGAACCAAATGCAAGTTCTTCACATGCTTTGAGCTATGATGAAGTGAAATCTCAAATGGAAGAGCAAAAACCAGAATAAATTATAAAATGTTAAAACTCTTTGATTTAAAATCAGAGGGTTTTAACATTATCCGCTGAAAAGTATGTAAAAGTACCTGAAGAGATAGATAGGTGTATTAAGAAGTACGAAATAGAAACCAAAAAGAGTAGAATAGCTACCAGAAAACCAAAGGGTTCTCCTTCATGCTATCCTTAAGAGGTAAGAGCAAGGAAGGAGAAGGAAATGGAGTTCAAGGAGTTATATGCCAAGGTGAGAGGAATTGTGCTGAAGTGTCGGAGGGAATATTATGTCCACCTGTGGGAATTAAGCGATTGGGAACAAGAGGGCATGTTGGTGCTCTATCAGTTGGTGAGTCGCTATCCGCAGCTGGTAGAGTCAGAAAGTCAGCTCTATGTTTACTATAAGACCAAGTTCCGTAATCATATCCTGGACATCCTCCGTAAACAGGAAAGCCAAAAACGCAAACTGGACCGTCAAGCTTATGAAGAAGTGAGCGAGATTGGTCACAAGCTCAGCCTGAAAGAACTATATCTGGATGAATTGGTGATTCTCCGAGACCAGCTAAAGAGTTACCAAGCTCAACTGAGTCCAGAGAAACAAGAGCAGTACGAGCGCTTACTAGCCGATGAACGGTTCAAAGGCCGCCAAGCTATGATTCGAGAATTAAGAGCCTACTTAAAAGACTATAGTGATTAAACTAAGTCAGAACTTTTCTTTTTCAAAGGTCACA